>NZ_JBVJIN010000050.1:27198-40679 GCF_055586285.1 Actinokineospora sp. NPDC051303
CGAATTCTGGGCACGGCGCTCCGACGCTGGATCACGGGACTAAGAGCGCCGGAGTATGAGCGAGGCGGGGGCTGTGAAGCTCGGGGGCTGTGAAGCTAAAGGGCGGGGAGCACAAGAAGGCGCGGAGGCACCGGCGAGACGGCGGGGCTACGGAGTGAAATCCGGCGGAAGTGCAGGATCTCAGTGCGAAGAGTCAGGGCACAGAGGGAAAGCGCAGGGCCACGAACCGAGCCGCTGCCGGGAGCGGCGAGGCCGCGAGAGGACACGGAACCGGGCGAAGGACTCTGGACGAAAGCGCTGGGGCCACGGACCGAATGGTGACGCATGGACCGAGATACGGGCGAAGGCCCGGGGTCGCGGTGCGCGAGTGCGGGCTGGGCACCGCACCGGGTGGGATGAGAAGGACCAGGCGTGGTGCGAAGGCGAGGCGCGAGGCGCGAGGCGCGGATGGCGGGGAGTTGATCGAGTGGGTGGTGTGGCAAGGGTTCTGGGTGCGGCGGACTGGGTATGACCGGTAGATGACCAATCACCGTTGGGCGGCGCGGTGGCTGGCGTTAGGTGGAGGTCGTTGTGTAGGACTGGCCTTGGCAAGGCAGACTGGGGACAAGCAGTTGCGACGGGAAGGAGCCTGACCGGTGAGCGGTCGGCTGGGCATCGATGACGTCTCCCCGATCGTGTCTTGCGGTCGGTATCCGGGGAAAGCTGTTGTGGGGGAACACATTCCCGTCCGGGCGACCGTGTGGCGGGAAGGGCATGACGCGGTCGCGGCTACCGTCACCTGGCGGGGGCCGGGGGATGTGAAGGCTCGGCGGACGCGGATGCGGGCCGATGGGGTGGATAGCGACCGGTGGGTCGCGGCGATCGTGCCCGACGCGGAAGGGCTTTGGACGTTTCGGGTGGATGCCTGGAGTGATCCGTGGTCCACGTGGCGGCACACCGTCGAAGTCAAGGCTGGGGCGGGGCAGAGCGCCGACGAACTGGGCAACGATCTTGAGGTCGGGGCTCGGCTTCTGGAGCGGGTGGGGCGGCGGCCCGACCGCAGTGGGGATCGGAAACTGCTGTTGTCCGCGGCCCGGGCGTTGCGGGACCCGACCTTTCCGCTGTCCGTGCGGATCGCCGAAGCGCTGTCGGAGCCGGTGCAGCGGGTGATGACGACGCACCCGGTGCGGGAGTTGATCACTCGGGGGAAGACGTACCAGCTTTGGGTTGATCGCAAGGCCGCGCTTTACGGCTCTTGGTATGAGTTCTTTCCGCGTTCGACCGGTGGGCTGGACGCCGAGGGGAAGCCGGTGCACGGGAACTTCCGGACGGCGGCCAAGGAACTGGAGCGGGTCGCGGCGATGGGGTTCGACATCGTCTACCTGCCTCCCATTCATCCCATTGGGTCGGTCAACCGGAAGGGCCCGAACAACAGCGTCGTGTCGCAGCCCGGCGACGTCGGGTCAACCTGGGCGATCGGGTCGTCCGATGGCGGGCATGACGCCATCCACCCCGAGCTGGGGACCTTTGAGGACTTCGACGCCTTCGTGGCCCGCGCCCGGGAACTCGACCTGGAGGTCGCGCTCGACTTCGCGTTGCAGTGCGCGCCCGACCACCCGTGGGTGATCAAACACCAGGAGTGGTTCACCACCCGCCCGGACGGCACTATCGCGTACGCGGAAAACCCGCCTAAGAAGTACCAGGATATTTACCCGATCAACTTCGACAACGACCCTGAGGCCCTCTACGCGGAGGTGCTGCGGGTGCTCTTGGTGTGGGTCGATCACGGGGTGCGGGTGTTCCGAGTGGACAACCCGCACACCAAGCCGCCGGACTTCTGGGCGTGGCTGATCCGCCAGGTGAAGGCCGTCGCCCCCGATGTGCTGTTCCTGTCCGAGGCGTTCACCCGGCCCGCGCGGCTCTACGGGCTGGCCAAGCTGGGGTTCACCCAGTCCTACACCTACTTCACCTGGCGGACCTCGAAGCACGAGCTGACCGAGTTCGGCGTTGAACTGGTCGAGCACGCGGACGAGGCGCGGCCCAACCTGTTCGTCAACACCCCCGACATCCTGCACGAGTCGTTGCAGCGCGGGGGTCCGGCGATGTTCGCGATCCGGGCGGCGCTGGCCGCGACGATGTCGCCCACCTGGGGCGTGTACTCCGGGTACGAGCTGTTCGAGGGCCAGGCCGTCCGCGAGGGCAGCGAGGAGTACCTGGACTCCGAGAAGTACCAGCTCCGGCCCCGCGACTACGCCAAGGCGCTCGCCGAGGGCCGGTCGCTGCAACCGTGGCTGACCCGGCTCAACGCGATCCGGCGCGCCCATCCCGCGTTGCAGCAGCTGCGTACCCTGCGCTTCCACCACATCGACAACGACGCCCTGATCGCCTACTCCAAGACCGACCCGGCGACCGGCGACACCGTGGTCTGCGTGATCACCCTCGACCCGCACAACGCCCAGGACGGCACGCTGTGGCTGGACCTGCCCGCCCTCGGCCTCGATCCGAACACCGCGCACACCGCCTACGACGAGGTGTCCGGGCAGAGCTGGCAGTGGGGCGTGGCGAACTACGTGCGTCTCGAACCGTGGCTGTCGGTGGCCCACATCGTCCACATCCGACGGTGAGACGGTGAGACCGCCGCTCAGGCGGTGACCTCGGCCCGGTCGCCGAGCACGAGCAGGACGCCGACGACCGGGATCAGCCATCCGGGCGAGGTGGGCAGCAGGACGACGGCGACCGCGCCCCACGCCGCGATCGCCCAGCCGAACGCGGCGGGCACCCGGTGGCCCTGACGGCTCGACCACAGCACGTGCGCGCCGAACAGCAGCAGCGGCGCCGCGAAGCTGCCCGGCGTGAGCCAGAACGCCTCGGCCGCGGCGAGCCGCGCCGTCCCCGGCTCCAGGGTGATCGTGTTCCACCCGCCCGCGCCGACGATGTCCGACCACACTCCCGCGCGGGCGGCCGCGGTGCCTCCGAGGTGCGCGATCCCGCCGACGACGGCCAGCCAGCCCGCCAGACGAGTAATGTTGACGTTGTTCACATGGAGGATGTTAACGATGTCCACATCGACGGACAAGCCTTATCACCACGGCGACCTCCGGCGCGCGCTGATCACCGCCGCCCGCGACCTGCTGGACGAGAACGGGGTGGCGAAGCTGACCCTGCGCGGCGTCGCCGCCCGCGCCGAGGTCTCCCCCGCCGCCCCCTACCGGCACTTCGCCGACCGGGAGGCGATGCTCGCCGCGGTCGCCGAGCAGGGCTTCGCCGACCTCGCCGCGGCCATCACCCCGCCGGGGGATATCGATCCGCTGGCGGCGTTGCGCGCGATCGGAACGTCCTATCTGGAGTTCGCCATCGCCGAGCCGCACCTCTATCGACTGATGTTCGGCGCCGCCGCTCCGGCCAGGTCCGCCTCGGCGTCCGAGGCGCGACTCGGCGCGATCTTCGCGGCGACGTTGGAGCGCGCGCGCCTCGCTGGTGTGATCACTGTGCGAAATCCGGGTGACGTCATGCTCACCATGCGCTGCTTGATGCATGGTTTGGCCTCAATGGTGGTAGACGATCAGGTGACGCCCTCGGACGCCGCCGATGCCGCCCGCCGGGTGATGGACGTGGTGGACGTCGGACTGCTCCCGCGCTGATCCTTCGCGGGATCGGTTCGAGACAGAGGGGAGACCCGGGAGGTCCGACAGGGTTTGGCAGTGCGTGCGCCGCTATCCGCGTGGTACGCATTGCCAACCGACAACGACGACGGTGACAGGGCGACAAGCATGACGGTTCAGGACTCCACCGCGCCCGACGCGGCTCTGGGTCTAGCGGGCATCCCACACACCGGCGAGGCGGTGACCGCGGACGGTCACCTGACCGAGCCCCAAGCCGAGGACTTCAACCACGCGCGGTCGGCCCCGCCTGACCCGCAGTGGTACAAGAACGCGGTTTTCTACGAGGTGCTTGTCCGCGCGTTCAACGACTCCGACGGCAATGGCACCGGCGACCTGCGCGGGCTGGCCGACAAGCTCGACTATCTACAGTGGCTCGGCGTCGACTGCCTGTGGCTGCCGCCGTTCTACGCCTCCCCTCTGCGCGACGGCGGCTACGACATCTCCGACTTCCGGGCAGTGCTGCCCGAGTTCGGGACAGTCGACGACTTCAGCTACCTCTTGGATCAAGCGCACAAACGCGGCATTCGGGTCATCACGGACTTGGTCCTCAACCACACCTCGGACGCGCACCCGTGGTTCCAGGAGTCGCGCCAGCACCCGGACGGCCCTTATGGCGACTACTACGTGTGGTCCGACACCGACGACCGCTATCTGGACGCGCGGATCATCTTCGTGGACACCGAGACGTCGAATTGGACTTACGACCCGGTGCGGGGGCAGTTCTACTGGCACCGGTTCTTCTCCCACCAGCCCGACCTGAACTACGAGAACGCCGAGGTCCAGGAGGCGATGCTCGACGTCCTGCGGTTCTGGCTGGACATCGGCATCGACGGGTTCCGGTTGGACGCGGTGCCGTACCTGTTCGAGGAGGAGGGCACCAACTGCGAGAACCTGCCCCGCACCCACGAGTTCCTCAAGCGCTGCCGCAAGGTCGTGGACGACGAGTACCCGGGGCGGGTGCTGCTGGCGGAGGCGAACCAGTGGCCAGCGGACGTGGTGCAGTACTTCGGCGATCCCAGCGTCGGCGGCGACGAGTGCCACATGGCTTTCCACTTCCCGCTGATGCCGCGGATCTTCATGGCCGCGCGCCGGGAGTCGCGGTTCCCGATCTCGGAGATCCTGGCGCAGACGCCGTCGATCCCAGCGGGCGCCCAGTGGGGCATCTTCCTGCGCAACCACGACGAGCTGACCTTGGAGATGGTCACCGACGAGGAGCGCGACTACATGTACGCGGAGTACGCCAAGGACCCGCGGATGAAGGCGAACATCGGTATCCGCCGCCGGTTGGCGCCTCTTATCGATAACGACCGCAACCAGCAGGAGCTGTTTACCGCGCTGCTGTTGAGCCTGCCTGGTTCCCCTGTTCTGTACTACGGCGACGAGATCGGCATGGGCGACAACATCTGGCTGGGCGACCGGGACGCGGTCCGCACGCCGATGCAGTGGTCGCCCGACCGCAACGCCGGTTTCTCCCGCTGCGACCCGGGCAGGCTGTACCTGCCCGCGATCGCCGACCCGGTGTACGGCTTCCAGGCGGTCAATGTCGAGTCGCAGATGAACAACACCTCGTCGCTGCTGCACTGGACCCGCCGGATGCTGCAGGTCCGCTCCGAGCACCAGGCGTTCGGCCTCGGCGACTTCACCGAACTGGGCTCGTCCAATCCGAGCGTGCTCGCCTACCTGCGCAGACACGGCGACGACGTGGTCTTGTGCGTGAACAACCTGTCCCGGTTCCCGCAGCCGGTCGAGCTGCACCTGTCCGACCACGACGGCTGCGTCCCGGTCGAGCTGACCGGCGGCGTGCGGTTCCCGGCGATCGGCGAGCTGCCGTATCTGCTGACCCTGCCCGGTCACGGTTTCTACTGGTTCCAGATCACCGCGCACCTTGAGGAGGGCGAGCCCCTGTGAGCACCCGGCCCCTGCATGCCGTGGCGTCCCTGACGGACGACCTGCGCGCCTGGCTGCCCGCGCAGCGCTGGTTCGCGGCGAAGGGGCGGGAGCTTTCCAGTGTCCGCGTCGAGAGAGCGACGCTGCTTTCCGGCGGCGACCCGGCGCTGCTGCACGCCATGGTCGAAGTGGACGACGGCGAGCGGTACCAGCTGCTGATCGGCGTCCGCGACGAGCTGACCGACCAGTTGCACGCGTCGTTCATCGGCAAGCTCGGCGAGTCGTTCGCCTACGAGGCCACGCAGGACCCCGAGCTGATGGCGATCGTGCTCGACCTGCTCGCGCATGGCTCCGACGAGGGCGGGCTGCGCTGGGAGCGCGAGCCGGGCGTGGAGGTGGTGACCGGGCTGCGGGCCCGGCCGGTCGGGGTGGAGCAGAGCAACACCTCGGTGGTGTTCGGCTACCACTACATCCTCAAGCTGTTCCGCAGGCCGGTCCCGGGGAAGAACCGGGACGTGGAGCTGCACCGGGCGCTGTTCCGGGCGGGCAGCAAGCAGGTGGCCGAGCCGGTGGCCGTGGTCGAAAGCGGGGCCGAGGGGGACGGGGCCGTGCTCGGCTTCGCCCAGCGCTATTTCGCCGACGCCGTGGAGGGCTGGGCGATGGCCACGGCCAGCGTCCGCGACCTGCTGGCCGAGGGCGACCTGCACGCGGGCGAGGTCGGCGGCGACTTCGCGGCCGAGGCGGGCAGGCTGGGCACGGCGGTGGCGCAGGTGCACGCCGACCTGGCCGCGCAGCTGGGCGCCGAGACGGTCGGCGTCGAGCGGATCGGCGCCGCGGTGGAGCAGATGCACGGCAGGCTCGACGCCGTGCTGGCCGAGGTGCCCGCGCTGGCCGAGCACGAGCCGATGCTGCGCGCGGCGTTCGACGCGGTGCGCGAGCTGCCCGAGGGGGTCGAGGTGCAGCACGTGCACGGCGACCTGCACCTCGGGCAGGTGCTGCGCACCACGACCGGCTGGGTGCTGATCGACTTCGAGGGCGAGCCAGCGTCGCGGCCCGACGAGCGGGTGCTCAAGCGCTCGCCGCTGCGGGACGTGGCGGGGATGCTGCGCTCGTTCGACTACGCCGCGCTGCATCTGCTCGCGGGCGATGAGATCACCAGCGCGGCCGATCACCAGCGGCTGACCCGGGCGGCCGAATGGGCGGACCGCAACCGCGCCGCGTTCTGCGCGGGGTACGCCGCGGTCGGCGAGGACCCGCGCGCGCAAACGGCGCTGCTGCGGGCTTTCGAGCTGGACAAGGCCGTCTACGAGGTCGCCTACGAGCACCGCAACCGGCCGGACTGGGTGGGTATCCCGCTCGCCGCGATCCGGCGGGCGGGCTGAGCCATGGCCCGGATCGGCGTTGCGACTTTTAGGCAGCATGAGTTCCGGGTAGTCACAAACGTGGTTAACCTGATCGGCAAGACCCGCTTATCGGGTGACGCCATGGTCAGGATCGGGGTGTCCAGCATGCGGATCGCGGATGTGTTGCGTGGCAAGGGAGCCGAAGTCGCCACCGTGGGCCCCGACTCGACCGTGACCGAGCTGCTCGCCGAGCTGGCCCGGCACAACGTCGGCGCCCTGGTGGTGGCCGACGGCGGCGATGTGGTCGGCATCGTGTCCGAACGCGACATTGTGCGCAGGCTCGCCGAGCGGGGCGCGGACCTGCTCGCCGCTCCGGTTTCCGACATCATGACGACCTCGGTCGTCACCTGCGGGCCCGAGGACAGCGTGGACAGCCTGGCGGCCACGATGACCGAGCGCCGGGTCCGGCACATGCCCGTGGTGGCCGACGGGGCGCTGGTCGGCATCGTCAGCATCGGCGATGTCGTCAAGAGCCACATCAGCCAGCTCGAAACCGACCGTGACCAACTCCAGTCCTACATATCCCAAGGTTGATCCTTTTGGTTGACGAGATCGAGCGCCTGCTCGCTGGCGCGCACCACGATCCCCATTCCCTGCTCGGGGTCCACGCGGACCCGGCGAAGCTGGGCGGGGCGGTGGTCCGCGCGCTGCGGCCCAACGCCAAGTCCGTCGCCGTCATCGTCGGCGAGCAGCGCCACGAGATGACCCCGATCGCCGACGGCGTCTACGAGGTCGCGCTGGCCGAGGCGCCGAACGAGTACTTGCTGGAGGTCGATTACGGCGCTGGCCCCGAGTTGGTCGACGACCCGTACCGCTGGCTGCCGACGCTCGGCGAACTCGACCTGCACCTGTTCGGCGAGGGCAGGCACGAGCGGCTGTGGGAGGTGCTGGGCGCGCACGTGCGCTCCTACGACACTCCCCTGGGCGTCGTGGAGGGCACTTCGTTCGCGGTGTGGGCGCCGACCGCGCGCGGTGTGCGGGTGTGCGGGGACTTCGACGGCTGGGACGGCCGGGCCAACCCGATGCGCTCGCTGGGCTCGTCGGGGGTGTGGGAGCTGTTCCTGCCGGGGGTGCCGCCGGGCACCCGGTACAAGTTCCGCATCCACGGCGCGGACGGAAGCTGGCACGAGAAGGCCGACCCGATGGCGTTCGCGACCGAGGTGCCGCCCGCGACCGCGTCCGTGGTGTCCACATCGGACCATGTGTGGGGCGACGACGAGTGGCTGCTGCGGCGGGACGCGACGCAGTGGAGTTCGGCGCCGATGAGCGTCTACGAGGTCCACCTCGGCTCGTGGCGGCAGGGGCTGGGTTACCGGGAACTCGCCGAGCAGCTTGGCGATTACCTGGTGGAGCACAACTTCACCCACGTGGAGCTGCTGCCGGTGGCCGAGCACCCGTTCGGCGGCTCTTGGGGTTACCAGGTCACCTCTTATTACGCGCCCACCGCGCGGTTCGGCACGCCGGACGAGTTCCGCCAGTTCGTGGACATCCTGCACCAGCGCGGCATCGGCGTGCTGGTGGACTGGGTGCCCGCGCACTTCCCGCGCGACTCTTGGGCGCTGGCCCGGTTCGACGGCAGCCCGCTCTACGAGCACGGCGACCCGCGCCGGGGCGAGCAGCCCGACTGGGGCACGCTGGTGTTCGACTTCGGCCGCACCGAGGTGCGCAACTTCCTCGTCGCCAACGCGCTGTTCTGGATCGAGGAGTTCCACATCGACGGCCTGCGGGTCGACGCGGTGGCCTCGATGCTCTATCTGGACTACTCGCGCAAGGAAGGCGAGTGGCTGCCCAACGTCCACGGCGGCCGGGAGAACCTCGACGCCGTGCGGTTCCTGCAAGAGCTGAACGCGACCGTCTACAAGCACCACCCCGGCGTCGTGATGATCGCCGAGGAGTCCACGGCCTGGCCGGGGGTCACCCGGCCGACGCACCTGGGCGGGCTCGGGTTCGGTTTCAAGTGGAACATGGGCTGGATGCACGACACGCTCAACTACCTCGGCCACGACCCCGTGCACCGCTCTTACCACCACAACGAGGTCACGTTCTCGCTGGTGTACGCGTGGAGCGAGAACTTCGTGCTGCCGCTGTCGCACGACGAGGTGGTGCACGGCAAGGGCTCGCTGTGGTCGCGGATGCCCGGCGACGACTGGAACAAGGCCGCCGGGCTGCGCGCCCTGCTGGCGTTCATGTGGGCGCACCCGGGCAAGCAGCTGCTGTTTATGGGCGGCGAGTTCGGGCAGACGCAGGAGTGGTCGGAGTCGCGGTCGCTGGACTGGGACCTGACCCAGTACGAGCTGCACCGGGGCATCCAGTCGCTGGTGGCTGACCTGAACGCGGTCTACCGTGACCAGCCCGCGCTCTACACCGACGACACGCGCCCAGAGGGCTTCTCTTGGATCGACGGGAACGACTGGGCGAACAACGTGCTGAGCTTCCTGCGCCGCGGCGGGGACACCGAGTTGCTGTGCGTGGCGAACTTCTCCGGCGCCCCGCACCGCGACTACCGCGTCGGGCTGCCGCGCACCGGCCGCTGGCGGGAAATCCTCAACACCGACGCGCGGGTCTATGGCGGCTCCGGGGTGGGCAACTTCGGCGGCGTCGACGCCGAGCCGACGCCGTGGCACGGCAGGGAGGCGTCGGTGGTGCTGCAACTGCCGCCGCAGGGCGTCGTGTGGCTGGTGCCCGAGGACTCCTGAGCCGGACGATCAAGCCCGGACGGCGACGTGCTGGGGCACACTGGGCGGGTGCGTTCCCGAATCCGCCCCCGCACCGCGGCCCGATCGGCGGCCAGCCGGTTAACCGAGGTCCGCTTAGCCCGGTTAACCGCGGCCCGGTTAGCTGAGGTTCCGTTAGAGCCAATCCAGTCGGCTCTTGTCCAGCTCACCGCGGTCCGGTCAGCGCCAACCCGGCCTCCTCTTATCCGGTCGGCTGCGGCTCGGGTCTTGGTGGCGGTCGCGCTGGCCGTGTCCGCGGTCGCCTGCACGACCGCGATCCCCGGCGAGCCGACCGGCCAGGGGTCGGTGGTCTCCCGGGACGACCCGGACGCCCAGGGCGGGGTCGACCCGTCGTTCGTGGAGAACACCGATGGCGGGGACATCGACCGGCTCGCCGCGACGGTGATCACGGACCTGCGGGTGTTCTGGGGCGAGCGGTTCCCCTCGGCGTTCGGCAAGGAGTTCGACGACCTGCACGGCGGCTACCACTCGGTCGACACCGCCGACGCCGAGAGCGAGGCGCCGCCGTGCGCCGAGACCTCCGTGGAGGTCGAGGGCAACGCGTTCTACTGCCCCACGGCCGACGTCATCGCCTGGGACCGGGCCGCGCTGCTGCCGGTGCTGCGCGACCGGTTCGGCGAGGCCGCGGTGATGCTGGTGCTGGCGCACGAGATGGGCCACGCGGTGCAGAACCGCACCGGGGCGGGCCTGTCGGACCGCAGGGCCAACCCGGAGCGGTTCCCCACGATCCTCATCGAGGCGATGGCCGACTGCTACGCGGGCTCGTTCGTGCGCTGGGTCGCCGACGGCAAGGCCGAGCACCTCGACATCGCCAAGGAGCGGCTGGACTCGGCGCTGGAGTCGCTGATCAGCTTCCGCGACCCGATCGGCACCGAGCAAACCGACCGGGGCGCGCACGGCGACGCGTTCGACCGGGTCTCGGCGTTCCAGGACGGCTACGAGCAGGGCGTCGAGCTGTGCGCGCGGATGACGGTGACGAACCGGACGTTCACCTTGAGCGGGTTCATCGACGCGGGCGACCAGGCGCGCGGCGGCAACCTGCGGTTCAACCAGATGGTCGAGTCGATCACTCCGAGCCTGAACACGTACTTCGCCGAGTTGCTGGGCGCGGCGGGCAAGCAGTGGGCGGAGCCGTCCGTGCGCACGGTCGCCGACGCCCCCGACTGCACGGGGGCCAGGCAGGGCCCGGTGGCGTTCTGCCCGGACGGCCGCGCGGTGGAGTTGGACACCGGCAAGGAGCTTCCGGCGATCCACGCCGACATCGGCGACTACGCCACCGCGACCCTGATGGCGAGCCGGTACGCGTTGGCCGCGTTGGCTGCGGCGGGCAAACCGCTCGACGGTGAGGACGCGCAGAAGTCGGTGGTGTGCCTGTCGGGGGCGTTCACCGGCTCGCTGTTCGTCGCCCGGCAGCGCTTCCTGTCCCCCGGCGACCTCGATGAGGCGGTGCAGGTCCTCTTGGACTACGACTACGCCGCCCGCGACGCCAAGGGCCAGTCGATCGGGGCGGGTTTCGACCGGGTCACCGCGTTCCGCCTGGGGTTCACCCAGGGTGGCGGCAAGTGCGGAATCACCGGATAAACGAGATCTCGGTACGGCTGTCGGTGGCCCACAGTACTGTGCACCCAGGTTAAAACGGACATGAAGTGGTGGGGTCAAGTGCGGTTTCTGGGTGCGCGGATGCGGGTCGCGGCGACCCTGGTGGCGGCGGGGGCGCTGATCGGGCAGGTCGGCGGCTGCGCCGGGCAGCCGGTGGAGGGCCGGGCGCGCGGTGTCGGCGATATCGACGCGGGCACGGCGGCGGGCATTCCGGTCAACAACGACGGCCCCAGCGGCCCCAAGCAGGGCGTGCCGGACGCGACCCTCACCGTGGAGAACGCCGACAACGGCGAGATGGACCGGTTGGCGACCAACGCCCTGGCCGATATCTACGAGTACTGGGGCGAGCGGATGCCCGCCGACTTCGACGGCCAGGAGTTCGAGCCGATCAAGCGGCTGGCGTCCTACGACTCGGACGGCAAGGCGATCACCCTGTGCGGCCAGAGCACCGCCGACCTGGTCAACGCCTTCTACTGCGGCGCGGACGACAGCATCGCGTGGGACCGGGGCGTGCTGCTGCCGATGCTGAACAAGCAGTTCGGCCCGATGTCGGTGGTGGCGGTCTTGGCCCATGAGATGGGCCACGCCGTGCAGTTCCGGCTTGGCGCCAAGAGCAACATCAGCCAGGCGACGCCGACGATCGTCAAGGAGCAGCAGGCCGACTGCTACACCGGCGGCTTCTTCCGCTGGGTGGCCGAGGGCAAGTCGAAGCACTTCGACATCAACACCGGCAAGGGCCTCAACCACGTGCTGGCGACCATGTTCTTCATCCGCGACCCGGCCGGTCTCTCGGCCAGCAAGCAGGGCGCGCACGGCTTGGCGTTCGACCGGGTCTTCGCATTCCAGGCGGGCTTCTCCGAGGGCCCGACCCGCTGCGCGCGGATGACTCCCGACGAGATCAACAGCCGGATCGTGGAGAAGGAACGCAAAGAGGCCGAGATGAAGAACTCCGACAACGGCGACGTGGAGTTCGATGACACCGAGATCCAGGACCTGCTGGACAAGAGCCTCAACGACGCGTTCCAGGGAACCGGCGCGCAACAGCCCAAGATCACCTACAACGGCGGCGGCTGCGCGACGGGCCACTCCACCCCACCGGTGTCCTTCTGCGTCGACCAGAACCTGATCGCCATCGACCGGGACGAGATGCAGAAGATCGCCACCCCACCCAAGCGCGGCCAGGAACCGGGCGTCGACGGCGCGGGCATCGGCGACTTCGCCGCTTTCGCCGAAATCGCCTCCCGCTACTCCCTGGCGATCCAGAAGTCCCTCAACGCCCCCCTCGAAGGCGACAAGGCGGGCCTGCGAACCGCGTGCCTGACCGGCGCATGGGCCAAGTTCACCGACACCGACGACACCAGCGGCGGCCCCAAACTACGCCTAGCTGTAGGCGACTTGGACGAGGCGGTAGCGGAACTCCTCCAGGACAACAGCCTGATAGCCGCGGACGTCAACGGCAAACAGGTCCCCTCCGGCTTCGCCCGCGTGGAAGCCTTCCGCCTCGGCTACTTCGAGGGCGACAAAGGCTGCGCCAGCCAGTTCAGCTAACACAGCCAAGTCAGCGTGCCGGTAACCACCACCTCTACCGGCACGCTGACTGCCACGCACACCACCCCGCCAACAACCAGCGGACTTCGTTCAACCTCCACCCCTAACTACCATGGGGGTGAAATGAACGACAGGGAACGGTATGCCACGAAGGCCGCCGAAGCCGCCATCGCAGGCGTCATCGGCGACCTGAGCAGTACGAATGTCCCTAGAGGATTCCCGTCTCCGCTGGGCTCACTGGTGGAGTGGGACCTGACCGAGCAAGACGACGGGGCCTGGCGGCTGAGGGTCATCGTGCGCAGCGCCATCCACCACGGTCGGCTCGTAAGATTCGACCGCACCATTCTCGCCCCCGGCGAACCGGAATACGGCGCGGAACTCTCTGGCACCATCTACAGTTCTTCACTCACCGAACGACTGATCACCAGGAAATCCCCCACCGACACCGGTGACCATCTCGTCCTGTAGCACCCGAGGCTGCCAGGCGCCCGGTGAGAGCGGGACAGCGAACCCGCCCGACTGCCAACCGCAGCTAACGCTGCCAGGTGCTCGATGGGGTGGAGTGGTTTCTTTGGGGGAGAAGGAAGATCGCTAAGCTGGCTCCGCGCGTGTGAGGCCGTAGGCTTCCCACCCGTCTTTCACACGGCGATCTTCCTTCGTAGGGGCCC
>NZ_JBVJIN010000051.1:0-40188 GCF_055586285.1 Actinokineospora sp. NPDC051303
CCGTCGTCGCCTTGGTAGGCCACTACCCCACCAACAAGCTGATAGGCCGCGGGTTCATCCTGCACCGCCGGAACTTTCCACCAACCCCCATGCGAAGGCCGGTCATATCCGGTATTAGACCCAGTTTCCCAGGCTTATCCCAGAGTGCAGGGCAGATTACCCACGTGTTACTCACCCGTTCGCCGCTCATCCACCCCGAAGGGCTTCAGCGCTCGACTTGCATGTGTTAAGCACGCCGCCAGCGTTCGTCCTGAGCCAGGATCAAACTCTCCAATAATGAATAGTTGATGTATCCTGACAAACGACACCAAAACTGGCATCAATCCATCATCTCAAAGGAACCCACAAAAAGGGGTTCAATCATTCAAGCTCTACTGGCTTAAATCGGCACACTGTTGAGTTCTCAAACAACACACGCACATCCGAATCAACCGCCAAACAAGGCGACCTCATCCGAGGCTGTTATTGCTCCAAGTTTTGTATTCGCCGCACCGAGGCGGCCCGCGTTGGATCGGAAGATCCTTGGCAGGGAGTCTCAGTGCTGGCAACGCCGCAGAACGTTACCCGGTTCGCTTCGCGGTGTCAACCCGCTCGACCCGGTGGAAGTTCCAAGCCCCTGAAGACTACCAGAGGCTTTGTCTCCCGAGTCCGTCCCCGCCAGGCTCTTGCGTCCTGTTCCGTCCGGCGCTCCGTGCGACATGGAGAAAGTTACTCAGGCGCAAACGCGAAGTCAAATCGGCTGGTCAGCGGCTTGTGAGGGGTCGCAGCCACAGGGTGCGCAACTGCCCCGAGACCACCTCTTCGACCGCGTCTTCGACCGCGACGGCCCGCTGTTCGCCCAGTCGCACGAGCTCGTAGCCCCAGGTGCGGAACTCGCGCAGGACCACAGCGGGGTCGTCACCGAAACCGCTGGTCAAAGCGGCGTCGACGGCGCAGACGACGTGCGGCCGGTCCTTGCGCAGCCTGCGCACGAGGCCCCCCAAAGCCCGGTGTCCCCGGCCGGGAACGTCCACCTTCACGACCGACAGGCGCCGTTCCCGGGCGGCGGCCAGCGCCTCCAATTCGCGGTCCAGCCGGACACCCGCCACGGCGACTTCACCTGCTGTGGTGGTGATCACTGTTTTCGGATCTTGGGGGCGGACGGCGTAGCCACCGCCGCCCGCGGGCACTCCCACCAGGGCGGTTTGGCTGTCCCACGCGGCGGCCTGCAGCACCGTGAAGTGCTCGGCCACCGGGTCGGCGACGTTCTCGGACACGTTGTGCCGCAACAGCTTCACCGCGTCCGGGTCGGGTTCCACCGCGACCACGGCGCCGCTGGAGCCGAGCCTGCTCAGCACCCGGATCGCGTGATAGCCGACGTAGGCGCCCACGTCGAGGAACACGCTGTCGGGCTCGATGAGCGAGTCGACCAGCTCGGCGACGTCCGGCTCCCACACCCCATTGCTCGACAGGACAGCGGACATGACGCTGTCCTGCGCGGGCAGCCTGAGCAGGCCCGCGTCGCACAGCACCAGCGAGCTGGGCACCTCGGCCGCGGCCACCCGCTCGTGCTGGCGGACCACCACCCGGCGCAGCGCGTCGGTCGTGCGCAGGGCCTGTTCGGCCGACCAGGAGCCCTGCACGAGCCTGCTCTCCTGCTCAGCCTGCTGCTCGGCGAGGCGCTTCTCCAGGGCGTCCATGCGCGCGGTGCTCGCGGCCAGCGCCTCGGCGAGCCGTCGCACCTCGTCGCCGGTGTCCGCGCGTTCCCGGGCCGCCACTTCCCGCACCTGGCCGGACAGCTCCCCCACCGCGCGCGCATTACCGGCGAGCTCACCGCGCAGGCGCGCGACCTCCTCGCCGGTGACCGACGCCTGCTTGGCCACCTGGGTCGTGCGTTCCACGACGAGGTCGAGGTCCGCGCGCAAGAGGTCGGCGTCCAGCCCTGCCCCGGCGGTGGAGAGCCGCTCTTGGCGTTCCACCAGTTCGACGGCGGTGCGCTCGATGCCGTCGATCAGCGACGCGAGGACCGAGGTCAGGTGCGCGTCGTAGTGGTTGAGCACGCGCAGCACGGCCCGGCGCAGCTGCGGGGCCATCGGGATCTTGTGCCCGACGTCGGGGTCCGGCCTGCGGTGCAGGGCGTGCCGGGCCGCCCGTAGGGCGTGCAGCGGGTCGTCCTCGGCGGCCGAGGTGAGGGCGCGGCCCGCCCGCCAGCTCCGGTAGGCCAGCTCTACGCGCCTGCGGACAGCGGCTCCGGTGGCGGTGGGGGCGAGTCTTTCCAGCACGTGGGCACGCGCGGCCGAGCCGATCTTGTCCGCGGTGGCGAGGTCGTCGGCGAGGTCCCGGATGGCCCCGGCGATCATGGTGTCGGCGGCGTACTCGTCCACCGGGAGGGCGACGCAGGTGTCGGCGCCGAGGAGTTCGACCGCGGTCCCGCCCGCGACGGTGATGATCGGGACCCCGCGTAGCGAGACGTCGGTGAGCCAGCGGTTCACCCGCGCGGAGTCCGGGCCGTTCGGCTCATGCGCCGAGACCGCCCAGTTCGCGGCGTCGATCGCGCGGGGGAAGGCGGACTCGTCGACCACGAGCAGCACCCTGGGTTCGGCCGCGGTGCTCAGCCGGAGCCGTTCCGCGGCTCCGGTGCGCGCGATCGAGGCCGGGACCAGCAGGATCAGCCGCACGTCCGCGCGCTGCGGGAAAGCGGCGGCGAAGGCGGCGAGCAGGTCGTCGGCGTGGTCGGCCAGGGCGACGAAGGCGGGTTCCGGCCCGAAGCCGAGGGCGTCCCGGGCCTCGTCGCGGGCGAGGTCGTCGCGGGCGCCGGGGTCGGCGACGGGCAGCGGGACGATGTGGGTGGCGACGCCGTCCGGGGCGGGGGCGGCCGCGGGCCAGACCAGCCACCGCTCGTCGGCGCGGAACGGGACCGGGGCGAACTCGTCGCGCACGGTGATGACGTGCCGGTTCCGCGGTACCCCGCCTATCCCGTTGCAGGTAAGCACCACCGGGTACACGGGCTCGCTGGACACCGGCAGCCCTGACGCCTCGGCGGCGAGGCGAACCCGGTCGGCGAGTGGGCCCGCGCCGATGACCGACACGCCGATCTGGTCTATCAGCGCGACGTCCAGGCCGTGCTGTCCGGGGACCGCGCGCTGGTGCAGGCGCCCGGCCAAGATGGCGTCGGTGGCGCACCAGTCACGGTAGGCGGCGGCGTCTTCGCCGAACGGGTCGGGGAAGCGTTCACGCAGGTCCGGGTCGTCCTCCCAGAGGGCGACGGCCCAGCGCGTGGCGTCGGGGAGGTCCGGGACCGGCGCGCAGGCCCAGAGCAGGAACGCGGCCGGGTCGGCGCCCGCCGCCGCGGGACGGGCGTCCGCGGGGCCGCTCTGCGCGGCGCGGTAAGCGGCGCGCAGCGGGGCTGGGAAGGTCGTGCCGTCGGCGAGCCTGCCGAAGCGGACGCTCGGCGGCGAGCCTTCGTCGTCACCGAGTTCGGCGGCGTAGTCGGCGCACACCTTGCCGAGCAACGGGTGCTCGGAAAGCAGCACCCGCGGGTGGTCGGCGAACTCGGCGGTCAGCAGCCAGGGCCGGTCGGGGTCGAAGCCCGCGAAGTTGACCACCCGCAGCGGCGAGCCGCCCGCGGTGAGCCCGCGTTCGGGGTCTTGGGCGAGCGGGCGCTGGCCCGCGTTCCAGCGGGACAGGCCCAGTCCGGGGTCACGCAGGACGCGGTGGTCGACCAGGGCGGGGGCGCCGTCGAGGAAGCCGCCCGCGCGGCCGGGCTCGGTGCGGCTGACCTCGGCCCACGAGTGCAGGAACTGCTCGGCGCCGTGCGCGACCGCGACGAAGCCCTCGTCGTAGACGCCCGCCGCGAGCAAGTCTTCCTGCGTCGGCCGCAGACCGTCCGAGGGCAGCGGGCGCAGCACCTTGGGGACCAGGACCACGACGGCGTCGGTGAGCGCCGCGGTAAGCGAGCCTATGAGCGGGCCGTACACGCGGACCCACGGGTCGAGGTAGAGCACTGGGGCGGTGTGCTTGCCGAGCAGCCACTCCAGCAGCCGGGGCCGCAGAGCCGCGCACGCCTCGCGGGCCGTGTGGCCGGTGGCGAGGACGGCGAGCTCAGCCGGGCCGATGCCGAGGTCCTCCGGGACCAGGACCTCGTCCGCGCTGTCCTCGGCCTGCCGTTCACCGTCCACCAGGAGAGTGACGAATCGGGCGGACGGGTGGTGGTCTAGAAACGAGCGGGCGGCGACTCGCGCGGCAGGCAAGTCCGCGGCGGCGACCACCGTGCAAGCGACCACGGGGCAGGCGAGCAATGGCGTCACGGCGTCTGCCGGGGGCGCGTCGGGCACGGCGCCAACCTAACGGCTCCACGGTCTCCGTTGCGCCACCCGGTCGAGCGAAGTTGATCCCGGAGCGTGATCATCTCGCGTCGTCGCCGCTCAGAGCATGGGCAGCAGCGTGCGCAGCTCGTACGGCGTGACGCTGCGGCGGTAGGAGTCCCACTCGGTGCGCTTGTTGCGCAAGAAGTAGTCGTAGACGTGCTCGCCTAGGGTCTCCGCGAGCAGCTCCGAGTTCTCCATCTCGGCCAGCGCCTCGCCGAGGTTCTGCGGCAGGTTCGCGTAACCGGCGGCGCGACGCTCGGCCTCGGACAGCGACCAGACGTCGTCTTCCGCGGCGGGGGGCAGCGGATAACCCTCCGCGACGCCCTTGAGGCCAGCGGCGAGTATCACCGAGTACGCGAGGTACGGGTTGCACGCCGAGTCCAGGGAGCGGATCTCGACGCGGCGCGAGGACGCCTTGCTCGGCGAGTAGTTCGGCACCCGGACAAGAGCCGAGCGGTTAGCGTGGCCCCAGCAGACCGCGGTAGGCGCCTCGCCGCCGACTATCAGGCGCTTGTACGAGTTGACCCACTGGTTCGTCACCGCGGAGATCTCCCGGGCATGCCGCAAGAGGCCCGCGACAAACGCTTTGCCGGTGGCGGAGAGCTGGTAGGGGTCCTCGCTGTCGTAGAACGCGTTGCGGTCGCCCTCGAAGAGGCTCACGTGCGTGTGCATCCCGGAACCGGGCTGGTTGGAGAACGGCTTGGGCATGAAGGACGCGTAGACGCCCTGGGTGAGCGCGACCTCCTTCACGACGTACCGGAAAGTCATGACGTTGTCGGCCATGGTCAGCGCGTCGGCGTAGCGCAGGTCGATCTCCTGCTGGCCGGGGGCGCCCTCGTGGTGGCTGAACTCGACCGAGATCCCCATGGCCTCCAGGGTCTCGATGGCGTGCCGCCGGAAGTGCGTCGCGGTCGCGTGGCTGGCCTGGTCGAAGTAGCCGCCGTTGTCGGCGGGCGTTGGCTCGCGGCCGTCGTCGGGCAGGTCGTTGAGCAGGAAGAACTCGATCTCGGGGTGCACGTAGCAGGTGAACCCGGCCTCGCTGGCCTTGGACAGCGTGCGGCGCAGGACGTGCCTGGGGTCGGCCCAGGACGGCGAGCCGTCGGGCATGGCGATGTCGCAGAACATGCGCGCGGAGTACGGCTCGCCCTCCGGGGTCTCCCACGGGAGCACCTGGAAGGTCGCCGGGTCGGGCTTGGCGATCATGTCCGACTCGTACACCCGGGAGAAGCCCTCGATCGCCGAGCCGTCGAAGCCGATGCCCTCGGCGAACGCGCCCTCCAGCTCGGCTGGCGCGACGGCGACCGATTTGAGGAAGCCGAGCACGTCGCTGAACCACAACCGGACAAACCGGATGTCTCGCTCTTCGAGCGTGCGAAGGACGAATTCTTGCTGGCGATCCATGTGCGCAGCGTAGACATCAACCGGCCCCGCGCGCCTTACCGAGTCCCTGTGACGTGGTCCGCTCGGAAGTCGCCCGCCGGGGGCCGCGACTGCGGCGGCAAGCCGGTTCAACCACTCTGACCTGCGGATTGTGGATAACTTCCGCTGGCCCCTTTGCGGGCAGCCTACGATTCGCTCATGGTCATGCGCCGGATCTTCCTCGGAGCCCTCGCACTCGTCGCCGTGCTCGCGTCGGGCTGCACATCGTCGGACAGCCCGCCCGCGGGCGACACGAGCACCTTGCCCGACGGGGCGTCGCTGCTGCGCGACGCCTCGGCGGCGACCCGCGACGTCAAGAGCGCGCACTTCACCCTCACGGTCAACGGGACGGTCCCGGCGATCCCGGTGCAGAACGCCGAAGGCGACCTGACCCGCGAGGGCGGGCCGTCCGGGGCGGCGAAGGGCACGGTCCGCCTGACGCTGCTCGGGCAGCTCATCGAGGGCGAGTTCGTGCTGGTCGACGGCTCGCTCTACATCAAGGGCCCGACCGGGGGCTTCCAGAAGTACCCGGCCTCGCTCAGCTCGTCCATCTACGACCCGTCGGCGATCCTGAACCCGGACAAGGGCATCGCCAACGTCCTCGGAAAGGTCCAGGAGCCGCGCACCGAGGCCAAGGAGTCCGTCGAGGGCGTCTCGGCGTTCAAGGTGTCCGGCAAGGTCGCCAAGGACGTCGTGTCGGTCGTCGTGCCGGGGGTGAGCAGCGACGTGGACGTGTCGATCTGGGTGCGTGAGGACAACAAGCAACCGGTTCGGGCGACCGTCGTCCTGCCCGGCGGCGAAGGCAAGCCCGCCTCCGTCGATCTGACGCTGTCCGACGTGGGCAAGCCGGTCACGATCACCGCGCCATGACCCTCGTCGACACCGCCATCGCCACCGGCAAGCGCGGTCGGTTCGTCGCCATCGGCGCGGGCGGGCTGGCCGTGCTGCTGGGTGCGCTCGACACCTACGTGGTCGTCAGCGTCATCCGGCAGATCATCGAGGACCTGCAGATCCCGGTGAACCGGCTGGAGAAGGTCACTCCGATCGTGACCGGGTACCTGCTGGGCTACATCGCGGCGATGCCGCTGCTCGGGCAGGCGTCCGACCGGTTCGGGCGCAAACTGCTGCTGCAACTGTGCCTGCTCGGGTTCCTGGCGGGATCGGTCATCACCGCGCTGTCGGCCGACCTGACGGTGCTGGTGACCGGCCGGGTCGTGCAGGGCGTGGCCAGTGGCGCGCTGCTGCCGGTGACCATGGCGCTGGCCGCCGACCTGTGGAGCGAGCGGCGGCGGTCGACGGTGCTCGGGACCGTGGGCGCGGCGCAGGAGTTGGGCAGCGTGCTCGGGCCGCTCTACGGCGTCGCCGTCGCGAGCCTGCCGCTGTGGGGCGACGCGTTCGGGGTCAGCGGGTGGCGCGGGGTGTTCTGGGTGAACGTGCCGCTGGCGGTGCTGGCGATGGCCGCGATCCAGGCCACCGTGCCCGCGCACCGCAAGGTGGCCGACCCGGTGCGGGTGGACGTCGTGGGCGGGCTGCTGCTGGCGGTCACGCTCGGGTTGGCGGTGATCGGGCTGTACAACCCGGACCCGCGCGCGGCGGTGCTGCCGCCGTGGGGGCCGCCGCTGCTGGTCGGGGCCGTGGTCGCGCTGGTGGCGTTCCTGCTGTGGGAGCGGCGGGCCCGCACGAAGCTGATCGACCCGGCCGGGGTCGAGATGCGCCCGTTCCTGGCGGCCCTGGGCGTGTCGGTGGCGGCGGGGGCGGCGCTGATGGTGACGCTGGTGAACGTCGACCTGTTCGCCCAGACCCTGCTCGGCGCGGACGACCAGGGCGGGGTCCTGCTGCTTTTACGCTTCCTGGTGGCGCTGCCCGTCGGCGCGGTCCTGGGCGGGGTGCTGGCCGGGCGCTTCGGCGACCGGTGGGTGTCGGTCGCGGGCATGCTGATCGCGGGCGCGGGCTACCTGCTGATGTCGGCGTGGCCGATGGACCCGCTGTCGTCCCCGCACGCCCTTGGCCTGCCCCGGGTCGACACCGACCTGGTGATCGCTGGCCTCGGGCTGGGCCTGGTCATCGCGCCGCTGTCGGCCGCCGTCCTGCGGGTCGTGCCGTCCGAGCGGCACGGCGTGGCCTCGGCGGGTGTCGTGGTGGCCCGGATGACCGGGATGCTGGTGGGCGTCGCGGCCCTGTCGGCCTGGGGGCTGCACCGGTTCCACAGCCTGACCGCCGACCTGAACGTGCCGCTGCCGTTCGGCAAGGACCCGGCGGTCGCCGCCCGGGAGATCGCCGAGTACCAGGCGGCGGTGAAGAACGCGCTGCTCACCCAGTACACCGACATCTTCCTGATCACCGCGATCGTGTGCGCCGCGGGCGCGCTCGTCGCTCTCCTGGTCACCAGTCGGAAATCCGTTCTGGGCCGCGCGGGCGCCGATCACCCCGAGGCGGGGTGAGACTGGACGCGAAGGAAAAGGAGCGGCAGGCGGGCCGCGCCGCCCGCGACCTGCGTTGTCCGCAGCACTGAGGTATCCGTGTCCGGGCGTGCGGGCATGGCACGTCGTTTGGGCGTGCGGGCATGGTGCGTCGTTGGGCGTGTCCCCGGGCCTCGGGCACGGCTCGCACGGACGCGTTGGGCTTGCCCGTCTGGAGGGTGACGGCGACCGTGCGCCACTAGGGCGAGTGATGGCGGCGCGTTCCGGCAGAGTGTCCACACAGGACGCTTTGGGTGTGGGTTTCCAGAGGGGCGAACGTGACGACGGCCGCTCCCGGGGCAATCCGATGGCGTGCGGGACGCCGCTGCGGCCATCATCGGGAGTATGCAGACGAGCGCGGTGGGGAGCCGGATCCGGGGGTTCGAGGAGCGGTTCACCAAGGCTCAGGCGAGCGGGGTGGTCGAACTCGGGTGGGGATACGCGTTGGTGCAGACCGACTATCCCGCCTCGTGGCAGCACAATCAGGTCGTGGTCACCGAGCCGGTCGACCCCGTGGCGGTGGTGGCGGCGGCCGACGAGGTGTTGGCCGGGTACTCCCACCGGCTGGTGCAGGTGGTCGACGACGCCCAAGGGGCCGCGGCGGCGGAGGTGTTCGCGGCGGCGGGGTACCAGACCCACGAGCGGATCGTGACGATGGCGCACTCCGGGGTGCTGCCGGAACGGGGGCGCGGCCAGGTCGAGGCGGTCGCGTTCGAGGAGCTTCGGCCGTCGCTGCTGCGGGACTGGCGGGCGGACTACCCCGAGGACACCGACGAGCAGATCGCGCAGCTCACCGACCGGGTGCTGCTGTGCTCCCTGGGCGCGGACGTCACCTTCCTGGCCGTGCGCGACGAACTCGGGGACGTGTTGGCGCGCGGCGAACTGTATGTCGCCGACGGGGTGGCCCAGTTCGAGAACATCGTCACCCGGCCGGAAAGCCGGGGACGGGGCCTGGGGCGGCAACTGGTGATCGAGGCGTTGCACCGGTCGAACGAGGCGGGCGCGGACCTGTGGTACCTGATCGCCGAGGCCACCGGCTGGCCGCGCGCGTGGTACCGGCGGATGGGCTACCGGGACATCGCGCAGGCGCACGTGTTCCAGCGCCTCCTCTGACCAGCCGGGGCTGACCGGCCTTTGCGACCACGGCTCGGCTGTCCACCCAGTCGACCGGCGGGCAGCCGACCCGCGGATCCCGAACGTGGGGCCAGCGTTCTGTGACTCCCACCAGGACGCTATTGCGGCTATCCGAGGATGGTCTGGTAGGCGGCTGGCATGCGAGGTGGCCGCGACCGAGATCGGGCAACGCCCAGCCGCCGGTGAGAAGAGGAGAGTGGCTGGAGTGGAGTGACACGGCCGGTATCGGGACGTCGTCTAGCCACGGATTGGTTTGATGGCCACACTGCGGCGTGGGTGATCACGGTCCGGAGTGCCTGCTGGCCGGATTTCCGATGGCCCTCTGCCCACGGCGTGGGTGGCCGGTGGTCCGGCCTTGGGCTTGGCGCAGGTCTCGGTTGTGACGTCCCGGGTGGCTGGTTGGCCAGGTGCGGGGCGCGTGTCGACCCGGGACGTGCTTGCCTGCTCCGGAAAACGGGTAGGCAAGGTGGGCGAACTCGTGACTCGAACCGCCGCTGGAGCGTGGCCGCTGGCTAACGGAGTGTGTCGTTTTGCGCCGGAGTTGGGGAGTGTCAAGAGGTCGGATGGCACAATTTTTCATGCGACAGGGTGATTCCAGCCCGGCTGGCTCGACCACACCGGGACACCGCCGGCACCGTTGGACCCCCGGTCTCCCGCCTCGGGAGCGCGCGGGTTCCCTCGACCTATCGGCAGGCACAGGCACATGGGCACTCAAGTCAGCGGGCGCGCGGCGGCCTCGGAGTCCGACCCGCTGTTCCGGCGGCGGCTGGAGCAGTCGTTGGCGGTGTTGCGGGAGCTGGTCGAGCGGCCAGGCTTCGGGGGTGGGGCGGGCACTGTCGGCGCGGAGCTTGAACTGTTCCTCTGCGACGATGACGGCGCGCCGCTGCCCGCGAACATCGCCGTGGTCGAGGCCGCGGGTGACCGGCGGGTGGTTGTCGAGGGCAACAGCCACCTCACCGAGATCAACCTGTCGCCCGCGCCGCTGGCGGGCGCGCCGTTCCAAGCGATGCGGGCCGAGATGGACCACTGCGTGGCCGTGCTCGCCGCCGCGGCGGAAAAGTTCGGCGCCCGGGCGGTGCCCATCGGGACCCTGCCCACGCTGCGCGCCGCCGACCTGACCGCGTCCTCGCTGACCGCGCTGCCCCGGTACGCGGCGATCAACGCCGCGCTGGTGGGCCGCCGGGGCGAGCCGTTCGCGGTCGACATCGCCGGGGAGGACGCGGTGCGGCTGGACTGGGGCAGCATCGCCCTGCTCGGCGCGACCAGCTCATGGCAGGTCCATCTGTCCATCGCCCCGGGCGACTACACCCGGTACTACAACGCCGCCCAGCTCGCGACCGGGCCCGCGCTGGCCATCGCGGGCAACTCGCCGCTGCTGCTGGGCAAGCGGCTGTGGCACGAGTCCCGAATCCCGCTGTGCGAACAGATTCTCGACGACCGCGACCGCGGCGCGCGGGCCGAGGGCAGGCCGGGGCGGGTGTCGTTCGGCCGCGACTGGCTGGCCGACGGGGTGGTCGGATTGTTCGCCGAGACGGTGCGCGAGCACGGGACCGCGCTGGGCGAACTGTCCGAAGAGGACCCCGAAAGCCAGTTGCGCGCGGGCGCGGTCCCCGCGCTGAACGAGTTGCGGCTGCACCAAAGCACGGTGTGGACCTGGAACCGCCCGGTCTACGACCCCGCGGGCGGCGGGCACGTGCGCGTCGAGATGCGGGCACTGCCGTCCGGCCCGACCGCGGCCGACATGACCGCCAACGCCGCGTTCCTGCTGGGGCTGCTCATCTGGCTCGGCGACGAACTGCCGGACATGGCCGCCCGCCTGCCGTTCGCCGCGGCGCACGGCAACTTTTGGGCCGCGGCCCGCGACGGCCTCGACGCGACGTTGGCCTGGCCCGCGGGGCTGCTGCCGGGCGAGCGGTGGACGGCGGCGGACCTGGTCGCCCGCTTGCTCCCCTTGGCTGCGCAAGGTTTGCGCCGGGCGGGCACCGCGCCGGAAGACAGCGACCCACTGCTGGCGACCCTGGCCGAGCGGGCGGCCTCCGGACAGACCGGCGCCGTCTGGCAGCGCCGCGCGCTGGCCGCGGCCGAGGAACGCCGCACGCGCCGCGAGGCCCTGGCCGACGTCGTCCGTCGATACGCCGACCTCGCCACCCTCGGCGAGCCGGTGCACCGCTGGCCAATTCCCGGCCGCACCCGCACCATCGGCTGACCGGCGACACCGCTCGCCCACCACCGCCCTCTGGTGTTTGTGGAGGGGATGACGGTGGGGAGAACGTTGATTCTGGTCAGGCGGCAACGGGCGCGGGACTCGCCAAGGCGTGGTTGTGGTTGGGCGAGCGTCGGGTCAGTTCCGCCAGGGGGCGTGGTCCAGAGGGCTTGCGGAGGGCGGGCGAGAGGCGTTCCTGGTCGGCTCGGCAGGTCGCTGCTTCCTTTGGCTGGGGGCGTGTTTCCGACATGTCGCTTGGCGGCTATCACTCTGTGTGATGAGGAGCCAGCGCGGCGGGCGTTGATCAGTCCTCAGTGGATCGCGGTGGCGGTCGGCGGGGGCTGGGACCTCCGGGGATGACTATTTTCCGCCATCGATCGGTCGCGTAGTGAGCGGCTCGCGTTTCCTTGGGCGGGGTGGGCCTGCCTTGTGGGCAAAGGGGGAGTTCGGCGGAAATTCCCCTCTGGGGCGGGGGTCGCCATACACCTGTCCGGCGGTATAGCGGGCCATGGCGCTCACTTAGCATGGCTTCGGCCAGCCGCGAAAGATTCCGCCTCCAGCGCCGTGGGCGTACTTCGCGGCGTTTCCCGGAAAGACCGCGCTTTGTGGACTGGAGAATCCGCCGGACAAATAGCGATGCCGCCGTGAACAGCCCTGCGCGCGGACTCGCTCGGAGGTGAGCGAGAAGGGTGGGTGTGCTGTGGGAGTGACGGTGTCGAGCGATATTGACAGGATTTCCCTGGTCGATGTGACCCTGCGCGACGGCGGATATATGAACGAGCACTCCTGGACGAGAAAGGACTCGGCAACGATCGTCGAGGCGTGCGAGCAGGCGGAGATCCTTTTCTGCGAGGTCGGCTATTTCCGGCCCCGGCTGCACACCTCGGAGGGCAAATCCCGCCCGGCCTACTGCTCGCCGCCGGACTACCTGGTCGAGCTGCGCGAACGGTTCCCCCGGGTGACCATCACCGTGATGGCCCGGCCCGGCGACGTCGAGCCTGCCGACTACCGCGCGCTGGCCGAGGGGGGCGCGAGCGTGGTCCGCTTCCCCGCCACCGCGCGCGTGCTGCCCGACCTGGGCGAACACCTCGCCGCCGCGCGGGACGCCGGGCTGCGGGTGACGCTGAACCTGATCAGGGTCAGCGAGGTGGCCCCGACCCAGGTGCGCGCGGCCGCGGACCTCGCGCAGCGGCACCGCGTGGACGCGTTCTACCTCGCCGACTCCAACGGCAGCCTGTTCCCGGCGCAGGTCACCGACCTGTTCGCGCTGGCGGCCGAGGTCACCGACGTGCCGCTGGGCTTCCACGCCCACGACGGGCTCAGCCTGGCGTTCATCAACTCCCTGACCGCGCTGGAGGCGGGCTGCCGCTACCTCGACGCCTCCATCGGCGGCGTCGGGAAAGGCGGCGGCAACCTTTCCCTGGAACTGGTCGCCGGATATCTGCGGACCCGGCGCAACGCGCGGTTCACGATGGCTCCGCTGACTCGGGTGGCGCCGACCGTGCTGCGCAGCTGCGACCGCGACGCGGCCGCCCGATTCGATTCGATGGCCAGTGGCCTGCTCGACCTCAATATGGAGGAAACCGCACTCGTCAAAGACGAGGAACGGGAACTGGTCGCGCTTGTCGACGCCCGGCCGAGCGGGCCCGTCGCGGCGGGCTGACAATCCACCACCCAGTGCGCTTCCGGCTCGAATAACCCCTTTCCCCTCAAAGGAGTGAAACATGTCCGAGCAGTTCGTTGCGGAACTCGAAGAAATGATCCGCGCGCGGGCGAAGACCACCAGCCCGCTCTACCAGACGATCCTGGCGGGCAAGGCGACCGAGCGGCTGCTGCGGACCTTCGTGGAGCAGCGCTGGCCGATCAAGAGCTGGTGGACCAGGAACCTGACCGGGGTCGCCGCGCGGATGGACGACCTGGCGATCCGGCGCTCGCTGATCGAGAACGCCTACGAGGAGGAGTTCGGCGCGCTGTCGAACTCCAAGCGCCACGTGGAGACCTTCGAGGACTTCGGCAAGGCGGTGGGCGTCGACCCGGCGCGCCTGCCGGAACTGGAGCTGTTCCCCGAGACGGTCGCGGTCATCGAGCACAACCGCACCGCGTGCAACGACACCAACGTCCACTTCACCGAGGGCGTCGCCTCGGTGCTGCTGCTGATGGAGGGCCAGCCGCCGATCACCGACGAGGGCGGCGCCAGCATGATGGCGGTGATGCGCGACCGCTACGGCCTGCCCGAGTGGGGCTACGAGTTCTTCAAGCACCACGCCTCCGCCGACGCGGGCGAGTCCGGGGTCAGCGAGCTTGAGGACGAGCACACCGAGCCGCTGCGGGTGATGCTGGCCCGCTACTGCGACACCCCGGAGTTGCGGGCGGCGGCGAAGCGCTCGCTGGCGCGGGCCATCGAGCTTCGGCACGCGCACTTCGACGCCATCCTGCGCGAGGCGTACGACCCGGCCGAGCCGGTGTTCCACTACGCCGGTTAGCCCGGCCGGAATCGACCAGGAGGTGCGGGTGACCGCCTACCCACACGTGTTCTTCGCCGATCGCTGGGCCGACGCGGGCAACGCCGCCGTGCCGCTGGGCAGCCTGGCCATGCGCTACGCGCTCTCGGTCTTCGAGGGCATCCGCCTCTACCGGGGACTCGACGGGGCCCGGCCGCGGCCGTTCCTGCTCGCCGAGCACGTCGGCAGGCTGGCCGACTCCCTGGCGCTGACGCGGTTGCCCGACCCCGGGATCGAGCGGGTCCCGGACCTGATCGACGAGCTCATCGAGCGCAACGCGATCGACGCGGACGCCTACGTGCGGGTGGCGGTCACCCCACTCAACCCCGGCGGGCTCGGCGACGACGCCGACCCGGCGCTGACGATCACCGCCGCGCCGATGGGGCGCAAGCAGTGGCTGGCCAAGGGCACCGGCATGGCCCTGACCGTCAGCGACTGGCAGCGCGCCCCCGGCGCGGCGTTCCCGGCCGCGGCCAAGAACATCTCCAACTACGCCGGGCCGCGGCTGGCGCTGCTGGCCGCGCGCGACGCCGGTTTTGACGGGTGCGTGCTGACCAACCAGGCCGGGCGGCTGTGCGAGGCGCCCACCGCGGCCCTGTTCTTAGTCCACAATGGAGTGTTGCGCACCCCCGCGCTGTCCGAGGACGTCCTGCCCAGCATCACCCGGGCGTGGCTGCTGGCGCGCGCGGCGCGCGACGGCATCCCGGTCGCGGAGGCCGAGTTGACCCGGGAGGACGCCTACACCGCGGACGAGGCGTTCCTGTGCGGCACCGGCATCGAGATCGCGCCGGTCCGCGAGTTCGACGGGCGGGCGTGCGCGGACTGGCCCGCCCGGCCGGTCACCCGCGAGCTGATCATGCGGTACTTCACCGCCGCCCGCGGCGGCGACGAGACCAGGGAGCCGGACCCGGCGATGACGGGAGTCGGTGGATGATCGACTGGGTGCGGGCGGGGCAGTGCGCGGCGGCCCTGGCGCAGCGGCCGGAGCGGACCGCCAAGGCGCTGGCCGAGGCCACGGGGGCGGCCCGCCGCTTCCAGAACACCGCGTTCCCGCTCTCGCCGCTGCCGGTTTTCGCCCGGAGCGCCGCGGTCGCCGAGGTCGTGCCCGCGTTGGAGCGGTACGTGGCGCTGCTGGCCAAAGTCGTGCGGCTGCACCGGGAAGTGCCCGAGGTGCGCGACTGGTACGGGCTCGGTCCGGCCGCGGCGGCGCTGATCGACGCCGACCGGGGCATGGGCGACGCGGTCGCGGTGTGCAGGCTCGACGGGTATCTCGAACAGGGCAGCGAGCGGCTGCGGCTGCTGGAGAACAACGCCGACGCGCCTGCCGGGACGCTGTTCACCCCGCGGATCAACCACATCGTCCGTGACGCCGTGGTCCGGGCGGGGGTCGACGCGCCGCCGTGGGCGCCGCCGACGTTCACCGACGAGACCGCGCTGCTCGACGTGCTGCTGGGCGGGGCCGGATCGCGGATCGCCATTCTGCAATTCGCGGGCAAGGTCACCGCGGAGAGCGAGGAGATGGCGCACCGGTTCCGGCTCGCCGGGGCGGAGGTCTTCGTCGCCGATCCGCGCTCGGTGCGGGTGCGCGGCGGCCGGACGTACTTCGGGACCGAGCCCGCCGACGCGTGCTGGAACAAGGTGAACACCGCCGGGTGGCGCTCGGCGGTCGAATCGGACCCGGACCTGGTCCGCGCCTGGGTGGCCGCGGTGGCGAGCGGGAACCTGCGGCACGTCAACCCGTTCGGCGCGCGCTATGTCGCGGAAAGCAAGTTCACCCTCGGCCTGGCGCGCGACCCGCGCTTCGCCGGGCTGTTCGACGCCGACGAGCACGCCCTGGTCGACCGGCTGGTGCCGTGGTCGGTTCGGCTGGTCCCCGACGCCCGCACCGAGGACGGCGGCAAGCCGCTGCACGCCGACCTGCTCGACAACCCCGCGGACTACGTGCTCAAGGAGCCCTACGACATCCGCGGCGACGGGGTCACGGTCGGCCGGGCGACCGACCGCGCCCAGTGGCGGGCCGCGGTCGTGCGCGCCCTGCGGGACCGGCTGCTGGTGCAGCGGCACGTCCCGCCCGCGGCCTACCCGGTGCTGCGCGCGGGCCAGGACCCGGTGGTGGCCGCGATGCCGATCAGCTTCGACACCTACCTCTTCGGCGGCCGGGTCGGCGGATTCGGCGCCAAGGCGAGCTTCCACGCCCGGGTCAACGTCTTCCGCGGCGGGCGCAAGCTCGCCGTGCACGTCACCGAGCCCGAGCCGACTGTCGACTAAGGACTGTCTAGTAAGGACGGCTGTCTGTGACCATCGAGCGGATCACCCTGCGCTTTGTGACCACGACCCTCACCCACCCGTTTGAGAACCGCTGGCAGCGCTACCACACCTGGACCAAGCTCGTCGTCGCGGTGGACGGCGGCGACGCGGTCGGGCTCGGCGAGTGCGCGGCGATGGAGACCCCGTTCTACAACTACGAGACCATCGAGACCGCGTGGCACATCACCGAGCGGTACCTGGCGCCGATGCTGCTGCGCGCGGGAGCCGACGCCCCGGAGACCGCGATGGCGGCCTGGGCCGAGGTCAACGGCCACGAAGAAGCCAAGGGCGGGCTGGAATGCGCGCTGTGGGACCTGCGGGCCCGGCGCGCGGGCAGGCCGCTGTGCGTGGAGCTGGGCGGGGCGGTCCGGCCGGTGCCCGCCGGGGCCACCGTGGGCATCGAGCCGACGATCGATGAGCTGCTGGCGGGCATCGCGCGGATCAGGGACGCGGGCTACCAGCGGGTGCGGGTGAAGATCCGGCCCGGCTGGGACGTCGAGCCGCTGACCCAGATCGCCGCGGCGTTCCCCGACCTTCCGGTCGTGGCCGACGCCAACGCGGCCTACCCCGAGTCCTCTTTGGACGATCTGGTCGCGCTGGACGGCGTGGGGCTGATGGCGATCGAGCAGCCGTTTCCCCGCCACCTGGTCGAGACGACCGCCGCGTTGCAGGCGAGGATCGCCACCCCGGTGTGCCTGGACGAGCAGATCCACTCCGCGCACGAGGCCCGGCAGGCGTGCCGGATGAAGGCGGGCCGGATGGTCAACGTCAAGGTCGGCCGGGTCGGCGGGCTGGCCGAGGCGCGGCGCGTGCACGACCTGTGCCGGGCCGAGGGGATCGACCTGTTCGTCGGCGGCAAGTGGGACCAGGGGCTGGGGCGGTGGTGCGCGGTCGCCCTGGCCACGCTGCCCGGCATGACCCTGCCCAGCGACGTCGGCCCCAGCGGGCACTACTACCTCGACGACGGCGCCGAGCCCAAGGTGGAGTTCGTCCGCCCCGGCTGGGTGGCCCCCACCGACCGGCCCGGACTGGGCGCCGAACCGACGGCGGACGTGGAAGTGGTGCGGGAACTGGAAATCACCGCCAAGGAGGTGCGATGACACACCCGGTGGGTCAAATCCCTAGTCGCAGGCAATCTCGCGCGGCCGTCAGCCGCACCCAAGGGGACCGAGACGCAACCCAGCCACCGGATTTGGTCGCGGTCCTGCGTGGCCATGGCACCGCGACTGTCAGCGACGCGCTCGACTTGATCGGAGTGAACGGCGGGCTCGCCGGGCTGCGGCGGCTTTCCGGCTCGGCGGCGGTGGCGGGGCCCGCGTTCACCGTGCGGTTCGAGACCGTCGAGCCAGGCACGCCCGCGCCTGCCGCCGACTACATCGATGACGTGCCACCGGGCGCGGTGCTGGTGCTCGCCAACGCGGGGCGGACCCACTGCACGGTGTGGGGCGACATTCTCAGCGAGGTCGCGCTGCGCCGGGGCGTGGCGGGCACGGTGATCGACGGCCTGTGCCGCGACCTCGGCGACATCCAGGCGCTGGACTATCCACTGTGGAGTCTCGGGAGCTACATGAAGTCCGGCAAGAACCGGGTGCGGATGATCGCGGCGCAGCGGCCGGTCACGGTGTGCGGAACGGTTGTCGCGCCAGGGGATCTGGTGTGCGCGGACGCGGCGGGGGCGGTGGTCGTTCCGGCGGCGACGGCCGAGCGGATCGCCGAGGAGGCCGACCGGATCGCCGCGATGGAGGCCGCCGTGCGCGCCGACGCCGCCAAGGGCATGCGGCTGCGGGAGGCCCGGCGGCGGCACGGCTACAACCGGGCCGCCCTCTCGGTCGACGCGGACGGGCGCTGATGCGCGCGCTCATCGCCGGGATCGTCCACGAGTCGAGCACGCTCATGGTCGAGTACGTCGGCCCGACCCGGCTCGCGGACTTCGACGTGCACACCGGGGCGGCGCTGATCGCCCAGTTCGCCGGGACGAACACCTGCGTCGGCGGCTACCTGGCCGCGTGCGCGCGGCTGGGGGTGGAGCCGGTGCCCGCGCTGCACGCGCGCGCCGAGCCCGGCGCCGCGCTCGACCCGGCGGCGTGCGCGGACCTGGTCGACCGGCTGGTCGCGCACGCCGCCGCGGCGGGCCCGGTCGACGTGGTCCTGCTCGACCTGCACGGCGCGGGCGCCCTGGTGTCCGGGGACAGCGTCGACGTGGCCGTGCTGCGCGCGGTGCGGGCGGTGGTCGGCCCGGACGTGCCGATCGCGGCCACCCTCGACCTGCACGGCAACATCCCGGCCGAACTGCCCGGCCTGGCCGAGACGGTGGTCGGCTTCCTGGAGTACCCGCACACCGACATGGGCGAGCGGGCCGAGCGGGCCGCCGACATCGCGGTGGCGCAGGCGCGCGGGCGGGCCCGGCCGGTCACCCGGGTGCTGAGCCTGCCGATGCTGGTGCCGCCATCGGACACCGGGTCGGGCCCGGCGCGGCTGGCCCGCGACCTCGCCCGCGCGGCCGAGAACGCCCCGGAGGTGTTGGCGTGCACCGTTTTCCACGGCTTCCCCTACGCCGACACGCCGCAGGCGGCCACCTCGGTCGTCACCGTCGCCGATGGCGACCCGGCCGCGGCCGACGCGGTGAACCGGCGGATCGGGACCTGGCTGTGGGACAACCGTGACGGGTTCCGCATCCCGACGCTGACCCCGGCGGCGGCCGTGGCGCTGGCGCGGGCGGGCGAGGCGCGCCCGGTGGTGATCGGCGACGGCACCGACAATCCCGGCTGCGGCGCGCCCGCCGACAGCACCCACCTGCTGCGCGCCCTGCTCGACAGCGGCGCGAGCGCCTGTTACGCGGCGCTGCACGACCCGGACACGGTGGCCGCCGCCGTGGCCGCCGGGGTGGGCGCGCGGCTGACGGTGGCGCTCGGCGGCAGGCACGGCTGGGCGAGCGGGCCGCCGGTCACCGCGACCGCGACCGTCCGGGCGATCACCGACGGGCAGGTGGTGCACCAGGCGATGCGCCGGGGCAAGGCGCTGGACTTCGGCCGCAGCGCGCGGCTGGCGGTCGGCCGGGTGGAGGTGGTCGTCGCCAGCAGACGCAGCCAGGTGTTCGACCCGGAAATCCTGCTGCTGCACGGCATCCAGCCCGACCGCTACGAGATCGTCGCGGTCAAGTCGGTGAACCACTTCCGGGCCGGGTTCGCCGGGATCGCCGCGCGGCTGCTCGTCGCCGACGCCCCCGGGCCGCTCAGCCGCGACATCGCGAGCGTGCCCCGCGGCGGCCCGACCGCGGCCCGCTGGCCGATGGACCCCGCGGCCGACTACCGCCCCGTCAGCGAGAAGGAAAGGACGAGATGACCGACCTGAGCGAAGCCATCCGGCGCAGGCGCAGCGCGACCCGCGTGACCGGCCCCGCCCCGACCGACGACGACGTCCTCGACCTGGTCGCCGCCGCCGCGACCGGCCCGGACCACGGGCTGATGCGGCCGTGGCGGCTGATCTCGGTGCGCGGCGCGGCCCGCTCGACCCTGGGGCGCGCCGCCGCGGCCGACCTGCCGCCCGACGACGAGGCTGGCCGCGCCCGGGAGGCGGCCAAGCCGCTGCGCGCGCCGCTGCTGCTCTCGATCGTGTTCACGCCGCGGGAGAACCCGAAAGTCCCCGAGTGGGAACAGCTCGCCGCGACCAGCGCCATGGTGCACAACCTGGTGCTGCTGCTGCACGTGCGCGGCTGGGGGGCGATGTGGCGGACCGGGCCCGCCAGCCGCTCGTCCGCCGTCGGCGCGGTCCTGGGCCTGGCGCCCGGGGAGCGGTCGCTGGGCTGGCTGTTCGTCGGCACCCCCGACCCGGTCGCCATCCCGGCGCCCCGGCCCGCGTTCGACGCCCGCGACCGGTTGTCCCAGCTCACCCCGCAGGGCGCGGTCACCCCGCTGTTCCCCCGGGCCGGGACCGCGACATGACCGGTGATCCGCTCGCCGCCCGGCTGCGCGGCTTCGGGTCGTCGGTCTTCGTGGAGATGACCGAACTGGCCATCCGGACCGGCGCGATCAACCTCGGCCAGGGCTTCCCGGACACCGGCGGGCCGCCCGGCCTGCTCGCCGCGGCCAGCGCGGCGGTCGACGCGGGACACAACCAGTACCCGCCGGTGCGCGGGGTGGCGGACCTGCGCGCCGCTGTCGCCGAGCACCGGGCGCGGCACTACAGCACCCCGTACGACCCAGAAGAGGAAGTCCTGATCACCACCGGGGCCACCTGCGGCATCGCCGCCGCCCTGCTCGCGCTGTGCGAGCCCGGCGCCGAGGTGATCGTGTTCGACCCCTGCTACGACTCCTACGCCGCGGGCATCGCCATGGCTGCCGGGGTGGCGCGGCCGGTGCGCCTGCGCGCGGAGGGGACCGGGTTCGCGTTCGACCCGGACGAGTTGCGCGCCGCGGTGACGCCGCGGACCCGGATGCTGCTGCTCAACACCCCGCACAACCCCACCGGCAAGGTCTTCACCGCCGCCGAACTCGACCTGATCGCCGAATGCTGCCGCGAGCACGACCTGATCGCGGTCACCGACGAGGTCCACGAGCACCTCGTCTACGACGGCGCGGTCACCCGCTCGCTGGCCCAGTGGCCGGGGATGCGCGACCGCACCCTGGCGATCTCGGGCGCGGGCAAGACGTTCAGCGTCACCGGCTGGAAGGTCGGCTGGGTCTGCGGGCCAGCGCCGCTGGTGGCCGCGGTGCGCGCCGCCCACCAGTACCTGACGTTCAACTCGGGCACGGCGTTTCAGGTCGCGGTCGCGCACGGTCTGCGCGCGCAGATGGGCTGGGTCGAGGACCTGCGCGCCGACCTGGCCGCCCGCCGGGACCTGCTGGCCGAGGGCCTGGCCAAGGCCGGACTGAGCGTGTTCCGGGCCGAGGGCACCTACTTCTTGCAGGTGGACGCCCGCTCCTGGGGCTACGCCGACGGCGTGGAGTTCTGCCGGGACCTGCCCCGGGCCGGAGTGGTCGCGGTGCCCACGGTCGGCTTCTACCTGGGAGAGGATCCGCCCCGGTCGCTGGTGCGGTTCGCCTTCTGCAAGCGGCCGGAAGTCCTCGCCGCCGCCGTGGACGCGCTGTGCGCGGCGCGGTGAGCCGCGGGTCCTGGGTGCGCCGGAGCCGGTGACGACGCTCTCGGCGTAAGCGGTCCGTCCCGGCGGCTGCGGGCGGCCCCGGGCCGCGGCGGTGTGGCCGCGTCCCGGGCGCCGCTGTCCGAGAGCGGGTCGCGCTGTGCTCGACCTCCGCGAGTGGCTGTTCGGACTGCCAGAACGACCAAACCGGTCTTCCCGCGGTCGCGGAGTCCCTGGTGATCCCGGCTTGGTCGGCCTGACCACCTCTATCGTCTACTGTGGACACATCGGGCGAGCGGGCCGCCGCCGCTCAGTCGCCGAACCGCTCCGGGGCGCGCTCGCGGATGCGCTGGGCGAGCCGGGTCGGGGTGGCCGCCTCGAACAGGTCCCGGGCCGAGAGCGGCACACCCAGCACCGCCGACAGCGCCGACATCATCGGCGTGGCCAGCAGCGAGTGCCCGCCCAGGGCGGCGAACTCGTCGTCGGCACCGATGCCGTCCACGCCCAGGACCCGGGTCCACTCGGCGATGATGGCGCGTTCCACCTCGTCGCGGGGCGGCAGGTACGGGGTGGCGAGGTCGGGCCTGCCCGCCGGGATCTCGATGGCGGCCAAGGCTTCCCGGTCGGTTTTCCCGCCCGGGGTCAGCGGAATCCTCGGGAGCGCGACGAACGCGGCGGGCACCAGGTGGTCGGGCACCCGGGCGCGGAGGAACTCGCGCAGGTCCTCGACCGGCACCGGCTCGCCGAAGACCAGGTAGGCGACCAGCCGGTCGCCGCGCACCCCGGCGACGACGGCGCGCACCAGCGGGTGCGCGCCCAACACGGCCTCGACCTCGCCCAGTTCGACCCGGAACCCGCGCACCTTCACCTGGTCGTCCAGCCTGCCCAGGAACTCCACCGTCCCGTCGCCGCGCTGGCGCACCCGGTCGCCGGTGCGGTACATCCGCGCGCCCGCCCGCCAGAACGGGTCGGCGAGGAACCGTCGCGCGGTCAGCTCCGGCCTGCGCCAATACCCCCGGCCCACCCCCGCACCGCCGATGTACAGCTCGCCCGGGCTGCCGATCGGCACCGGCCGCTGGCAGGCGTCCAGCACGTACATCCGCTGGTTCGGCAGCGGCCTGCCCCAGGGCACGCCGTGCCCGTCCTCGGTCCGCACCCGGTACGCGGTGGTGGTGAACGACGCCTCGGTCACCCCGGCGAAGTTGTAGGCCCGGCAGCCGGGGGCCAGCGCCGCCAGCGCGCCGGGCACTGACGGCGGGAACCGGTCGCCGCCGAGCAGGACCAGCCGCAGGCCGGGCGGCAGGCTCCCACCGGTCTCATAGGCGTGGTCGATGGCTCCGGTGAACAGCGCGGGCGTGGAACTCCACACCGTCACCCCGGCCTCGTGCGCCAGATCCAGCAGGCGGCGCGGGTCGCCAGCGGTCGCCGAGTCGGGCAGCACCAGCGCGCCGCCCGCCAGCAGCGTGGCCAGGATGTCGAACGCGGACATGTCGAAGTTGAGCGACGAGGTTTGCAGCAGCCTGCTGGTCGAGTCCAGCCGCAGCCGGGAAACCAGCGCCGCCATGGTGTTCACGACCCCGAGGTGGGTGTTCGCCGCGCCTTTGGGCTCACCGGTCGAGCCGGAGGTGTAGATGACGTAGCACAGGTTTTCCGGCTCGACGCCCGACTCCGGCGGCCCGTCCGCGTCCGGGTGCCGCTGGTCGAGCCGGACGACGGTCACCCGGTCGGGCAGCAGGTCCGCCGACCGCTCGTCGGTGAGGACCACGCCGACTTGGCTGTCGTCCAGCAGGTAGCCCAGCCGCCGCGCCGGGTAGGCGGGGTCCAGCGGCACATAGGCGGCACCCGCCTTGAGCACGGCCAGCACGCCCACGACCACTTCCGCGCCCCGGTAGGCGCAGATGCCCACCAGCCGCTCGGGGCTCGCGCCGTGGCCGCGCAGCACGTGCGCCAGCCGGTCGGCGCGGGCGTCAAGCTCGGCGTAGGTCAGCTCACGCCCGTTGTCGACCACGGCGACCGCGTCCGGGGACATCCGCGCCCGCTCGGCGATCAACTCGTGCAGGCACGCGCGGGGCAGCGGCGTCTCGGTCGCGTTCCACTCGGTGATCGCGAGTTCGGCCTCGCCGGGAATGAGCACGGGCAGCGCCGAGACCGGCCGCTCCGGCTCGGCCATGGCCGAGGTGAGCAGCAGCGGGTACCGGGCCGCGACCCGCGCCGCGCTCGCCTGGTCGAACAGGTCGGCCGCGTACTCCACCTCCGCGCGCCACCGGTCGCCGTCCGGCTCGACCACGAGCCGCATCTCGCCGTCGATGCCGAACCGGGCCAGCGGGACCGGGGCCATCGGCTTGCCGCCGAAGCTGTCCGGCACCAGCGGCGTGTCCCGGACGAGGAAGGCCAGGGCACGGTGGGACTCGGCCCGCGCCGGGGCCGCCGCGCGGGCGACGACGGCACGGAAACCAGGGTCGTCGGACAGGTCGACGCGCGCGACGAGGCCGGTGTCGGCGAGAGCGACCGCGACCTCGGCGCCGCCGCTGAGCCGCGACACCAGGGTCTGCCAGCCCGCCAGCAGCACGGTGCGTGGATCGGTGTCCGCCGACGCGGCGAACGCCCGCACCGCGTCGGCGAACCCGTCGGGGAACTCCACCGGCACTCGGGCGCCGATCGACGCGGGCAACGGGGACCGCGGCCGATCGGTCGGCAGGTCGGCGGCGGGAAGGTCGCCAGGTGGACGTCCGCTGGGAAGGCTGGAAGTTGGCAAGGTTCCGTGTGGAGAGTGGCCATTCGGAAGGTGAATCGCTGGAAGGTCCCTGGCGGGCGGGTTCGGCGAGGCGCCGAGGTCCGGCGCGGGCGCGTCCGGGAGCGGGGGGCGGCCGTCGTAAGCCAGGCAAATGTCCGCCAGCACCGCGCCCAAGTCCGTCTCGGCCACGGCGATCCGGTGCGCGGCGAGCACCAGCACGTCCCGGTCGGGCAGCACGAGCAGGCCGCACCGGATCGGCGGGGCGTTCTCCAGGTCGAAGGGCCGGGTCGCGAACTCGTCCAGCACCTCGGCCAAGGCGTCGGCCCGGTCCGCCGCGCTCTGGTGGCGCAGGTCCAGGACGGCCAACGGCAGGTCCGGCGAGTCGACCACCGACCGCGCGGGCGCGCCGTCGCGGACGGTGTGCCTGCTCCGCAGCGCCGGGCGGCGGGCGCCGGTGACCCGCAGCGCCGCGCGCAGAGCGGCTTGGTCGACCAGGCCGTCGACCGACGCGGCAACCACGACGATGTTGGCCGGGGTGCCGGGCTGGAAGCGCTCGGCCAGCCAGACCTGGTCCGCTCGGTCCGGCGCTGGCATGGAAGCAGGCGCGGCGGTGGGCGCGGTGGGCGGGTTCATCGCGGTACCCCGTTCATTGATTCCACAGTGGACAGTTGACCGAGATCGGCGGCGAGCCGGGCGAGAAACAGCGGTTCCCGGCCGAGGAAGAAGAAGTGGCCGCCGGGCAGCATGGTCAGCCGGAAGTCGACCGGGCTCTCCCGCCGCCACGCCGCCAGCGTCGCCGGGGTCACCGAGTCGTCGCTGTCGCCCGCGTAGACCCGCAGCGGGCTGCTCAGCGGCGGCGCTTCGCCGACGCCGTCGGCGAACAGGGCCAGATCGGCGCGCACGGCGGCCAAGACCGCTGGCCCGTGCTCGACGGCTGGCCCGCCGAGTCCGCGCACCTGGGCGAGCAGCCCGTCGTCGTCGCTGCCGCGCTGCCGGGCCATCCGCTCGGCCGCCGCCGCGGGCGCCGGACACGACGACACCAGCAGCGCCGCAGGGGTTTGCCCGCCGCGCCGCCGCAGCTCACGGCAGACCCGCAGGGCCAGCAGCGCGCCCAGGCTGTGCCCGAACACGGCCAGCGGCTTGCGCGGCAGCGCGGCCACCCCGGTCAGCACGCCGTCGAGGACGTCATCCACCCCGGCGGCGAACGACTCGCCGAAGCGATCGCCGCGACCGGGCAGCTCGACCGCGACCAGCTCCACCGTCAACGGCAGCAGGTCCGCCCAAGCGCGAAACGCCGCGGCCGAGCCACCGGCGTGCGGCAGACAGAGCAGCCGCAGCGTCGCGCCCGGCCGGGGCGTCCAGCGTCGAAGCCACATCGCGTCCCCTAGGCGGGCGCGTCGGCCAGCGCGCGCACGACGCTGTCGACTCCTTCCTCCGGGTCGAGGTAGTCGGCGTTGAGGCCCTTGACGACGAGTCGGGTGGCCGCGCGGGTGAACTCGGTGATCTGGGACATGGTCAGCCCCTTGGACAGCAGGTACGGGATGCACCAGATGCTCAAGCCGTAAAGCGGCATCAGCGCGGAGCCGGTCACCCCGCGGACGAAGTCGTCCTTGTGCTCGACGGCCTCCTGCCAGCTCATGGACGAGTGCCGCCACGAGTAGCCGCTGCCCTCGATGCCGTACTTCTCCCGCTGCTTCTCGATCGGCGCCAGCACGTCGTGGTAGTAGAGCTGGACGTTGTAGAAGGTCGGCTTGGTCCGGTTGACGAAGTCGAGGGTGTTCCGCACGCTTTCCTCGTTCTCGCCGGGGAAGCCGAGCACGATCGAGGCCAGGGTGACCAGGCCGCGCTTGGTGAGCTGCTCGATGCCGTACTCGTAGCGGTCGGTCTTGGCGAACTTGGTCATATTCTTCAGAATCCGCTGATCGCCGGACTCGATGCCGAGGAAGACGCCCATGCAGCCCGCCTCCGCCATCAGGTCGAACGCCTCGTCGTCGGCGTTGGAGCAGCGGAAGAACGACACCCAGCGCAGGTCGAACTTGTTCTCGATCATCATCCGGCAGATCTGCTTGAACCGGGGCAGCGGCACGTTGAACGTGTCGTCCACGACGATCAGGTTCTGGGCGCCGTGCTCACACAGGTACCGAAGCTCGTTCTCGATGGTGGACAGGTCGCTGAGGGTGAGCGGGCCCGCCATCGCCGGGTAGTTGCAGAACGCGCAGCCGAACGAGCAGCTTCGGGCGGTGCGCAGGTACGTCGTGGGCGTGTAGAAGTCGGGCTCGAAGTACGACCAGTCGACGGCGTTCTCGTTGAGGTCGTTGCTTTCCGGACGCTTGAGAGTGCGGTCCATCGACCGCTGGCCGGGCGCGGCGCGGTAGATCAGGTTGGGCACCTTCGACAGGTCGCCGCCCTCGCGCAGCGCGGTCAGCACACCGGCCAGGGTCGCCTCGCCCTGGGACTCATCGATGTAGACGTCCGCGCCGATGGAGTCGAGCAGGATGTCCTGCACCGCGGGAGTCTGGCCGCTGCACAGGTTGTGCACCCGGGGGCCGCCGACGACGATCGGCACGGCCGGGTTGTGCTCGCGGATGAACCGGATGATCTGCCGGATGGGCTCGTCGTCCACGTAGTAGGTGGTGGTGATCGCCACCGCGCGCGGGGACTCGGCCAGCATCGCGGCCAACTCGTCGCGGCCGGTGTTGAAGAAGTTGACCACGCCGACGCCGAAGCCCCGGCGCATCAGGAAGCTGGCCAGGTAGGCGACGCCGAGGCTGGGCATCTCGAAGGCGGTCAGCGCCGACGGGCGACCGGTCGACCGCTCCATGGCCTTGTTAAGCAGGTCCATGTAAGTCAGCCGCCGGTCGCCCACCAGCACCGAGTTGGTCACCAGTTCCCGGTATGCGCCGGAGGATTCCTGGAACACCTCCTGCGCGGTGGCGAAATCAGCGAAGTCGATCTCGTTGAAGCCGATGAGTACGCAATCCAGATTTGTCACGCCTGTGCTCCCCGAAGTCGATATTCGTGCACCGGACAAGGTGATGCGACTGCTGTTCGACTGCCTGGTGTTCGACCGCAATGACGAATCGCTCGGCGACGCGCGGACAGCGCGTCGCCGCGTAGGCGAGGAGGTGGGCGCGAATCTAGTGGTGCAGCGCGGCGCCCTTCACGATCTTGTCGACGACCTTGCGGTCCGCCCGCATCGCCACCCCGACCAAGGCCAGCTTGTCGCTCTCGACGCTGCGCACCGCCGCGCGGTTGTCCTCGTCGTTGTTGGTGGCGAACAGCTCCTCGGTGTAGACGGCGCACTTCACCTCGCGGCGCAGCGCCCGCTCGTGGATCTTGGTCAGCGTCTCCGCGTCGGCGATGAACACCAGCACCGGCTGGCGGAACATCGGCAGGTACTCCACGCCGGAGGCGTCCAGATAGGGCTCGCCGACCACGTTGTCCACGGTCGCGGCGATGCCGCTGACGGTGAACGCGGTGACGTTCAGCTTCTGCCAGTCCTTGAGATCGTCCCGCAGCACCACGGCGATCTTGGTGTCCCACACGACCGGAGTCGCCTCGTGCACCTCAGTCAACTTCTTCGTCTCCTCATCAACACTGTGTCGGCGCGGTGGATTCCGATCACCGCTCCGTCCGCCCGGGTCAGCGCGCTGCCCGCAGGGGTGCGCCCCACTATTCCCGCCCAAGTTCGGCACGGTCTTGTACGAACTTGCCGTCGACTCCCGAACCACCCGGACGGGTACTGATCGTCGCGTTTCGGGTACGCTGCGTTTATGGCTCCTGGGGTGCGAGCGGATCGCGACACAGCGCGGCTGTGGCGGCCGGACATCCCCGGCGTCGAGGTCCTGCACGCCCGTTTCCGCAGGCACGCCTATCCGCGCCACGCCCACGACGCCACCACGGTAGCGCTGATGGACAGCGGCACGGCGGCATTCCAGTGCGAGGGCGCGGAGTTCGCCGCGCCTGCGGGCAGCGCATTCATGATCAATCCCGGCGCGGTGCACACCGGCCGATCCGCCACGCCGGAGGGATACCGGTATCGCGTCCTCTATCTCACCGACGAGGCGTTTTCCACACTCCTTCCGGGCAAACCGGGCACATTGACCTTTCCGGCACGGCACACGGTCGTGCAAGACCAGGAATTGGTGACCGCGCTCGACCGCACTAACCGCGCGCTGGCCCTGTGCGGACAGCGCCTGGCGCAGGAGGAGTCGCTGCTGCGGCTGGGCCTGGCGCTGCGGCGGTTCGCCGACGCGCCGCCGGTGGCGCGCGCGTCCGGCCGCGGCCACCGCGCGGTCGCCACGGCGCGTGACTACCTGGAGTCCGACCCGGCGGCCCGGATCTCGCTGACCGAGCTGGCGTGGCTGGCCTCGACCAGCCCGTACCGGCTGGTCCGGCTGTTCGCCGCCGAGTTGGGCATGCCGCCGCACGCCTACCAGGTGGAGCTGCGTGTCCGGCTGGCCCGGCGGCTGCTGGAGTCCGGCGCCCGGGTGGCGGTGGCGGCCAGCGAGGCGGGCTTCTGCGACCAAGCGCACCTGACCAGGGTGTTCAAGCGCTACACCGGCGTGACCCCTGGGCAGTTCGCCCAGGCGGCCCGCGCGAACCGGCCGCGGCGGCTGGCGTCGTGACCGAGGTCGACGTCGTCCGGGTCTTCGCCGACGAGCACGGCCGCTTCGGCAACGCGCTCGGCGTGGTGCTCGACCCGGCCGGGCTCAGCCAGGCCGACCAGCAGGCCATCGCCGCCGAACTCGGCTACAGCGAGACCGTCTTTGTCGAGGACGTGGACTCGGCCCGGCTGCGGATCTACACCCCGGCCGTCGAGCTTCCGCTGGCCGGGCACCCGTTGGTCGGGGTGAGCTGGCTGCTGGCCCGGGAGACCGGGCGCGAGCAGGACTTCTTGCGGCCCGTCCTGCTGCGCGAGCCGGTGCCGACCTTTGTCGAGGACGGCGCGACGTGGGTGCGCGCCACCGTGGCCGATGCCCCGCCGTGGGACCACCTGCGCGTGGCAGAAGCCGCGGCGGTCGAGGCCGCCGACCCGGCCACGGCCGACGACAAGGTCCAGCTGTGGGCCTGGCTGGACGAGCGGGCCGGAGTGGTCCGGGCCCGGGTCTTCGCCCGCGCGTTCGGCGTCGCCGAGGACGAGGCGTGCGGCTCGGCGACCCTGATGCTGGCCGCCCAACTGGGTCGGCCGATCACGGTCCGTCACGGTGAGGGGTCCGTGGTGCTGGCCCGTCCGGCAGGTCCGGGCCTGGGCGAGGTCGGCGGCCGTGTGGTGTACGACATGCGGCGCGCCCTTTAGTGTTAGCCCATTTGGGGGGATAGTAAGACTGGTACCAGGACGCGTTCCCGCGTCCCGGGGGCAAGAGAAATCATCTGTGGGGGATGAGAAATGATCGACAGTCCTGGGTACAGCCGTGCCTATTTGCAGCTGGTCACGACCATGGCGCTGTGGGGGAGCGCCTTCGCGAGCTCGAAGATCGTGGTCGACGCCGTGCCGCACAGCGTCGCGGCGGTGCTGCGATTCGGCGGCGGCGCGCTGGTGCTGCTGCTGGTCCTCAAGCTGTTCGGTGGTGACCGCAGCGGCGAGCCGCCGAAGGCCAAGACCCGCGCGGGACTGGCGGGCCTGCTGGGCGTGTTCGGCTACAACACGTTCTTCTTCTGGGGCCTGTCGCTGGCCCCGTCCCTGGACGGCACGATCATCGTCCCGGTCCTGAGCCCCATCCTGACCACCGCGTTCGTCGTCCTGACCGGCCGCGAGAAGGTCTCCACCGCCCGGGTGATCGGCCTGTCGGCAGGCCTGGGCGGCGCGGTCCTGTTCTTCGTCGGCGTCGGCGGCGACTTCAGCGGCGGCGCGGACCGGCTGGCGGGCGACTTCGTCTACCTGCTGGGCGCGGTCTGCTGGTCGGCCTACACGCTGACCGTCCCGCACACCATGCGCGGCATCGAGTCCCTGCGCGCCACCACCTACGCCACCGTGGCGGGCGCGGTGGCCCTGGCCCTGTTCGCCGCCCCGTCCGTGCCGGACGTTCAGTGGGACGCCGTCCCGACCGCGGTCTGGCTCAACGTCGGCTACCTGGTCCTGGGCCCCACGGTGGTCGCCTACATCCTCTACTACAGCGGCATCCGGGCCCTGGGCGCGACGACGGCCTCGATCATGATGTTCACCTCGCCCGTGTTCGGCGCGATCTGCTCGGTGGTCTTCCTGCACGAGACGTTCAGCCTGCTCCAAGGCGTCGGCGCGGCCGTCATGCTCGTGGGCGCGGTCCTGGCCGTGACCAACGGCAAACTCCCCCGCCGCAACCGTCCGGTGGCCGACCCCGACCCCAAGCCCGCTGTGGAGGCCAAGCCCACGGTCGACGCCACCACGTGACGCGCTGGTCCTAGCCCGCGCAGGTCAGGTCGGCGGCGGGCAGGGACAGGTCGACCAGGTAGCGGGTGCCAGCGGAGTCCACGCACTGGTCGCCCTGGAGGAACGCGGTGTGCTGGGTGGCCTCGTAGGTCAGCAGGCGGGCGTCGAGGGATTTCGCCAGGTTGACGCCCGCCTGGTGCGGCGTGGCCGGGTCCCCGGTCGTGGAGACGACCAGGAGCCGGGGAGCGCCGGTGACGACGGGCTGGTGGGGTTCGGTGGTGTTGGGCGCGGGCCAGAACGCGCACGGGTCCAAGGCGGGCAGGGGCGGCTCGGTGTCGGTGAGGAAGGAGCCCTTGGTGGCCTCGGCGACCCGGGTGGCGACCTCGGCCAGCTTGGCGCGGTCGGTGAGCCGGGGCTCGTCGACACAGCGCACAGCGATCAGGGCGTCCATGCTTCCGGAGTACTCGCCGTCGCTGCCTCGGCCCAGGTAGAGGTCGGCCAGGAGCATCAAGGTCGTGCCGTTGCCCTTGGCCAGCCCGGCGAGGGCGTCGGAGAGGACCGGCCACGCCTCGTCGGAGTAGAGGGCGGCGGCGATGCCGGTCGTGGCGTCCGACGCGGACAGCCGCCTGCCGCCCACGGCGAGCGGGGCGGTCTCCAGGGCGTCGATCTTCGCGCGGAGGTCGTCCTTGGTCCTGATCGCGCACGATGGCCGCTCGGCGCACCAGGCGAGGTAATCGGCGAGGGCCTTGTCGAAGCCGGTGGCCTGGCCGATGGCCTGCTGCGCCGGGTCCTCCAGCGGGTCGACGGCGCCGTCGAGGATCATCGCGCGGACGTTGCCGGGGAACGCCTCGGCGTAGGCGGTGCCGATGCGGGTGCCGTACGAGTAGCCCAGGTAGGTCAGCTTCTCCTCGCCCAGAGCCGAGCGCAGGACGTCCATGTCGCGCACGACGTCGCGGGTGCCGATGTTGGCCAGCACGTCCACGCCGGTCCGCTCGGCGCACTTGGCGGCGAAGTCCTGGTTCTCGGCCTCCGCCTCGGCGACGGTCGTCTCCGGCGGGTCGACGCGGTCGGCGTCCATCTCCTGGCCGGTGAGGCAGCGGACGCGCGGCTCGCTGGCGCCGACGCCGCGCGGGTCGAAGCCGACGAAGTCGAAGCGGTCGGTCAGCTCGGTGCGCTTGGCCTTGGTCGCCAGCGTCGCCGCCGCGCTCATGCCGGACCCGCCCGGGCCGCCCGGGTTCAGCACCAGCGCGCCCAGCCGCTCCTTCGCCGCCTGCTTGCGCAGCACGCCGACGGTGATCTCCCGGCCGCCCGGGTTGGCGTAGTCCAGCGGGACGGTGAGCCGGGCACAGCGGACGTCGCGCTTGAGGAACGCGATGCGGCTCTCGTCGTCATGGACGTAGGAGCGGCAGTCGCTCCAGGTCAGCGCCTGGCCATAGAAGCGCTCAAGGCCTGCTGGCACGGGCCCTTTCGGGCCCAGCCGCTCGGTGGCGCCGATGACCGCCGTCCCGGAGACGGCGACCGTGCAGGCGCTGAGCAGGGCCACCACAAGCGCGAGCGGCGGGACCAGGCGGAATCTCGACACCCGCCCATCCTCGCATCACGCCGAGCAGCGGGTCCCCTCCGGCGGCGGCCGCAGGTCGGTGAGATAGGCCGCCCCGGCGGCGTCCACACAGGCCGAGCCCTGGAGGAACGCGGTGTGCTGGGTGGCCTCGTAGGTCAGCAGCGCGCCGCCGAGCGCCTTGGCCAGCGCGACGCCCGCCTCGTACGGGGTGGCCGGGTCGCCGGTCGTGGAGATGACCAGGACCGGCGGCAGGCCGCTGACGGCGGGCAGGTGCGGCTCGCCGCTGTTGGGGACCGGCCAGAACGCGCACGCGTCGAGGGAGTCGGTCGGCGGGCGGCCGTCGTCGAGGAACGGCGCGGCGGCCTTGTAGCGGCGCTGGGCCTCGCGGACGACGGCCTTGTCGGTCACCCGGGGGTCGTCCACGCAGCGCACGGCGGTGAACGCGTCCTGGGTGGTGGAGTACCGGCCGTCCGGTCCGCGTTCGAGATAAGAGTCGGCGAGCAGCATAAGAGTGCGGGCCTGGTTCTGGCCCAGTTCGTTAAGACCGGTGTTGAGTAGTTCCCACAGGTCTTCGCTATAGAGGGCCTGGATAACGGCTGTCGTCGCGTCCGAGTACGACAACCGCCGCCCATCACCGGTGTTTACCGGGCGCTCGGCCAGCGGGCGGGTCAGCTCCTGGTAGCGGGCCTGGGCGCGGTTCGCGTCCCGGCCGAGCGCGCAGTCCTGCCGCTGCACGCACCAGGCGACGAAATCGGTGAACGCGCGCTGGAAGCCCTCGGCCTGGGCGACCAGTTCGGCGACCGCGTCCTGGGTGGGGTCAAGGGCGCCGTCGAGGACCATGGCGCGCACGTTGCCCGGGAACGCCTCGGCGTAGCCGCTGCCGATGCGGGTGCCGTACGAGTAGCCCAGGTAGGTGAGCTTTTCGTCGCCGAGAGCCGAGCGCAGGACGTCGATGTCGCGCACGACGTCGCGGGTGCCGACGTTGGCCAGCAGCGCCGCGCCCTTGCCGGTGCGCTGGGCGCACTTGGCGGCGTAGTCCCGCTCGTCGGCCTCGACCTTGGCGACCCCGGCCGGGGAGGTGTCGAGTTCGTCGTCGTCGGCGCGCTCGGCGTCGCGTTCGGCGTCGGTCAGGCAGCGCACGGTCGGCTCGCTGGACCCGACGCCGCGCGGGTCGAAGCCGACGAAGTCGAACCGCTCGTTGAGCGTGCCCGTCCCGGACAGCCGCGCCGCCGTGGCCAGGCCCGCCGCGCCCGGCCCGCCCGGGTTGACCACCAGCGAGCCGATCCGCTGGTCGGGGCGGGTGGCGGGCTTGCGCAGGACGCCGATGGTGATGGTGTCGCCGTCCGGTTTGGCGTAGTCCAGCGGCACGGTCAGCCGGGCGCACCGGGCGCCCACCGTGGTGGTCAGCGGGCCCCGGTCGACGTCGGCCTTGGCGTAGGGCGCGCAGTTTTCCCAGGTCAGCGGCTGCCCGTAGAACCGGTCGAGGCCCGCGGGGACCGCCCCGGTCGGGCCTTTGCGCTCGGTTTGGGGCGCCTGCTGCCCGGCCGATGAGCATCCCGCCGCCACGGCGAGCAGCATGGCAACCAGCACGACACCGCTCGACCTCCGCACCGGGCCGATCCTGCCACCCGAATGCGGAACTCACCTGCCGTGCTGCACCGTTACCAGCAAGGCGAGAATTGCGTCACTGTTGGACGAGGGAGAGGTGGCCGGAGACGTGGCTGCGTTTCTGACACGGGTCAAGAGCCGGTTTCAGCGTCTGCTGGAGCGGCCGTCGACCGTCGACCTCAAGAAGTACGCCGAGGTGCTGGCCTCGATCGAGTGGCGGGAGGAGCGGGTCGCCAAGCTCTCCGACGCCGAGCTGACCAAGGCGGCCAAGGAGCTGCGCGGCAAGGCCGCGAAGGGCCTGGACTCCCAGGGCATGGTCGAGCTGTGCGCGCTGGGCCGGGAGGCGGCGCGGCGCGGGCTCGACCAGCGGCCCTACGACATGCAGCTCGTCGGCGCGATGGAGCTGCTGCACGGCCGGGTCGTGGAGATGGGCACCGGCGAGGGCAAGACCCTCGCCGGTGCGCTGGCCGCGGCCGGGTACGCGGTGCAGGGGCGGTCGGTGCACGTCATGTCGGTCAACGACTACCTCGCCCGGCGCGACGCGGAGTGGATGCGGCCGGTCTACGAGCTGCTCGGCGTGTCCGTCGGCTGGGTCGAGCAGGAGTCCACGCCCGAGCAGCGGCGCGCGGCCTACCGCTGCGAGGTCACCTACGGCGCGGTCAGCGAGATCGGGTTCGACGTGCTCCGCGACCGGCTGTGCGTCGATGAGGCCGACTTGGTGCAGACCGCGCCGGACGTGGCGCTGGTCGATGAGGCCGACTCGGTGCTGGTGGACGAGGCGCGGGTGCCGCTGGTCATGGCCGGGTCCACCGACGACGCCCAGGGCGACCCCGAGGTGGCCAAGATCGTCCGGACGCTGCGCCCCGGGCAGCACTACGAGCGCGACGAGGACAACCGCAACGCCTGGCTGACCAGCCGCGGCGCGAAGGTGGTCGAGAAGGCCCTCGGCGACATCGACCTCTACTCCGGCGACCACTCCGACCGGCTCGCCGCGGTCAACGCCGCCCTGCACGCGCACGCGCTGCTGCAACGCGACGTCGACTACATCGTCCGCGACGGCAAGGTCCACCTGATCAACACCTCCCGCGGCCGGATCGCGCTGCTGCAACGCTGGCCGGACGGCCTGCAGGCCGCCGTCGAGGCCAAGGAGCGGCTCAAGCCGACCGAGAGCGGCGAGGTCCTCGACTCGATCTCCGTGCAGGGCCTGGTGGGCCGCTACCAGCGGGTCTGCGGCATGACCGGCACCGCGCAGGCCGTCGCCGAGCAACTGCGCGAGTTCTACGAGCTGAAGGTGTCGGTGATCCCGCCGAACAAGCCGTGCGTGCGCGAAGACGAGCCCGACCGGATCTACGACACGATCGAACGCAAAGAGGCCGCGCTGGTCGCCGAGATCGTCGCCCAGCACAAAACCGGGCGGCCGATCCTGGTCGGCACCATGGACGTCGCCGAGTCCGAGCGGATCGCCGAGAAGCTGACCGAGGCTGGCGTGGCCAGCGTGGTGCTCAACGCGAAGAACGACGCGCAAGAGGCGGCGATCGTCGCCGACGCTGGCGCGCACGCCGCCGTCACCGTGTCCACCCAGATGGCCGGCCGAGGCACCGACATCCGCCTCGGCGGCGCCGACGGCGACGACAACGACCACGACAAGGTCGCCGAACTGGGCGGCCTGTACGTGATCGCCTGCGGCCACTACCCCAGCAGCAGGCTCGACAACCAGCTCCGCGGCCGCTCCGGCCGCCAGGGCGACCCCGGCGGATCAGTGGTCTTCGCGAGCCTCGCCGATGAACTCGTCGTCCAGTACGCGCCGGAAGCCGAAGCCGGATCGGAGCCCGAAGAGGACGGACGCTATGACGACGCGACCGCGCAGCGGTTCATCGAGCACGCGCAGCGGGTGGCCGAAGGCGTGCACCTGGACGTCCACCGCAACACGTGGCGGTACACGCGGCTGATCGAGCACCAGCGGGGCTTGGTGCTGGCTTACCGCGACGACGTGCTGCGCACAGACCTCGCGGCGCGTCAGCTCGCGGAACGTTCACCGGAACGCTGGAAAGAGCTAGCCGAAAAGCTGGACGACGAGCAGTTGACGAAGGTGGCCCGGCAGATCGTCCTGTTCCATGTGGATCGGCGGTGGTCGCAGCATCTGGCGTATCTGTCTGACGTGCGGGAGACGATTCACCTGCGCGCGCTGGCCCGGGAGACGCCCATTGACGAGTTCCACCGGGCGGCGATTGCCGAGTTCCGGGGGATTCTCAAGGAGATCGGCGAGCTTTCTGGGGAGACGCTGGAGAGTGCTGAGATCGGGGTGGATGGGGTGGATCTGGAGACTGCTGGGTTGCGGCGGCCTACGTCCACTTGGACGTACATGGTTCATGACAATCCGTTTGACTCTGATGCTGAGCAGGCGTTGCAGCGGGTTCGGGCATCGATGCGGAAGGTGAAGGCTGGGCGGTGAGGGGCCTGCTGTGGGCTCGCTTGGGTGGGGTTGCTCGATGGGGTGGAGTGGTTTCTTTGGGGCCCCTACGAAGGAAGATCCCGTCGTGGGAAAGACGGGTGGGGAGCCTTCGGCCCCACGACCACGGCGAGTTTAGGGATCTTCCTTCTCCCCCAAAGAAACCACTCCACCCCATCGAGCACCTGGCGGGCGTAGGTGCGGCCTGGCAGGAGCATGGGTGCGCTGCTCCCCCATCGAGCACCTGGCGGGGTTTGGCGCGGCCTGATGGGAGGGCGGGTTTGCACCTTGCCCCACCCCTCTGGCACCCGGCAGGGCCGGGCGAGGGTGGGTGCGCGTGCCGTTCCACCCCGTCTCGCGCTGAGCGAGCCTGAGTGCCAGGCCAAGTGGCCAGGGCCCGGGGGCAAACCGGGTACCGCTTCGGCTCCTCACGCCCGCCAAGTGCTGGATCGGGTGGAGTGGTTTCTTCGGGGGAGAAGGAAGATCGCTAAGCTGGCTGCGCGTGTGAGGCCGTAGGCTTCCCACCCGTCTTTCACACGGCGATCTTCCTTCGTAGGGGCCCCGAAGAAACCACTCCACCCGATCCAGCCCCACCAAGCACGCCCCACCAGCCAGCCCACAGCACACCCGACCACCGTGTGCGCAGACGGTAAGCTGAGCCCGGTCACATTTTCGCCTCTAAGGCGAAAACATGGTGGAGGATGGTGGCATGCCGCAGCTTCGTATCGCCCTTGCCCAGGTCAACCCTACTGTCGGGGACCTCTCCGGCAACTCGGCCATGGTGCTTGCCTGGACTCGGAAGGCTGTTGAGGCGGGGGCGCACCTGGTTGTGTTTCCGGAGATGGCGCTTACCGGGTATCCGGTGGAGGACCTTGCCCTGCGGGAGTCCTTCGGGCATGCCGCGCGGGGGGCGTTGGGGGTGTTGGCTGAGACGTTGGCTGACAACGGGTGCGGTGAGATCGCGGTGGTTGTTGGCTATCTCGATCGGGATGAGGTGGGGGCGCGCAACGCCGCTGCTGTTCTGCACGGAGGGGTGGTTGTCGCTCGGCAGTTCAAGCACCATCTGCCGAACTATGGCGTGTTCGATGAGCGTCGGTACTTCAAGGCTGGGCGGTCCCTGGACATTGTGCGGGTGCGGGGGCTGGAGGTGGGCATGGTCATCTGCGAGGACATCTGGCAGGAGGGCGGGCCGATCGCCGCGTTGGGGCAGGCCGGGGTGGATGTGGTGGTCTCGCCCAATGCTTCGCCGTATGAGCGCAAGAAGGACGACGCGCGGTTGCCGCTGGTGGCGCGGCGGGCGCGGGAGGCGGGGGCGCCGCTGGTTTATGTGAACCAGGTTGGTGGTCAGGACGATCTGGTTTTCGACGGTGACTCGATGGTCGTCGGCGCTGATGGGACGTTGCTTGCCCGGGCGCCGCAGTTTGTCGAGGATTTGGGGCTGGTTGATCTCGATCTGCCGGGGGGTGCGGCGAAGACCGACGCCGAGGCCGTTGACGACTTCGCTGTGCGCCGCGTGACCGTGTCGGCGGAGCCGGTGCCCGCTTATGAGCCGCAGCACGCGGGGAGCGTCGCCGAGCCGTTGCCGGAGGAAGCCGAGGTGTGGGCGGCGCTGGTCACGGGGTTGCGGGATTACGCGCAGAAGAACGGGTTTCGGTCGGTGGTGCTGGGGCTGTCCGGGGGGATCGACTCGGCGGTGTGCGCGGCGCTGTCGGTGGACGCGCTGGGGGCGGACGCGGTCTACGGGGTGTCCATGCCGAGTGTGTACTCGTCGGACCACTCGCGGTCGGACGCCAGCGACCTGGCCGAGCGGACTGGGCTGCACTACACCGAGCAGCCGATCGCGGGGATGGTCGAGGTGTTCGTCAACCAGCTCGGGCTGACCGGGCTGGCCGAGGAGAACGTGCAGGCGCGCTGCCGGGGCGTGACGCTGATGGGACTGTCCAACCAGCACGGGCACCTGGTCCTGGCCACCGGCAACAAGACCGAGCTGGCCGTGGGCTACTCCACCATCTACGGCGACGCGGTCGGCGGGTTCGCCCCGATCAAGGACGTGCCCAAGACCCTGGTGTGGGCCCTGGCCCGCTGGCGCAACGCCGAAGCCGAGAAGCACGGCGAGACGCCGCCCATCCCGGAGAGCTCGATCAGCAAGCCGCCCTCGGCTGAGCTGCGGCCGGGCCAGATGGACAGCGACTCGCTGCCGGACTACGAGCTGCTGGACGACGTCCTGGACGACTACATCGAAGGCGACCGCGGCTACGACGACCTGATCGCCGCCGGGTTCGCCCCGGAACTGGTCGACCGGGTGCTGCGGATGGTCGACCGGGCCGAGTACAAGCGCCGCCAGTACCCGCCGGGCACCAAGATCAGCTTCCGGGCGTTCGGCCGGGACCGCAGGCTCCCGATCACCAACGCCTGGCGCGAGGGCGCTCCGCTGGACCTCCCTTAAGACAGGAAGAGGTCGCGCGCGCACCGGCCACGAACGGCGTTCACCGGTTAGGGTGCCAGCGTGAACTCCAGGGTGATCGGGACGGACGGCGCGGCCGTGGACTTCGCCCGGGTCCGCCGAGACTTCGCGCTGCCCGAGCAGTTTCCCGCCGCGGCACTGGCCGAGGCCGAGCAGGCCGTGTCCGACGGCGCGCGCGGCCCCCGGGTGGACGCGACCGACCTGCCGCTGGTCACCATCGACCCACCCGGCGCCAAGGACCTCGACCAGGCGGTGGCCATCGAGCGGCGCGGCGCGGGGTACCGACTGCACTACGCGATCGCCGACCTGGGGGCGTTCGTCGTGCCCGGGGGCGCCTTGGACGCCGAGGTCCGCAAACGCGGCCAGACGATCTACCTGCCGGACGGCAACGTCCCACTGCACCCGACTGTCCTGTCCGAAGGCATCGCGAGCCTGCTCCCCGACCAGGTGAGCCCCGCCGCGCTGTGGACGATCGACTTGGACGAGTCCGGCGAGCCGGTCGACGCCCGGGTGGAACGCGCCCTGGTGCGGTCGGTGGCGCAGTTCGACTACGAGACCGTCCAGTCGAGCTTCGACCGCGGCGATCCCCACCCTTCGGTGGCGGCCCTCCCCGACCTGGGCCGGTTGCGCAGAGCACTGGCGATCCACCGCGGCGCGGTGGAGTTGCAGCTCCCCGAACAGGAAGTCGAGCCTGACGACGCCGGCTGGCGGCTGGTGCTGCGCCCCCGCACCCAGGTGGACGCGTGGAACGCCGAGATGTCCCTGCTCACCGGCATGGCCGCGGCAAAAATCATGCTGGACGTGCGGGTGGGCGTCCTACGCACCCTCCCTGATCCTGACGCCAGCGCCGTCCAGTGGCTACGCCGGTCGGCGAAGGCCCTGGGCATCACCTGGCCAAAGGAGAAAAGCACCGCGGAGCTGCTGTCCGACCTGGACCCAACTCAGCCCGCCGCCCTGGCCCTGTTCATGGACGCCACCCGCCTCCTACGCGGCGCCGGATACACCGTCTTCGACGGCGAACCCCCACCCCTGAGCACCCACGCAGGCGTAGCGGCCTCTTACGCGCACGTCACCGCTCCCCTGCGCAGACTGGTAGACCGCTTCGGCACCGAAATCTGCCTGGCGGTTTGCGCGGGCAAGGAGATCCCGGACTGGGTGCGGGAGGCCTTGCCCAGCCTCCCAGTCCTGATGGAATCCTCCGACAGCCTGGCCAGCAAGGTCGACCGAGCCTGCCTGGACCAGGTGGAAGCCTGGGTCCTCCACGACCAAATCGGCCAAGAGTTCGACGCGGTAGTCCTCCGCGCGGAACCGACAACGGCGGAAATCTTCATCGCCACCCCGCCAGTCCTGGCCAAGTGCACCGGAACCTCCCTTCCCGAAGGCGAAACCATCCGAGTGCGCTTGACGGAGGCCGACGAGGTACGACGCAGGGTGACCTTCGAGCGGGTGTGAGCGGCTGCTCGCTTCTTCGGTTTTTTGGCGGGTGGGGCTGGATCGGGTGGAGTGGTTTCTTCGGGGCCCCTACGAAGGAAGATCGCCGTGTGAAAGACGGGTGGGAAGCCTACGGCCTCACACGC
>NZ_JBVJIN010000052.1:0-38674 GCF_055586285.1 Actinokineospora sp. NPDC051303
GGCCCCACGACCACGGCAAGTTTAGGGATCTTCCTTCACCCCCAAAGAAACCACTCCACCCCATCGAGCACTGGGCGAGCGCTGGTTCGGCCTGGTCGGGGTTGTGTTCGCTGCTCTGGCCCATTGAGCACCTGGCGGGCGCTGGTTCGGCTTCGTGGGGGGTTGGGTGGGTTCGCTTCTTGCTTCACCTCTCGGGGGTGGGGGTGGTTGTTGGTCAGTCGATGGGGCCGTTGAGGTAACGCTGGAGGGTGGGGCCTACTGCCTTGACCAAGGTTTCGATGTCTGTGCTCGCCAGGGGCTCGAACTCCGCTACGTAGCGGACCATGCCCAGGCCGATCATCTGGGATGCCACTAGGTTCGCTCGTAGGTCGGTTCGTCCGTCTACTGATATGACGGTGGCTAGTTGGCTGAAGACGTTCTTGATGAAGAAGTCGCGTAGGGCGTTTGCCACCTGGTTGTGTGCTGCGACGCTGCGGATTAGGGCTGCGAAGACGCCGCCGTCTTGGGTGTCCCAGGTTGTGAGGAAGGTGCGGACTATTCGTTCGCCGATGTCGTTGGGGTTGCCTTCGAGGAGGTTGGCGATCAGTTCCTGGGGGTTGAACGGCAGTTGCAGCACCGCTTGGGCGAACAATGCCTCCTTGCCGCCGAACCAGTGGTTGACCATGGCCGGGTCGACGCCTGCGCGGCGGGCTATCGCGCGGACGGTCGCGCCGTCGTATCCCTGTTCGGTGAACACCTCGCGGGCCGCCGCGAGTAGGGCCGCCTTGGTGTCAGTTCCGCCGGGCCTGCGTCCGCGTCGTCGTTCGCCGTCTTGTCGCGTGGTCACGGGACCATCATGGACTATGGTCCAGGTTCATTCCACATATGTTGAATTGTCTCGGGTGGCGGGCCACGGGGAGCTTTCGGTGGCTACGGCAGAATGACGCCATGGTCAGTGCGATCGGCATCTCATCCCGCCCCCCGGCTGTCACCGGCATGGGCGAGGTGAGTCCCACCCGGGAGGAGTTCCACGCCCTCGCCGCGAGCCGTCGGGTGATCCCGGTGGTGCGCCGGGTCCTGGCCGACGCCGAGACGCCGGTCGGGGTGTACCGCAAGCTCGCGGGGGACCGGCCGGGCACCTTCCTGTTCGAGTCCGCCGAGAACGGGCGCTCGTGGTCGCGGTGGTCGTTCGTGGGGGTGCGGAGCCCGGCCGCGCTCACCGCGACCGGGGGAGAGGCGCACTGGACCGGCACGCCGCCGGTCGGGCTGCCGGTGGGGGGCGACCCGCTCGACGCGCTCCGCGAGACCGTGCGGGTGCTGCACACCGACCCGCTGCCCGGCCTGCCCCCGCTCACCGGCGGCATGGTCGGCTACATCGGCTACGACGTCGTGCGCAGGCTCGAATGCCTCCCCGAACTGGCCGAGGACGACCTCGAACTGCCCGAACTCGTCATGCTCCTGGCCACCGACCTGGCCGCCCTCGACCACCACGAGGGCGCCATCACCCTCATCGCCAACGCGGTGAACTGGGACGACTCGACCGAGCGGGTGGACGCGGCCTACGACGACGCCGTGGCCCGGCTCGACGCCATGACGCTGGGCCTGCAGACGCCCGCCGCGCCCACGGCCGCCGTGTTCGACCGGCCCAAGCCCGAGTACACCCGCAAGCGCGAGCCGGGCGAGTACCAGGACGCGGTCCGCGCGGCCAAGGAGGCCATCCGGGCGGGCGAGGCGTTCCAGGTCGTGGTCTCCCAGCGGTTCGAGATGCGCACCGAGGCCGACCCGCTCGACGTGTACCGCATCCTGCGCGCCACCAACCCGAGCCCGTACATGTACCTGCTGCGGCTCGACGGGTTCAGCATCGTCGGCTCCAGCCCGGAAGCCCTGGTCACCGTGCGCGACGGGCGGGCCACCACGCACCCCATCGCGGGCACCCGGTGGCGCGGGGTCGACCCGGAGGAAGACCAGATCCTGGAGAAGGACCTGCTCGCCGACGAGAAGGAGCGCGCCGAGCACGTCATGCTCGTCGACCTCGGCCGCAACGACCTGGGCCGGGTCTGCAAGCCGGGCACCGTCTCGGTGGTCGACTTCTTCCGCGTCGAGCGCTACAGCCACGTCATGCACATCGTCTCGACCGTGACCGGCGAGCTGGCCGAGGGCAAGACCGCCTTCGACGCGGTGGCGGCCTGCTTCCCGGCGGGCACGCTCTCCGGCGCCCCGAAACCGCGCGCCATGGAGCTGATCGAGGAACTCGAACCCACCCGGCGCGGCCTCTACGGCGGGGTCGTCGGCTACCTCGACTTCGCGGGCGACGGCGACACCGCCATCGCCATCCGCACCGCGCTCATCCGCGACGGCGTGGCCTATGTGCAGGCGGGCGCCGGGATCGTGGCCGACTCCGACCCCGCGGCCGAGGACACCGAGTGCGTCAACAAGGCGGGCGCGGTGCTCGCCGCGGTCGCGATGGCGGGCACCATGGTCCCGGCCACCGGGGCCGATGGCTGAGCGCGGCTCCGGGCGTCCACTGTGGATAGTGGTGGCGCTGCTGCCCGCCGCGGCCGCCGCGCTGTGGGGGGCGTCCCGGCTCGCCTGGGGCTCGGCCGTGCGGAGCAGGCCGGGCACCGACGCGACGGCGACCGTCGACGTGCCCGGCGCGGAGCTGGCCCCCGCCCTGGCGCCGTTGGCGTTGGTGGCGCTGGCCGCGGTGGCGGGCGTGCTGGCGCTGGGCGGACAGCCCAGGCGGGTGCTCGGCGCCGTCGTCGCCGTCGCGGGGGTCGCGCCGGTCTGGACTGGACTGCTCACCCATGTCGACGCGGCCGCTGTCGCCGGGCGGGCGTTGGCCGTCGCGGGCGGCGCGCTCATGGTGGCCGCCGGGATTCTCCTGCTGCTGCGCGGCCACCGGATGCCGAGGCTGGGCGGGAAGTACAAGAGTCCCGGCGCGGCCAAGGAGTCCGCGCGGACCGAACAGGACCTGTGGCAGGCGCTGTCCGAGGGGGAAGACCCCACCGCGCCGGACCGGTGAACGCGGGACCCGGTGCCCAATGCCGGGACAGGCCGGAGTTAGCATCAATTCGGCGGGAAGGGGCAGAGCTTGTGAGCGACTACACGAGCGAGACATCGATCGAGGGTGGCCAGTGAGCATCCTGGACTCGATCATCGACGGTGTCCGGGAAGACCTCGCCGTTCGCGAAGCGGCCGTGTCCTTCGACACCATCAAGGAACTGGCCGCGAAGGCGCCGCCGCCCAGGGACGCGATGAGCGCCCTGCGCGGCTCGGATGTGGGGGTCATCGCCGAGGTCAAGCGGCGCAGCCCGTCCAAGGGCGACTTGGCGCCCATCGCGGACCCGGCGTCGCTGGCCAAGGACTACGAGGCCGCTGGCGCGCGCGTCATCAGCGTGCTCACCGAGCAGCGCCGCTTCGGCGGGTCGCTGGCCGACTTCGACGCGGTGCGCGCGCAGGTCGACATCCCGTTGCTGCGCAAGGACTTCATTGTCAGCCCCTACCAGGTGCACGAGGCCCGCGCGCACGGCGCCGACCTGGTGCTGCTGATCGTGGCCGCGCTGGAGCAGAACGCCCTGACCTCGCTGCTGGACCGGGTGGAGTCGCTGGGCATGACCGCGCTGGTCGAGGTGCACACCGCCGAGGAGGCGGATCGCGCGCTGGAGGCCGGGGCGCGGGTCATCGGGGTCAACGCCCGCAACCTGCACACCCTGGAGGTCGACCGGGACGTCTTCGGGCGGCTGGCCCCCGGGCTGCCGTTCGAGACGATCAAGGTCGCCGAGTCCGGCGTGCGCGGCCCCAGCGACCTGATGACCTACGCGGGCGCGGGCGCGGACGCGGTGCTGGTCGGCGAGGGGCTGGTGGCCAGCGACGACCCGAAGGCCGCGCTGGTGCAGCTGGTCACGGCGGGGTCGCACCCGGCGTGCCCGAGGCCCAGCCGATGACCGGGCCCGAGGACAAGGTTTCAGCGGACTCTGGCGAGAAGGACGCATCGGTGCCTGAGCACGACCCGCACGCCCCTGGACCGCACGATCCGGACGGGCGCGGCCACTTCGGCCCCTACGGCGGCCGGTTCATGCCCGAGGCCCTGATCGGGGCGCTGGACGAGCTGTCGGCCGAGTACGACAAGGCCCGGCTCGACCCGGAGTTCACCGACGAGTTCGCCCGGCTCCTGCGCGACTACGCGGGCAGGCCGTCGCTACTCACCGAGGCGCCGAGGTTCGCCGAGCACGCGGGCGGGGCGCGGGTGTTCCTCAAGCGCGAAGACCTCAACCACACCGGCTCCCACAAGATCAACAACGTGCTGGGCCAGGCGCTGCTCACCAAGCGGATGGGCAAGAAGCGGGTCATCGCCGAGACCGGCGCAGGCCAGCACGGCGTGGCGACCGCCACCGCGTGCGCGCTGATGGGCCTGGAGTGCGTCGTCTACATGGGCGAGGTCGACACCCAGCGCCAGGCGCTCAACGTCGCCAGGATGAAGCTGCTCGGCGCCGAGGTCATCCCGGTCACCTCCGGCTCGCGCACCCTCAAGGACGCCATCAACGAGGCGCTGCGCGACTGGGTGACCAACGTCGACACCACGCACTACCTGCTGGGCACCGCCGCGGGCGGCCACCCGTTCCCGGTGATGGTGCGCAACTTCCACAAGGTGATCGGCATCGAGGCCCGCGCCCAGTTCCTTGAGCAGACCGGGCGGCTGCCCGACGTGGTCACCGCCTGCGTCGGCGGCGGCTCCAACGCCATCGGCATCTTCCACGGGTTCATCGACGACCCCGAGGTGCGCCTGGTCGGCATCGAGCCGGGCGGCAAGGGCATCGAGACCGGCGAGCACGGCGCCACCCTCAGCGAGGGCTCGCCCGGCATGCTCCACGGCGCGCTGTCCTACCTGCTGCAAGACGAGGACGGCCAGACCATCGAGGCGTACTCGATCTCGGCGGGCCTGGACTACCCGGGCGTCGGCCCAGAGCACTCCTGGCTCAAGGACACCGCGCGCGCCGAGTACCGCTCGGTCACCGACGCCGAGGCGATGCACGCTTTCCAGCTGCTTTCCCGCACCGAGGGCATCATCCCGGCGATCGAGTCGTCGCACGCCCTCGCCGGGGCGCTCAAGCTCGGCCAGGAACTGGGGCCGGACGCGTTCATCCTGGTCAACCTGTCCGGTCGCGGCGACAAGGACATGGACACGGCCGCGAAGTACTTCGGCTTCTACGAGGAGTCCTAGATGGGCAGGCTCGACCCGCTGTTCGCGCAGACCAAGGCCGAGGGGCGCGCCGCGCTCATCGGCTACCTGCCCGCCGGTTTCCCCACGGTCGACGGCTCCGCGGAGCTGCTGCGCGCCATGGTCGACTCCGGCTGCGACCTGGTCGAGGTCGGCCTGCCCTACTCCGACCCGGTCATGGACGGCCCGACCATCCAGGCCGCCGCAGAGACGGCCCTGCGCTCCGGCTTCCGCCTGCGTGACCTGTTCCGCGTGGTGGAGGCCGTGTCGTCGGCCGGTGGGCGCGCGGTCGTCATGACCTACTGGAACCCGGTCCACCGCTACGGCGTCGACGCCTTCGCCCGCGACCTCGCCGCCGCTGGCGGCCTAGGCCTGATCACCCCCGACCTGATCCCCGACGAGGCCAGCGACTGGATCGCGGCCTCCCAGTCGCACGACCTGGACCGGATCTTCCTGGTCGCGCCGTCGTCGTCGGAGGAGCGCATCGCCCTGACCACGGCGGCATCGTCGGGCTTCGTCTACGCCACCGCTGTCATGGGCGTCACCGGCGCCCGCGACGCCGTCGGCTCGGCGGCCGAGGGCCTGGTGGCCCGCACCCGCGCCCACACCAGCCTGCCCATCGGCGTCGGCTTGGGCGTGCGCTCGGGCGCGCAGGCTGCCGAGGTCGCGGGCTTCGCGGACGCGGTCATCGTCGGCTCGGCCCTGGTCACCAGCGCCTCGTCGGGAGAAGCCGCGGTCAGGGACCTCGTCACGGACCTGGCCGAGGGCGTCCGCAAGACCCCCACCACGATCGGGTGAGCTTCGGGCTGCATGGCCGCTGAGGGCCGGTTTCTGTCGGTGCGCCCGGCGAAGGTGCGGGTATGCGCTCCATCAGATCCGCGCCGGCGTGCCAGACTGGGGTCAGCCGGCTGACTTCGGAGGTGACTCCAGCGTGGCCATGCCCATCGAGGACGACTACTACCGATTGCCCAAACGTTCACTGCCGTGGACCCTGGAGCAATTCCTCGCCTTGCCCGAAGATCGAGAGTTTCGGGTGGAACTTGTCGACGGAGGGCTCGTCGTGAGCCCGGCACCGGGTTCACGGCATCAGCGGGTGCAGCAGCGCTTGTTTTACGATCTTGAGACAGTGATGCCGGACGACCTGGAGTTGATGACGACAGTCAACGTCCTCATGAGTCCCTCGCGTCTGCTCATTCCTGACTTGGCCATCACCACCGTCCCTGGGGCCAATATCGTCTATTACCAAGCAGAAGACATCCTGCTGGTGGTCGAGGTGATCTCGCCGTCGTCTCGGACACATGACAAGGCGTTGAAGCGGGTTCTCTACGCCGAGGCACGGATTCCGTACTTCCTGCTGGTCGATCCGGCTGGGGAGCCTGCCGAGGCCACGCTCTTCCGGCTCCACAGGGACGACTACGTGCCAGTCGCGAAGAGCGAGGGGGGCCGGTTGCGGTTCGCCGAGCCCTTCGCGGTGGATCTCGTGCTCGTCTGACGGGACCTCTTCACCGGCGCGACACGCGGTCCCGTTACGGTTGGCCCCGTGACGAGCGCCTCCAACCTGATCCTGGCGAGCATCCCGAGCCCCGACCGCGGTGTGTGGGAGCTGGACCTGGGGTTCATCACCCTCCCGCTGCGGGCGTACGCGCTGTGCATCATCGCGGGGATCATCGTGGCCATCTGGTGGGGCGAGCGGCGGCTCGTCGCGCGAGGTGGCGCGGCGGGGACCGTCATCGACGTGGCCGTGTACGCGGTGCCGTTCGGGCTGGTCGGCGGCAGGCTCTACCACGTCGCCACGGACTACTACCGGTACTTCGGTGAGGGCAAGGACCCGCTCAACGCCCTGCGCATCTGGGACGGCGGGCTCGGCATCTGGGGCGCGATCGCCCTGGGCGCGGTGGGCGCGTGGATCGGGTGCAGGCGCAAGGGGGTGCCGCTGCCGGTGTTCGCCGACGCGGTCGCGCCGGGCATCGTCACCGCGCAGGCCGTCGGGCGGATCGGCAACTACTTCAACCAGGAGCTCTACGGCGGCCCGACCGACCTGCCGTGGGGTCTGGAGATCTACCGGCGGATCAACGAGACCACCGGCCTGGACGACCCGCTCAACGGCGTCGCGATCGACCACACGCTGATCGACAACAGCCCAGTCCACCCGACGTTCCTGTACGAGCTGGTCTGGAACCTCATCGTCGCCGCGCTCATCGTCCTCGCCGACCGCAAGCTCCGGCTGGGCCACGGGCGCGTGTTCGCCCTCTACGTCGCCGGATACACCCTGGGCCGCGGCGTGATCGAGATGATGCGCACCGACCCGGCCACCATGGTCCTGGGCCTGCGCATCAACGTGTGGACCTCGATCGTGCTGTTCCTCGGCGCCATCGTCTACTACATCCTGGCCGCCAAGCGCGGGGGGCGCGAAGACCTCTCGGCGCTCGCCGTCGCCCCGGACAAGGACCAGGAGCCCGCGGACGCGGACGCCGCGGCGGACACGGATGCATCGGACACCGCTGAGTCGGACACCGCTGAGAGCACCGCGTCCGATGACGTGGATCAGGTCGCGGGCTCGGCCAAGGAGAGCGAGCCAGAGCAGGCCGTGGACACGGCTGAGTCCGCCAAGCCGGATCAGGCCGGTGGCTCGACGGCCAAGGCCGCGTCCGACCCGGATCAGAAAGCGGCGTCTGGGCAGCCCGCCGAGTCAGTGACGTCGGGGAACAAGGACGCGGACTGAACGGGGAGCCCGTGACCGCACGCATCCTCGACCCCGCGGCCCTCGCCGAGGCGTTTCGCGCCGAGATCCGCGCCGACGTCGCCCAGATTCCCGAGCCTCTCACCCTGGCTGGGTTCCTGGTGGACGACCACGGCCCGTCCAAGACCTACGCCGACTACACCCGGCGCGGCTGCGAGTCGGTCGGCATCACCTTCGACCTGCGGGTCCTGGCCCCGGCCGACGTCGAGCGCGCCGTGCGCGACGCGGGCAACGACGACGGGGTGCACGGCCTGTTCGTCTACTACCCGGTCAACGGCCCCGAACGGGACCGCTGGCTGCGCGAGCTGGTCGACCCGCGCAAGGACGTCGAGGGCCTGCACTCGTTCTGGAGCCGCTGCCTCTACGAGAACCGCCGCTTCATCGACGCCGAGCGCACCAAGCGGGCACTGCTGCCGTGCACCCCGCTGGCGATCCTGAAACTGGTCGAGGACAGCGGGATCACCGCGCCGGACACCGCCGCCCCGCTGTCGGGCCTGCGCGCCTGCGTGTTCAACCGCAGCGAGATCGTGGGCAAGCCGCTGGCCGCCATGATGGCCAACGACGGCGCCACCGTCACCTCGTTCGACGCCGACGGCCCGCAGCTTTTCCTCCCCGACTCCCGCGATGTCCGCGATGTTGACGTCGACCGCGCGACCGCCCTCGCCGAGGCCGACATCGTCGTCACCGGCGTCCCGTCCCGCGACTTCCCCCTCGTGCGGCCCGACGAAATCAAACCCGGCGCGACCTGCGTCAACTTCTCCACCCTGCGTAACTTCGCCGAGGACATCACCGACACCGCGGGCGCCTTCGCCCCGCGCGTCGGCCCGATGACGGTCACCATGGCCTTGCGCAACCTCGTCCGCCTCTACCGCAACACCCACGGCTGACCCTGGCGCGTCACGCCCTGGGGCGGGTGGGGACGACTACCCGGTGGCCCCGGGCGGTGGTCAGGACCTCCACCTCCGCCGCGTAGTGCCGGGCCACGATCTCCTGCCGCAGCACCTCGTCGGGGGCGCCCACCGCGACGGGAGCGCCGTTGTCGAGCAGGAGGAGGCGGTCGGCGTACTGGGCGGCCAGGGTCAGGTCGTGCAGGGTGGTGACGACGGTGGCGCCGTCTTCCGCACGGAGGCGGTCCACCAGTTCGAGCAGGGACTGCGCGTGGCCGATGTCGAGGCCGGTCGTGGGCTCGTCCAGGAGCAGCAGCCCCGCCTGTTGGGCCAGCACCCGGGCCAGCACCGCCCGCTGGCGCTCGCCGCCGGACAGGGTGCGCAGGGGGCGGCCCGCCAGCGCGGCGAGGTCGAGCCGGGCCAGGACCTGCGCCACGATGGCCAGGTCGCGCGGGCCCTCGCGGGCGAGTGCGCCCAGGTGCGGGGTGCGGCCGAGCAGGACGTAGTCGGTGACGGTCAGGCCGTCCGGGATCAGCGGGGTCTGCGGGGCGTACCCGATGGCGCGGGCGCGGGCCCGGGTGGGCAGCGCCGCGGTGGCCACCCCGTCCAGGCGGATCTCGCCGGTGCTGGGGACCAGGCCCGCGATGGCCTTGAGCAGCGTCGACTTGCCCGCCCCGTTGGGGCCGATGATCGCCAGCCAACTGCCAGTGGGCACCTCGAACGACACCGACGACACCGCTGGCCGCCCGCCGTAGCCCGCGGCGACCCCGCGCAGGACCAGGCCGCTCACCAGACCACCGCACCCGCCCGGCGGCCCAGCGGACCCTGTGCTGACGATTCGCTCGCGCGCGTGCTCACCTGTCCACCTCGCCCCTTCGGTCGCGGTGCGCCGACGCTCGCGGCGCCAACTCGCCCGTTCGGCGTGCGCTGGGTCGTGAGCTCGCTCATCGGACCCGGTCCCGGTTGGTGCGCAGGACCAGCACGAAGAACGGGGCCCCGGTGAACGCGGTGATCACGCCGATCGGCAGTTCGGCTGGCGCGACGACGGTGCGGGCGAGCTGGTCGGCCACGATCAGGAACACCGCCCCGCCCAGCAGGGACAGCGGCACCACCACGCGGTAGCTGGCCCCGGCGAGCAGCCGCACGACGTGCGGGACCACGATTCCCACGAACCCGATCAGCCCGCTCACCGCGACCGCCGCCGCGGTGGCCAGGGACGCGGCGAGCAGCACGTAGAGCCGCACCCGCCCCGGCCGCACGCCCAGCGACGCCGCCTCGTCGTCGCCGACGGCGAGGACGTCGAGCAGGCGCGCGGACAGGCACAGCACGATCGCGGCCACCGTGATGTAGGGCAGGGTCAGCAGCACCTCGTGCCAGCCGCTGGTGTTCAGCCCGCCCAGCATCCAGGTGTAGACCTGCTTGATCGTGTCGGTGTTGAGCTGCTGCGCGAAGGTCTGGATCGCGGTCAGGAACGCCGCCACCGCGACCCCGGACAGCAGCAGCACCGCCGTCCCACCGCCAGCCGAGCGGCCCAGCAGCCAGGTCAGCCCGACCCCGCCCAGCGCGCCCGCGAACGCCGCCAGCGGCAGCGGTCCGATCACCCAGCCGGCCGCGGCGGGCGCGGCGACCACCACGATGGTGGCCGCCATGCCCGCGCCCGCCGCCGCGCCGAGCAGGTACGGGTCGGCGAGCGGGTTGCGGAACACGCCCTGGAACGCCGCGCCGGACACCGCGAGCGCCGCGCCGACCAGCCCGGCCAGCAGCACCCGGGGCAGGCGCACCTGCCAGACGATCGCGGCCTCCCGCTCGCTCAGCGGCGACATCCCGCCGGTGAGCTGCGCGACGATCTCGCGCGCGACCCGGGTCCAGCCCAGCTCGGCCGCGCCCAGCAGAGTCGACACCGTGACCGCCGCCAGCAGGGCCAGCACCCCCGCTGCCAGCACCAGCGGGGTCAGCCGAGTCCGCCGCGCGTCCACGGCGGCTCAGCTCGCCTTCGCCCGGGTCGGCCGGGCGCGTCGCGTGCCCACCGTCAGCTCAGCCCGCTTTCGTGACCGCGTCGGCGACCGCGCGCACCAGGTCGACCACGCGCGGGCCCCAGCGGGAGGCGATGTCGTCGTCCAAGACGACCACGTTGCCCTGGCGCACCGCGTCGATGGTGTCCCACCCCGGGCGCGCGCCCACGGTCTGCGGGGTCTGCGCGCAGCACTTGGTGTCGGCGAGGAACACCAGCGCGGGATTGGCCTTGATCACGTACTCGTTGGACAGCTTCGGGTAGCCGCCCGCGTCGACGTCGGCGGCATCGGCCACATTGGTCAGTCCGAACAGGCCGTACACGCCGCCGATGAACGTCTTCGACGTCACCGAGTACAGCTCGGTGTCCAGTTCGTGGTAGTACGACAGCGCTTTCTTGGGTGTGTCCCGGACGATCTTGTCGACGTCCGCGCGCATCCGCGCCACCAGATCGGCGGCTTCGGCCGGGTGGCCGGTGGCCTTGCCGAGCAGGTCGAGCTGCCCGTACACGTCGTCGAGCGAGGTGGCCGAGGGCAGGATCAGCACCGGAACGGACAGCCTGCCCAGGCCCGCCACCAGGTCGCCCGCGTCCGCGGCGGCGACGACCAGGTCGGGGGAGTAGGCGCCCAGGGCCTCGACGTTCACGGTGAGCCCCGACAGCGCCGTGCGGGGAGCCTCGGCGGGGAAGTTCGACTGGTCGTCCACCGCGACCACCTGCTTGCCCGCGCCGACCGCGAACAGCCCCTCGGTGGCGCTGGAGGACAGCGAGACGATCTTCTCGGGCCGCTTGGCCAGAGTCACCTGGGCGCCGCCGGGCGCGGTGAGCGTGACCGGGAAGCTCGCGCTCGGCGGCGGTGCGGTCTCGGCGGGCTGTTCGCGGGTGGCGCACCCGGTGAGCGCGCCGATCAGCAGTGTCGCGGCGACCAAGCGTCGGACGGCCGACTGTGTCATCGTGGACCTCGGGTCGTGGCTCGCGCGCGGCGGCGGGCCCGGTTCGCCCGGGACGCGCCGCCCCTGCGCCGGGGGCGGATGGCGTCGACACCGGCGGCAGGCGACCTGGCTCGGGTCCCGTGCGGGACCACCACAGTTGCGGGACAGCGCCGGATTCGCACCGGACTTCGCTGCCGTCGTGTGTCGCCGGGGCGAGCCCGGCGCAGTGACGCTAGCACTGCCGCCGCGCGCTTACCTGTGGGTAGGTGGATATTCCGATATGCTGAGGAGCCAGGAATGATCTCCCGGCGCGTCTTCGGGCGCGTCACGCCGCGCTACCTCAGTCCCCCCAGCGGCAAGCCCGCAGGTGTACCCCCGGGCCGACAAAGGTGTCTTGCTCGTTTCAGGACTGTTAAGCTCGGAACATCCGCGGGCCGCTGCCGTCCCGCGCTTAGCAGCCGGTTTGCCCACCAGCAACGACCGACCTGAGCGCGAGATCGCAGACAGGAGGCCCCCGCTCATGATCTTTTCCGCCCTGCCACGCCCCCAGGGGCTCTACGACCCGGCCCAGGAGCGCGACGCGTGCGGGGTCGCCATGGTCGCCGACATCCGGGGCCGCCGCTCGCACGCCATCGTGACCGACGCGCTCACCGCGCTGGCCAACCTGGAGCACCGGGGCGCCGCGGGGGCCGAGCCGACCAGTGGCGACGGCGCGGGCATCCTCGTGCAGTTGCCCGACGCGCTGCTGCGCGACGAGGTCGATTTCCCGCTGCCTGAACCGGATTCCGACGGCGCGCACGCCTACGCGACCGGCCTGGCGTTCCTGCCCGCCCACCCGGGCGACCGGGAGAAGGCGGTCAACCTCGTGGAGCGGATCGCCGAGGAGGAGGGCCTGCGGGTGCTGGGCTGGCGCGAGGTGCCGGTCGATGTGGACGGTGCCGACATCGGCCCCACCGCCCGTTCGGTCATGCCGCACTTCGCCATGCCGTTCGTCGCGGCAGAGCCGGACGCGCACGGCGCGCGTCCCACCGGGATCGAGCTGGACCGGCTCGCGTTCTGCCTGCGCAAGCGAGTCGAGCGGGACAGCGCAGTGGCCGACTGCGGCACCTACTTCCCGTCGCTGTCTTCCCGGACGATGGTCTACAAGGGAATGCTGACCACCGCTCAGGTTCCGGCGTTCTTCCCGGACCTGCGCGACCCCCGGTTGGTGACCGCGATCGCGCTGGTGCACTCGCGGTTCTCCACGAACACCTTCCCGTCTTGGCCGCTGGCGCACCCGTTCCGCTACGTCGCGCACAACGGCGAGATCAACACCGTGCGCGGCAACCGGAACCGGATGCGCGCGCGCGAGGCGCTGCTGGAGTCCGCGCTGCTGCCCGGCGACCTGACCCGGCTGTTCCCGATCGTGGACCCGGACGGCTCGGACTCCGCGTCGTTCGACGAGGTGCTGGAACTGCTGCACCTGGGCGGCCGGTCGCTGCCGCACGCGGTGCTGATGATGATCCCGGAGGCGTGGGAGAACACCCCGGTCGGCAGCGACCAGGCGGACGGCCAGACCACCGTCACCATGGACCGCGGGCTGCGGGCGTTCTACCAGTTCCACGCGAGCCTGATGGAGCCCTGGGACGGCCCGGCGTGCGTGACCTTCACCGACGGGGCCCTGGTCGGCGCGGTGCTCGACCGCAACGGCCTGCGCCCGGCCCGCTGGTGGCGGCTGGCCGACGACCGGGTGGTGCTGGCCAGCGAGACCGGCGTGCTGGACGTGCCGCCGGACCAGGTCGTGGCCAAGGGCCGGTTGCAGCCGGGCCGGATGTTCCTTGTGGACACCGCGGCTGGTCGGATCGTGGACGACCGCGAGGTCAAGGCCGAGCTGGCCGCGGCGCTGCCGTACGAGGAATGGCTGCACGCCGGACTGCTCAAGATCGCCGACCTGCCCGACCGCGAGCACGTGGTGCAGACCCACGAGTCGGTGCTGCGCCGCCAGCTCACCTTCGGCTACACCGAGGAGGAGCTCAAGATCCTGCTCACCCCGATGGCCGTCACCGGGGCCGAGCCGATCGGGTCGATGGGCACCGACACCCCGCCCGCAGCGCTCTCGCAGCGGGCGCGGCTGCTCTACGACTACTTCAAGCAGAACTTCGCCCAGGTCACCAACCCGCCGCTGGACGCGATCCGCGAGGAGATCGTCACCTCCGTGCAGCGGATCATGGGCCCGGAGCAGAACCTGCTTGAGCCGGGACCGGCGTCCTGTCGGCACATCCAGCTGCCGTACCCGGTGATCGACAACGACGAGCTGGCCAAGCTCATCCACGTCAACGACGACGGGGACCTGCCCGGCTTCGCCTGCACTGTCCTTTCGGGACTGTACGAAGTGGACGGCGGGGGCGCGGCGCTCGCCGCGGCGGTGGAGCGGGTGCGCCGGGAGGCGTCCGAGGCGATCGCCGCCGGGGCGCGCACGCTGGTGCTCTCCGACCGCGACTCCGACCACCGGATGGCGCCGATCCCGTCGCTGCTGCTGGTCTCGGCCGTGCACCACCACCTGGTGCGCACCAAGGAGCGGCTGCGGGTCGCGCTGGTCGTGGAGAGCGGCGACGCCCGCGAGGTGCACCACGTGGCGCTGCTGCTCGGCTACGGCGCCGCGGCGGTGAACCCGTACCTGGCGTTCGAGACCATCGAGGACATGATCGCCAGCGGCGCGATCACCGGCGTCGAGCCGCGCGCCGCCGTGCGCAACTACGTGCGCGCGCTGGTCAAGGGCGTGCTCAAGATCATGTCCAAGATGGGCATCTCGACGGTCGGCGCCTACACCGCCGCGCAGGTCTTCGAGTCCTTCGGCTTGGCCAACGACCTGCTGGACGAGTACTTCACCGGCACGACGTCCAAGCTCGGCGGCGTCGGCCTCGACGTGCTCGCCGAGGAGGCCGCGGCCCGGCACCGCCGCGCGCACCCGGACAACCCGACCGACCGCGTCCACCGCGGCCTCGACGTCGGTGGCGAGTACGCCTACCGGCGCGAGGGCGAACTGCACCTGTTCAGCCCGGAGACCGTGTTCCTGCTCCAGCACGCCACCCGCACCGGCCGCGAGGCCGTGTACCGGGAGTACACCGCCGAGGTGGAGCGGCTCAACCGCGCGGGCGGCGCGCTGCGCGGGCTGTTCGCGTTCAAGACCGAGGGCAGGGCGCCGATCCCGATCGACGAGGTCGAGCCGGTCGAGGCGATCCTGACCCGGTTCAACACCGGCGCCATGTCCTACGGCTCGATCTCGGCCGAGGCGCACGAGACGCTGGCGATCGCGATGAACATGATCGGCGGCCGGTCCAACACCGGCGAGGGCGGCGAGGACCCTGGGCGGCTCTACGATTCCCGGCGGCGGTCGGCCATCAAGCAGGTCGCGAGTGGACGGTTCGGGGTCACCAGCGAGTACCTGGTCAACGCCGACGACATCCAGATCAAGATGGCGCAGGGCGCGAAACCCGGCGAGGGCGGGCAGTTGCCGCCGAACAAGGTCTACCCGTGGATCGCGCGCACCCGGCACTCCACCGCGGGTGTCGGACTGATCTCGCCGCCGCCGCACCACGACATCTACTCGATCGAGGACCTGGCGCAGCTCATCCACGATCTCAAGAACGCCAACGAGAACGCCCGCGTCCACGTGAAGCTGGTCAGTGAGACAGGCGTTGGCACCGTCGCGGCTGGGGTGTCCAAGGCGCACGCCGACGTGGTGCTGATCTCCGGGCACGACGGCGGCACCGGCGCGTCCCCGCTGAACTCGCTCAAGCACGCGGGCACACCGTGGGAGATCGGCCTCGCCGAGACCCAGCAGACCTTGCTGCTCAACGGTTTGCGCGACCGCATCACGGTGCAGGTCGACGGCGGGCTCAAGACCGGGCGCGACGTGATCGTCGCCGCGCTGCTCGGCGCGGAGGAATACGGCTTCGCCACCGCGCCGCTGATCGTCGCGGGCTGCGTGATGATGCGCGTGTGCCATTTGGACACCTGCCCGGTCGGTGTCGCGACGCAGAACCCGGTGCTGCGCAAGCGGTACACCGGCCAGGCCGAGCACATCGTAAACTACTTCCGGTTCGTGGCGCAGGAAGTCCGCGAACACCTTGCCGCACTGGGGTTCCGCACGCTGGACGACGCGATCGGGCACGCCGAGCTGCTCGACACCGACCGCGCCGTCGAGCACTGGAAAGCCCAGGGCCTAGACCTCACCCCGGTGTTCGCCGTCCCGGAGACCCGCTACGGCACCGCCCGCCGCCGGGTCCGCGCGCAGGACCACGGCCTTGAGCACGCGCTGGACCGCACCCTCGTGCAGCTTGCCGAGGCGGCGCTGGAGGACGCGCACCCGGTGCGGCTGGAACTGCCGGTGCGCAACGTCAACCGGACCGTGGGCACCCTGCTCGGCTCCGAGGTCACCCGCCGCTTCGGCGGCGACGGGCTGCCCGAGGACACCATCCAGATCCGGCTCACCGGCTCGGCGGGACAGTCGCTTGGCGCGTTCCTGCCGCGCGGCATCACCCTCGACCTGGTGGGCGACGCCAACGACTACGTCGGCAAGGGCCTGTCCGGCGGGCGGATCGTGGTCCGCCCGCACCCGGACTCGGTGTTCGCCGCCGAGCGGCAGGTGATCGCGGGCAACGTCATCGCCTACGGCGCGACCGCGGGCGAGGTCTTCCTGCGCGGCCGGGTGGGGGAGCGGTTCGGGGTGCGCAACTCCGGCGCGGTCATCGTCGCCGAGGGCGTGGGCGACCACGCCTTCGAGTACATGACCGGCGGGCGCGCGGTGGTGCTCGGCGAGACCGGCCGCAACCTGGCCGCGGGCATGTCCGGCGGCATCGCCTACGTGCTCGACCTCGACCCGCGCCGGGTCAACACCGAGATGGTCGAGTTGCAGGCTCCCGGCCCCGACGACCTGCGGTGGCTGCGGGAGACCGTCAGCAGGCACCACGACCTGACCGGCTCGGCGGTGGCCGCGTCGCTGCTGGGCGACTGGCCGCGCCGCTCGGCGGCGTTCACCAAGGTCATGCCGCGCGACTACCAGCGGGTGCTGGCGGCGATGCGGCTCGCGCGGGCGGAAGGCCGCGACGTGGACGAGGCGATCATGGAGGCGTCCCGTGGCTGACCGCTGTGCGACCGCTCCCGCCCCCCTCGTCCCCACCCGGCGTCGTCCCCGGCTTGCCGGGAAGTCCGCCGGTTCGGAGGTGTTCCGTGGCTGACCCGAATGGCTTCCTCAAGGTCCGGCGCGCCGACGCGCCCAAGCGCCCGGTTGACGACCGGCTCGGCGACTGGCGCGAGGTCTACGCGGACCTCACGCCCGACGAGCGCGAAGCGCGGGTGCGCGAGCAGGCCACCCGCTGCATGGACTGCGGCATCCCGTTCTGCCACTCCGGCTCGGCGGGCTGCCCGCTGGGCAACCTGATTCCGGAGTGGAACGACCTGGTGCGCCGCGGCGACTGGGCGGTCGCCAGCGACCGGCTGCACGCGACGAACAACTTCCCCGAGTTCACCGGCAGGCTGTGCCCGGCCCCGTGCGAGGCGGCGTGCGTGCTGGCGATCGCGCCGGAGTCCGGCGGCGCGGTCACCATCAAGCGGGTGGAGAACACCATCGCCGACGTGTCGTGGGAGCGCGGGCACGTCGAGCCGGTGCGGCCAGCGGTGTCCACCGGGCGCAAGGTGGCCGTCGTCGGCTCCGGCCCGGCCGGGCTCGCCGCCGCCCAGCAGCTCACCCGCGCGGGCCACGAGGTCACCGTCTACGAGCGCGACGACCGGCTCGGCGGCCTGCTGCGCTACGGCATCCCCGAGTTCAAGATGGAGAAGAAGGTCCTCGACCGGCGCCTGGCCCAGCTACGCGTCGAGGGCACCCGGTTCGTCACCGGCTGCGAGGTCGGCGGCAGCGCCCCCGGCTCCCTGTCGGTGGAAGCGCTGCGCGCGGAGTACGACGCGGTGGTCCTGGCGGTCGGCGCGCTGCGCGGCCGGGACGCCCCGGACGTTCCCGGGCGCGGCCTGCGCGGGGTCCACCTCGCCATGGAGCACCTGGTCCCGGCCAACCGGGAGTGCGAGGGCGACGGCCCCGCGCAGCTCAGCGCGGCGGGCAAGCACGTGGTGATCATCGGCGGCGGCGACACCGGCGCGGACTGCTACGGCACCGCCATCCGCCAGGGCGCCGCGAGCGTCACCCAACTCGACCAGTACCCCCGCCCACCCGAGACCCGCGACGACGAGCGGTCCCCGTGGCCGGTGTGGCCGTGGATTCTGCGCACCTACCCCGCGCACGAAGAAGGCGGCGAGCGCAAGTTCGCGGTGGCCGTGGACCGCTTCGTCGGCGACGCGGACGGGAACGTGACCTCGGTGCAGCTACGGGAGGTCAAGGTCCGCAAGGACCCAGCCACCGGCATCCGCGAGGTCGTCCCGGTCGGCGACGAGGTGCAGGTGCTGCCCGCCGACCTGGTCCTGCTGGCCATCGGCTTCGAGGGCGTAGAGCACATGCCCCTGCTCGACGCCCTGGACCTGACCCTGACCCGACGCGGCACCCTGTCCTGCGGCCAAGACTGGCAAACCACCACCCCCGGCGTCTTCGTCTGCGGCGACGCCCACCGCGGCGCCTCCCTAGTCGTCTGGGCGGTGGCCGAGGGCCGCTCGGTCGCCAACGCAGTCGACGCCTACCTCACCGGCGCGTCCGATTTGCCAGCCCCCGTGCACCCGACCGCGCTTCCGCTGGCGGTGCTGTAGGAGTCACCGGACAGCGAGACCCCCGGCTCTGGCCGGGGGTCTCGCTGTTTTGTGGTGTTAGTGGTGTGGGGTGGTTTTTAGTGTTGTGAGGAATGTGGTGTAGGTGTGGGTGGGGAAGGTGAGTGCGCCGGTGTTGGGGCTTTTTGAGTCTCGGATTCCGGTGGTTTGTTCGCCGACTGAGAGTTCGACGCACATGTTGTCCGGTTGGCTGTGGCTGCTTTTGCGCCAGGTCTTGCCAGTGCTCATTTTCCTTACTCTCCACGTAGTTCGCGGATGAACTCGCTGGTGTCCGCGTCCGCAGGCGCGGCGTTGCTCGCTGGGCGGCGCGTGGCCGGGGACAGCAGTCGCACGATTGTCTGCGAGTGGCAGTCCGCCTTGTCCGCGACCTGGTCTACCTCCACCCGGTGCTTGACGATCGGCTTGAAGAACCTGCTGAGCCCGCGCTTTCCCAGCGTCGTTCCTTTTGTCATCCAATCACTGTAGTCATCCTCCCGGTAGATATGCCTGATGTGCTGTCTGTTCGGTGAATGCGATGTCGGAGACCGATCGCGTGGGAACTTTCGGCACCGCGCGAACCGTCGTGGTCTGACCGGGAGTCACCGAATCCCGTGCGCGAGTTCACCCGGATGACGGACGCCACCCGGCGAAAAGTGAGCAAATATCAACTCCATCTCCCCGTACGACGTCCTCGGAGGTGGAGTTCATGTCCCCGCACCGTGTCGCTCTGATCGTCCTTGTCGCGGCGTTATCCGTTCTTGGCCTGACCGTGCCCGCGCACGCGGTCGGCGACTCGGCCGAGGTGGTTTCGGCTGCCGCGCACTGGACTCCGGAGCGGATGCGCGCGGCTGTTCCGCTTGACCGGATTGCCGTGGCGCACAAGAAAATCAGGACTTCCGTCGCCACCGCCGCGCCCACGGTGATCGCGCCGACCGCCTACCCCAGCGGTGGGGCGGCGTGGACCGGGGGCGGTGCGGTGGTCAAGACCACCGGCCGGGTCTTCTTCACCTACGGGGGCCGCGACGCCTCCTGTAGCGGTGACGCGGTCACTAGCGCCAACAAGAGCACGGTGCTCACCGCCGGGCACTGCGTGAAACTCGACGGGGCGTACCACACCAACTGGGTCTTCGTCCCCGCTTACGACAACGGTGCCGCGCCCTACGGGAAGTGGGCCGCGCGCGCCACGTTCGCCACGCCGCAGTGGGACGCCAGTGAGGACATCAACTTCGACATCGGGGCCGCGGTGGTGAGCCCGCTCAACGGGGCGCTGCTCACCGATGTGGTCGGCGGGCAGGGGGTGGCCTTCAACCAGCCGAAGGCGCAGAACATGTACGCCTTCGGCTATCCCGCCGCGGCGCCGTATGACGGCACGAAGCTCATCTATTGCAGCGGTCGCACGTTCAGCGCGTTCCTCAGCAGCGGGGTCGGCATGACCTGCGACATGACCGGCGGCTCCAGCGGTGGCCCGTGGTTCCAGTCGTTCGATGAGAGGACGGGGCTGGGGGTGCAGAACTCGGTCAACAGCTACAAGATCAGCATTCTGCCGTTCTGGATGTTCGGCCCGTACTTCGGCGCCGACGCCCAAAACCTCTACAACACCGCCGCGGCGGCCTGAGGCGCCCGCCGACGCCGCGCGCCTGCGGGTCGCGGCGTCGGCGGCGCATGCGAGACTGCCGCCGATGAGCACGCAGAACGATCTCCAGCCGAACCCGCCCGCCTTGGTGAGCTACGGGCACTACACCGCGCTGCGGGTGGCGGACGGCCGGGCGCGTGGCCTGGCCCGGCATCTCGAACGGCTCGACCGGGACTCGCGGATCGTCTTCGGCCGCGGGATCGATGAGGACCAGGTGCGCGCGGCGATCCGCGCCGCGGCCGCGGGCGTGGCCGGGCCCGCCCTGGTCAAGGTGACCGTGTTCGCGCCCGCCTTCGACCGGCGGCGGCCCGAGGCCGAGTTGGACACCGAGATCATGGTGACCGCCGACCCGCTGTCCGGCGAAGCCCCGCCGCCGCTGCGCGTGCGCACCGCCGGGTACCAGCGCGACCTGCCGCAGGTGAAGCACGTCGGCACGTTCGGGCTGCTCTACCAGCGCAGGCTCGCCCGCCAGGCGGGCTACGACGACGTGCTGTTCGTCGCCCCCGACGGCCAGGTCTCCGAGGGCTGCACCTGGAACGTGTGCTTCCTCGACGGCGACAAGGTCGTCTGGCCGAGCTCGCCCGCGCTGCCCGGGGTCGGCATGGGCCTGATCCAGAGCGGCCTGAACCGCGGCGGCCTGGCGTACGAGACGCGCCCGGTGCTCGCCGCCGAACTCGCGGGCTTCCGCGCCGCGTTCGCCACCAACGCGCTCACCCCGGTGCGGCCCATCACGCAGATCGATGACGTGAAGTACGAGGTCGACCCGGACGCCGCCGCCCGGCTGCTGCGCTGCCACGACCTGACCGCGGGGGAGCGCGTGTGACTGCGTTTCAAGGGTTCGGCGAGTACGCGATCGACTTCTACGACGGCCTGGTGGCCGACAATTCCAAGGCGTACTGGGACGCGAACAAGGCGACCTACGACGCCGACGTCCGCGCCCCCATGCAGGCCCTGCTGGGTGAGCTGGAGAAGGAGTTCGGCGCAGAGTTCGGCCGGGCGAAGGTGTTCCGCCCGTTTCGCGATGTGCGGTTCGCCAAAGACAAGACGCCGTACAAGACGCACTGCGGCGGCGTGATCGAGGCGGGCCGGGGCGGCGGGGCGTACTACGTCGAGGTCGGGCCAGCGGGGCTGCGCGTCGGCGGCGGCTGCTTCCACCTCGCCGCTGACCAGCTCGCCCGGTACCGGACCGCGGTCGCCGAGGAGATCCACGGCGAGGCGCTGCGCGCGATCCTGGCGAAGCTGGAGCGCTCAGGCTGGGAGATCCTGGGCGACCGGCTGCGCACGGCCCCGCGCGGCTACGCCAAGGACCACCCGCGCATCGATTTGCTCCAGTACCGCTCGGTTTACGCCGTGCGCGTCTGGGAGCCGGACGACACGCTGCATGAGCGCGGCTGCCTCACCCGGGTGCGCACCGCATGGCGGCAGCTCCGGGCGTTCAACGAGTGGAGCCGCGACCACGTTGGTGTGAGCGAGGTCGCTCGGTAGCGGGAAGATTACCGCAGGTAAAACAGTCTTAATCGAATCGGATCTTCTCCGCCGCTTGTTCGGGATCGGTACAGCAACCGGGCTATGCTGTTGTCCTGTGAGCCGACGAGCGAAGATCGTTTGCACGATGGGCCCCGCCACTTCCACCCCTGAGCGGGTGCGCGAACTGGTCGGCGCGGGCATGGACGTGGCGAGGCTGAACTTCAGCCACGGCAGTCATGGCGACCACAAGCAGGTCTACGACCTGGTGCGCGCCGCGGGTGACGACGCGGGCCGCGCGGTGGGCATCCTCGCCGACCTGCAGGGCCCGAAGATCCGGCTCGGCACGTTCGCGGGCGGCCCGGTCGAGTGGCGCACCGGCGACGTCGTGCGGATCACCGTCGAGGACGTCGCGGGCACCCACGACCGCGTCTCCACCACCTACAAGGGCCTCGCCGACGACGCCAGGGTGGGTGACCGGCTGCTCGTCGACGACGGCAAGGTCGGCCTCACGGTCGCGGCCGTCGAGGGCCAGGACGTCGTCTGCGAGGTCACCGAGGGCGGTCCGGTCAGCAACAACAAGGGGCTCTCGCTGCCCGGCATGGACGTGTCGGTGCCCGCCCTGTCGGAGAAGGACATCGAGGACCTGGAGTTCGCGCTGCACCTGGGCGTCGACTTCATCGCGCTCTCGTTCGTCCGCTCGCCCGCCGACATCGACCTGGTGCACCAGGTGATGGACCGGGTCGGCCGGGGCCGCCTGCCGGTGATCGCCAAGCTGGAGAAGCCCGAGGCCGTCGACAACCTCGAAGCCATCGTGCTGGCCTTCGACGGGGTCATGGTCGCCCGCGGCGACCTGGGCGTGGAGCTGCCGCTTGAGCAGGTCCCGCTGGTGCAGAAGCGCGCGATCCAGATCGCCCGGGAGAACGCCAAGCCGGTCATCGTGGCCACCCAGATGCTCGACTCGATGATCAACAACTCCCGCCCGACCCGCGCGGAGGCCTCCGACGTGGCCAACGCGGTGCTCGACGGCGCGGACGCGCTGATGCTCTCCGGCGAGACGAGCGTCGGCCGCTACGCCATCGAGACCGTGCAGACGATGAGCCGCATCATCGAGGCCGTGGAGAGCGAGACGCCCACCGTCCCGCCGCTGACCCACGTCCCGCGCACCAAGCGCGGCGTGCTCTCCTACGCTGCCCGTGACATCGGCGAGCGGCTCAACGCCAAAGCCCTGGTCGCCTTCACGCAGTCCGGCGACACGGTCAAGCGCCTCGCGCGCCTGCACACCCGGCTGCCGCTGCTGGCGTTCACCCCCGAGCAGGAGGTCCGCAGCCAGCTCGCGCTGACCTGGGGCACCGAGACGTTCCTCGTCCCGGAGGTCGACTCGACCGACGCCATGGTCCGCCAGGTCGACATCTCCATGCTGTCGATCGGCCGCTACCAGCCCGGCGACCTCGTGGTCATCGTCGCGGGCTCGCCGCCGGGGACGGTGGGCTCGACTAATCTCATTCGCGTTCACCGGTTGGGCGAGGAGGACCACGCCTAGGGACCCTGCCTAGGGCCCCCTCGCGCCGGTGTCCGGCGAAAGGACCCCGTGATGACCGAAGCCGCCCGGCTCGCCGCCGAGTCCGGCGTGCCCGCTGACGCCCCCAGGACCGCCGACGGCGTCCCGCACGGACAGAAGGTCCTTGACCGCCTGGTGGCGCTGCTGGACCTGGAGAAGGTCGAGGAGGACATCTACCGCGGGGTGAGCCCCCGGCACTCGCCGGTGCGGGTGTTCGGGGGCCAGGTGGCCGGTCAGGCGCTGGTCGCCGCGGGGCGCACGGTGCCAGCCGACCGCGGGGTGCACTCGCTGCACGCGTACTTCATCCGCGGCGGCGACCCGAGCGTGCCGATCGTCTACCAGGTCGACCGCATCCGCGACGGCCGCTCGTTCACGACCCGGCGCGTGGTCGCGGTCCAGCACGGCAAGGCGATCTTCGCGCTGTCGGCGTCGTTCCAGCTCGCCGAGGAGGGCATCGCGCACGCCGAGGCGATGCCTGAGGTCCCCGATCCGGAAACGCTGCCCACCAACGGCGAGCTGCTGACCCCGGAGCTTCGGGAGAAGTTCGGGCACATCATCGACCGCCCGCGCCCCATCGACATCCGGTACGTGTCCGAGCCGCCGTGGCTGTCGCGGGAGACCGGGCCGCGGGACGCCCGCAACCAGGTCTGGATGCGGGCGGACGGCGTCCTGGCCGACGACCCGCTGCTGCACGTGTGCGTGCTGGCCTACGCCTCCGACATGACCTTGCTCGACGCCGTCCTGGCCCGCCACGGCGTCTACTGGGGCACCGACAAGGTGATGGGCGCGAGCCTGGACCACGCGATGTGGTTCCACCGCCCATTCCGCGCCGACGAGTGGGTGCTCTACGACTGCGCGTCGCCGAGCGCGTCGGGCGGGCGGGGGCTAGCGACCGGCCGGTTCTTCACTCAGGACGGGAAACTGGTCGCCACCGTCGTCCAGGAGGGCCTGCTGCGCCTGCACGAGTAGCGGACCCGGGACCGGCAGGACCGAAACCGTCGGGGGAGGTTCCGGTCCTGCCGGGGGTTCGGGGCGCGCGGGAGGGGTGGTGTCGACGGGCGCCCCGAAGTGTTCAGCCGGGCAGATGCTCCCGGTACGCGGTGTCCTCGGTGATCAGCAGGCACAGGTGGGCGGTCAGGTAGGCCCGGCAGGGCGCGGGGGCGCGGGTGAACAGCCGCGTCCGGCACGAGGGGCACCGGCCGCTCTCGTCGGGGTGGTGGTCGGCGAGCAGCGCCTGTAGGGCGGACACGACGCGGGGCAGCTCGTGGCGGGCGATGTGGGCGGCGTCGTGGTCGTCGCGGGCCCGGTTGCTGATGTCGGTCAGGTAGCCCTGCAACGAGGCTTCCATGTGTCCGAAAATCGACCCGCTCACCCGAAGGCCTCCCGCGCTGGTGTGTGACTCAAGTGGACTGACGAATCGGTCGATGTTCCTTGGTGTGACGGCTGTTCGCCCGGCTCGGCCGTGCTGCCCGCCCCGTCCGATTCGCCGATCTGGCGCCCTGCTGATCTGCACACTGCTTCCTGCGAGCGGCAGTCTGCAAGTTGCACCACCCGTTCGTGTGACAAAAATGCTCCAACTGGTTAACCGGTTAACGACAGCGTCCAGAACGAGCCAAAAGCTCCCTTGTGTTCGGCAAGATCAGCATCGACACTTGCCAGCGGCGCGGAGTCGCGCCGACCACGGTGGCCGGTCACCGCGTCGGTTCGACCTGTGTCGACCAGCGGAAACCGGCCAGCGGGAATCGGCCAGCAGGAACGAGGTGACAGACGTGGCGCGGGGACCCAGCCCCACGGTACGCAGGCGCAGGCTCGCGAGCGAGTTGAGGCGATTCCGGGAGGCCGCCGACCTGACCATCGATGAGGTCGGCGAGAAACTCGAATGCTCCGCGTCGAAGATCAGCCGGATCGAGACCGGGCACGTCGGGGTCACCCCCCGCGACGTCCGCGACATGCTGGAGTTGTACGGCATCGAGGAGGACAAGCGCGAGGCGCTGGTGCAACTCGCGCGCGAGGCACGCCAGAAAGGGTGGTGGCACGCCTACAACGAGGTGTTCACCGGGTCGTTCGTCGGCCTGGAGGCGGACGCCTCGTCGCTGCACACCCATCAGGCGCTGTTGGTCCCCGGGCTCTTGCAGACCGAGGACTACACCCGAGCGGTCATCCGGGCCATCAGGCCAGATGTCGAAGAGGCCGAGATCGATAAGCGGGTCAAGGGCAGGCTGGCGCGCCAGCGTTTGCTCACCGACCCCAACCCGCCCGAGTACTGGGCGGTGCTCGACGAGGCCGTGCTGCACCGCGTCACCGGCGGACCCGAGGTCATGCACGCGCAACTGACCCGGCTTGTCGAGGCGGCGGCCATGCCCAACGTGATTCTCCAGGTGGTCCCCTTCGGGGCCGGAGCGCACGCGGGCATGGAGGCTCCGTTCCTGATCCTGGGATTCCCGGAACAGGCGGATCCGGATGTCGTCTATGTCGAGAACACCACATCGGGCGTATATCTGGAGCAGCCGTCCGATGTCCGTCGGTATACGTTGATGTTTGACCATTTGCGTGCGGCGGCGTTGAAACCCGATGACACCGTCGACATGGTCCGGCGGGCGGCAGATCGGCTTGCCCGCTATTCCGGTGAAAACACGAGAGGAGTCGGGCGTGACCGTTTCTGACCTGGCAGGCGCTGAATGGCGCAAGAGCAGCCGCAGCGGTGCAGGTAATGACTGTGTGGAGCTCGTGGTCGGCAGAAGCGGCGCAGCGGTGCGGGACTCCAAGAATGCGGAGTTCGGGCACCTGGCGTTCGCGGACATCGAATGGGACGCCTTTGTCGGCGCCGTGAAGGGCGACCTGCTCGGCGCCAACTGAGGTAACCGGGCGGGCGTGCCCGGCCGCGGTGGTCGTCACCGCGGCCGGAGAGCCTGATTCGATGACGGGGCCACGGCCGAACCGTGGCCCCGTACCTGCCTTACCTGGTTTCCCGGTTGGTCACCGGGGAAGGCGCTTGAGCGCTTTCAGTCCGACCGTGAGCCCAGCCGTCCACGCTTTGGTGGGAATAGGCCGGGCCGGGCGCAGCGGAATCACCCGCTGCGCGGCGATGGTCTGCGCCTCGGTGTACTTGAGCAACCCTTCCGCGCCATTGCGGCGGCCGACGCCGGATTCGCCCATTCCGCCCATCTGGGCGTCCAGGCTGCCGAACGCGGCGCCATAGCCGTCGTTGACGTTCACCGTTCCGGCGTGAATCCGGGCGGCCACCCGCTCGCCCTCCCGGCGGTTGCGGGTCCAGACGCTGGCGTTGAGCCCGTAGCGGGTGTCGTTGGCCCGCGCGATGGCCTCGTCCTCGTCGGTGTAGCCGTAGACGGACACGACCGGCCCGAAGGTCTCCTCGGCGAACAGGATCATGCCCTCGCGCACGTCGGTCAGGATGGTCGGCTCGAAGAACAGCGGGCCCAGGTCCGGCCGCGCCTTGCCGCCCGCGAGCAGCGTCGCGCCCTTGGCGGTCGCGTCCGCGACGTGCCGGGAGATCGTCTCCAACTGGTCGGTCGAGGTCAGCGACCCCATCTCAGCGCTGTAGTCCAGGCCCGCGCCCAGCTTGAGGGCCTTGGTGCGGGCCACGAACGCCCGGGTGAACGCCGTCCGGATGCTCTCGTGGACGTAGATCCGCTCCACCGACACGCACAGCTGGCCCGCCGACGAGAAGCACGCGGTGACCGCGCCCGCCGCGGCCTTGTCGATGTCGGCGTCCGGCAGGACGATCATCGGGTTCTTGCCGCCAAGCTCCATCGAGTAGCTGGTCAGCAGCGCCGCGGCGCGGGCGGCGAGGCCCTTGCCGGTCTCGGTGGACCCGGTGAAGCCGAGGTAGTCGGCCTCTTCGATCAGCGCGGTGCCGATCTTGGAGCCGCGGCCGAGCACGATCTGCCAGACATCCTTGGGCAGCCCGGCCTCCTCGGCGAGCTCGTTGATCCACAGCGCGCTCAGCGCGGTCTGGTTGTCCGGCTTCTGCACTAGCGCGTTGCCCGCGATCAGCGCCGGGATGGCGTCCATGCCGGTCAGCGCCAGCGGGTAGTTCCACGGCGAGATCATCGACACCACGCCCTTGGGGTGGCGCACCTCGGTGGTCCGGGTGAAGACCGGGAACGCGCCTGCCCGGCGCTTGGGCGCGAGCAGCCGGGCGGCCTTGCGGCCGTAGTAGGCCGCGGTGATCGCGGTGACGGCGACCTCGTCGTAGGCGTCGAGGCGGGACTTGCCGGTCTCGACCTGCATGATGTCGAGCGCTTCCGCCTGCCGCTCCAGGATCAGGTCGTGCAGCCGCAGGAACACCTGGGCCCGCTCGGCCACCGGGAGCGCCGCCCACGCCGCCTGGGCCGTGCGCGCCCTGGCGAAGGCGCGCCGGACGTCGGCGTCGCCGATCTGCGGCAGCGTGGTGATCGGCTTCCCGGTGAACGGCGCGCTCATCTGCACCGTGGTCGGGGACTCGCCCTCGGCGGCGCGGGAGACCAACTGGGCGGCCCGCGCCGCGGTCGGCGCGCCGGAGACCGCGCCGATCGTGGCGCCGGGTGTCGCAGGGCCTGCCGTCGTGGTCGCTGTCGCGGCGGTGGTCATGGGCGCGCTCCTTCGCTCGGCACTGAGCACCCATGTTACTTCTCAGTAGATAGCCGCGTGCCAGTGGCCGCCGTCACGTTCCTCGGCTTCGCCCCCGCGACGGGGTCAGGAGGCGGTGACCGAGGCCGTCGCCTGCTGCCGCGCGCCCACAGTGAGCGCGACCCGCAGCATGTTGTCCTCCCGGCGCACCGCGACCGGCAGGCCCGAGGACACCGCGGCCCGCTCGAAGCCGACCTCGGATGGCAGGCACCAGGCGATCATCCGCTGGTGCCCGGCCCCGCGGGCGATGGCGCCCAGCCGGGAGATCATGGCCTGGCCCACGCCCCGGCGCTGCCAGGAGTCCTCGACCAGCACCGAGATCTCCGCCTCGGCCGGGTCGTTGGTGCGGATGAGCTGCGCCATCCCGATGACCTCGGCGCCGCACAGCGCGAGCAGCGTGGTGCCGCGCGGCGGCTGCAGCAGCCGGTGCAGCCAGCGCCGGGGCAGCGTCCGCAGTCCGGCGTGGTAGCGGGCGAACAGCGTCTGGGCCGAGCAGCGGGCGTGCAGGTCGGACACCGCGTCGGCGTCGGCTGGCGTGCCGCCGCGCAGCACGATGCCCGCGCCGTCGCCGGTGATGACCGCCGACGGGCTCGCCGCGGCCACCTCGCCCGCGGTCAGCACCTCGCCGAACGCGGCGACCCGGGCGAGCTCGACCTCGGTGAACGGTGCCCAGCCCCGACGCGCCACGAGCGCGGTCCCGTCGCCCAGGGTCAGCACCGCGCGGTGCCCGCCCTCGTCCGGAGCCGCCCCGGCGTCGGCGTCGGCCACGCTCACCGAGTCAGCGCCGAGCAGCGCCCGCACCGACTCCGCGGTGGCGGACGGGTCGCGCAGGGCCGCCCCTGCGGCGCGCAGCGCGGCGGTCGTGCGGTCCACCAGGTGCCGCAGGTCCGCGCGGGTGATCCCGACGCAGCGGCCGCCCTCGGCGCGGATCTCATCGATCAGCTGGGCGGGCTGCACCCCCGGCGGGGTGTGCACCACGATCTCGTCCACGACGCCGCCGGGAACCGGCAGCACCGACAGGCTCAAGACGTTGCAGTCCCGGGCGGCGAGACGGGTGGTGACCCTGGCCAGCGCTCCCGGGCGGTCGTCGAGTCGCACCCGCAGCCGCCAGGTGGTGGGCGTGCCGGGGGTGGTCGCGGTCGTGTCCATGTCCCCAGGTTCCCCGCGCACTGTTGCCTGTTGGGGGCCCACGTGTTTCCACTGTGTGAGCAGTGGATGTTGCCGGGGAACCCGCCCGCCGCCCGAATCCGGGGCGGGGCCTCGCCGCGGCGCCTGCCGCCCGTCGCGCCGGTGGCGGCCGCCCCGGTCGGCGTTGGCTCGCTCGACGTTCCCGGTGTCCTTGACGCCTCCGCCGACTCCGAACACTTTCCGGTTCCAGTCTCCGCGCTCAGGCAGCACGGGCCCACGCTACCGCCTCGCGATCACGGTCCCCTCGTGGTGCCCGCGCTGGCCGAAGCCGTTCAGCACCCGTTCACCGGCGGGTCATCAGGGTGAGGGTGAACCCGGGGACGCGGCTCACCTGGGCGGTCTCGAACTCCCCGGTGAGCGCGGCCACTTTGGCGGGGTTGGCCGGGGGCGCGAACAACAGCGGATTCGCGGCGAACGGGTCCTGCCGCTCACCGAGGCCGACCACCCCAGACGCGGTCCGTTCCCCGCAGCGCGCCCGCGTAGTCGGCGGTGTCGCTGGCGAACAGGCTTGCGTTGGCGACTTCGGAGCGCGCGCGGAAGACGTCCCGGGGCGCGGATTCGCCGCGCAGGTAGTAGGCGATGGCGCTGTCGGTGAACCAGAAGTTCGGCCGGTCGGGGTAGACGATCGCGTCGCCGGGCCGGACCTCAGCCCGGATGCGGTCGGCCAACCGCGTGTAGGCCGCGTACTGGCCGGGATACTCGCTGAACATGTTCGGGTAGGGGTAGAACGCGTGGTCGTGGGAGTCGGGCGAGCGCGCGGCCACCTGGTCGGTGACCCCGGCCGCGGCGACGGCGGCCAGCGCCGTGACCCACACCGCGGGCCAGCGGGCCGCGGCGAGGGTGATGCCCGCCGCGACCGCGGCCACCGGCAGCAGAAACACGAAATAGCGGGGGAAAAAGAAGGACTTGCCCGCCTGCGAGGCGACCCAGAGGACGACCAGGGGCAGGACGACCATGCCGAGCGCGAGCGCCGCGTCCTGCCGCCGCTTCGCCACCACGACCGCCACCACGGCGAGGGCAAGCACGATCCACGCGACCCAGGCGGACCGGAACACCTGCGGCCACACCGCGCTGTCCGGCGGGAACGGGTAAGTGAAACCGAGCAGCGCCGCCAGGTCGGGCCGGGGGAGCAGGTCGGTCACCACCTGCGGCTGGCCGAGGCTGGCCACGGCCAGCGGCGCCAGCGGAACCAGCGCGGTAGCGAACACGACCGCGAAGCGCAGCATCCGGTTGTCCCGATGCCGCCGCCACCGGACGAGCACCAGGGCCGCGTGTCCGGCCACGAGCGTCAGCGCGGTCACCTGGCTCGCGCCGAGCGCGGTCATGCCGAGACCGTAGCCCGCCCAGCGGCCCCACGTCGGGTCGTCCACGGCGCGCAGCAGCAGCCACGTCGACAGCGCGACGAACAGCATGACGAACGCGTACGGCCGCGCTTCCTGCGCCATCCGGGAGACCATCGGGATCAGCGCGAAGACGACCCCGGCGCAGAACCCGGCCGGTCGGCCGAACCACCGCGATCCGATCATGGCCACCAGGGCGGTCGCGCCCGCGGCGGCCAGGACGGACGGCGCCCGTAGCGCGGCGGTGGAATCGCCGAAGACCGCGATCCAGAAGTGCGTGAACAGGTAGTAGGGGAAGTAGAAAGCGTCGATGTTGCCCGCCATGGCGAACAGGTCGGCCACCGGTCGGGTCGCGGCGTTCCAGGTCGCCAGCTCGTCGCGCCACAGCTCGACCCGGACCAGGCCGACGCAGCCGAGCAGGAGCGTCATGGCCGCGGGGACGAGCACGGCGCCGAGCCGGAGCCAGGCCGGTGCGCCGTCCGCCGGTCCGGTCTCGGCGGGCAGCGGTGAATCGGCAGAAATCGGGCACCCCCAGGTGTCGGCGACTCGCTTGGCTCGGCGAGCCGGTCCGTTCCCGAATGTACCCGCGCGTCGCCAGCCGAGCCGCCCGTCGTGTCCTCAGTGGACTGGCGGGTAGGCGGCGCTCACGGTGACCACGAAAGCCGCCCGCGCGGGCATCCCCAGGTTGCTCCACAGGTCGCCGGGATCGTGGTCGGACACCGAGAGGAACACCGGCTCGCCGGTCTCGGCGAGCGCGCCCGCCAAGCAGTCGGCGGGCAGTGTGGTGGCGAAGATCACCGTGCGCAGCGCGCGGTCGAGGAGTAAGTGCTCCTCGGCCACCTTTCGGGCGCTAGCCGTGACCAAATAGGACAGAGAGCAGCGGTGCTCGGCCGGGCGCCGCTCGGGTCCGCTGCCGCGGAGTCCGAACAGGAACAGGTCGACGACGTTCGACGGCCGCTCGGTCTGCCAGGTCGGCTTCGGCGGGTCCAGCCGCACGGCGGTCCCCTTGGGCAGGGAACGGACCAGCAGCAGGCGCAGCGCCTCGTCCACTTCGGTGATCATGGGCTCAGTGTCGGGCGGAACCGGTTGGGGCGCACCGGTCCGCCGCCCGTCTTATCGGCGCGTCGATGCCGCCCGAAGGGGCGAAGTGGTCAAGCAACTTGACCATCTGGCGCGGTGTCGGTACTTTCGAGAGCGTGCCGAACAACCGGGGGAGAGTCATGGCATTCGCCAGTCACACCGTCGAAACCGCGCCGGAGCAAGCGAAACCGCTTATCGCGGGCGCGCGGCGCAAGTTCGGCTTCGTGCCGGAGCCGGTCGCCAGGATGGCCGAGTCACCCGAGCTGCTGGGCGCCTTCTTCGACAATGTCGCCGTTTTCGACCGGACCACGCTGAGTCCGGTGGAGCGCGAGGTCGTCATCATGACGCTGGCCGCCCACGTGCGCTGCCACTACTGCGTGGCGATGCATTCGTCCATTTTGGACAAACAGGCCGCGCCCGCCGATCTGATCGACGGACTGCGCGAGGGGGCTCCGCTGGCTGACGCCCGCCTCGATGCCTTGCGCCGCTTCACGACGGCGGTCATCGAGACCGGCGGCGGCACGGACCCCGCGGCTTTCCTCGCCGCGGGCTTCACCAGGCGCAACGCGCTGGAAGTAGTCCTGGGCATCGGCGCCTACACGATGTCGACGTTCGCGAACCGCCTCACCGACGCGCCGCTCGACGCCCAGTTCGAGGACTACCGGTGGGACGGCTACCAGACCGGGCGCAGCGCGACCGGCTGACCGCCCGCGCCGTCGGCGATCAGACCCGCCAGGTCGTCGCGGAGCCGGTCGAGCCGGTCCGCGCCGATCAGCTCGGCCCACCGGCTCTCCAGGTCGTCCCACAGTTCGACCACCCGCCGAACACAGGCCCACCCGCGCGGCGTCAGCGCGATCACCCGGCTGCGCCGGTCGGTCGGATGCGGCCCGCGCTCGACATAGCCGCGCCGCTGGAGCTCGTCCACCAGCTGCACCGCGGCCTGCTTGGTCACACCGAGGTGCTGCCCCAGGTCAACCGCGGTGGCCTCCGGGTGCAGCGACAGGTACTGGAACACGAACCCGTGCGCGGGCCGCACATCATCGAATCCCTCGCGCGCAAGGGTTTCGTGCACCTGGTCCATAGTCACCCGAAAGGCCATGGCCAGGAGCGCGGGCGTGTCCGCCACGGTTCCCCCTCGGTTCTGCGGTCGAGTTCGCCCACCTTATTTCGCGCGCCGACCCCCGCGCCACCGGACCATACTGGCCCCATGGGCAAAACCTACGAACGCCTCGACGGCAGGCTCCGCGAGTTCATCGAGCGGCAGCCGCTGTTCTTCGTGGCCACCGCCCCGCTCGCCGGGGACGGCATGGTCAACCTCTCGCCGAAGGGGCGGGCCGGGTCGCTCGCGGTCCTTGACGAGCGGACCGTGGCCTACCTCGACTTCGGCGGCAGCGGCGCGGAAACCGTGGCGCACCTGCGGGAAAACGGCCGCATCACGCTCATGTGGTGCGCCTTCGACGGCCCGCCCGCCATCGTCCGCGTGCACGGCCGGGGCGAGCCGGTCTTCCGCGACGACCCGCGCTGGCCCACGCTGATCCCGCGCTTCGCCGACGGCCAGGCCCCGGCCGTGCGCGCGGTCATCGTGGTCACTGCCGACCGGATCAGCGACACCTGCGGCTATGCCGTCCCGTTCCTGGCCTACCAGGGCGACCGCACCCTGCACGCGGACTACTTCGGCCGCAAGACCGATGAGGAGTTCGCCGCCTACTGCGCGGCCAAGCCGCACGTCGGCGCCAGCCTCGACGGCCTGCCCGCCCTCCCGCTCCCACTGCCCCCGCGCACCGACTAGCCCACTGGTCAGAATGTCCTATTCGGACAGTGTTCAGATCAGCCCTTCCCGCAAGGCGTAAGCCACCGCGTGCGAGCGGTTGCGGAGCTGGAACCGGTTGGTCACGTCGTGCAGGATGCTCTTGACGGTCCGCTGGGAGTAGCAGAGCTGATCAGCTATCTCCTTTGTGGACAGACCGGACGCGACCAGCCGCAGCACCTCGGTCTCCCGGTTCGTGATGCCCGCCAAGTGCAGCCCGCGCGGCTCCAGCACGTGCCGCTGCAACCGCGACACCCGGTTGAGCAGCCGCCCGAGCAGGTCCGGCGGCAGCGCGCCCTCCCCGGCCGAGGCCGCCTTCACCAGCCGCACCAGCACATCCGGCGTCGTCTCGGACCGGCGCGCCACCGCGCACACGCCGCCCTCCACCGCGGTCATGATCTCGGTGTCCTCCAACTCGCCCGCCACCAGCACCACCCGGGCGAACCCTCGGCACTGCAACGCCTTGAGCAGCTGCCCGGCCCGCTCGTCGAACCGGTCAGCCACCACCAGCGCGACCGCGTCCGGCGTCGCGTCCTGCTCCTCGACCAGCCACACCTCCGGCCGGGTGCGCAGCGCCATGTGCACCCCGTTCCGCAAAATCGGGTCCGTCGCCCGCACGATCACCGGTGTCCGACTCTGTTGCGGCATCGCTCTCCCCATCTCTCCCCGTCCGTCCCCCCGGCCGTATCACGGTGCCCGAAAGCGCGTCCCGAGCGCATGGGACCGGTGTCCCGTCATTGCCCGGAAGGGCGGACCTAGCCGCCCTCCTGGCCCGCCCCGCCGAGCCCCGCCCGGCGCGCCCGCACGATCGCCTGGGCGCGGTCGGCCACGTGCAGCTTGGTGAAGATGCTCGACACGTGGTTGCGCACGGTCTTGGGACTGAGCGAGAGCCGGTTCGCGATCACCGGGTTGCTCACCCCGTCGGCGATCAGCGCCAGCACCTCCCGCTCGCGCGTGGTGAGTTCCGGGAACACCGGCGCGGCCTCCCTCGGCCGCGGCGCGGTGAAGAACCCCAGCACCCGGGTGGCGATGTCCGGGCCGAAAATCGCCTCCCCGCGCCCGACCGCGTGCACCGCGCGCACGATCTCGTCCTGCCCCGACCCCTTCAGCAGGTACCCGCGCGCGCCGACGCGCATGGCCGCGAACACCGACTCGCTGTCGTTGAACATGGTCAGCACCAGCACTCCGGTCTGGGTCCGCTCGCCCACGATCGCGCGGGCGGCGTCGATCCCGGTCATGTCCGGCAGGTGCACGTCCATCACCACGACGTCCGGGGCCAGCGCCCGCGCCGCCGCGATCGCCTCCCGCCCGGTGGCCGCCTCGCCGACGAGTTCCACCGTCGGCTCGCCTGCCAGGACCGTGCACAGCCCGAACCGGAACAGCGGATGGTCGTCCACCACCAGCACTCTCGGGTGGTACTGGCTCATGCGGCCACCGCGCGCGGTCGGCGGCTGCACCGGTGAAGGCACTGCGTCCATGATCTGCTCCCACACTCGCTCGGTTCACGGCCCCGCGTGCTTCGTTCGTCCTCACAGGCACTCCTTGGGCAGCGGCAGGGTCGCCGACACCCGGGTCCCGCCCTCGTCCTCGGCCTCGACAAGGCAGTCCCCGCCCAGTTCAGCGGCCCGCTCCCGCATGGACGCCAAACCCACCCCGCCGACCGTCCGGCGCGGCAGCCCCACCCCGTCGTCGACGACCTCGATGTGCAGGTCGTCGTCGACCCACAGCCGGACCGCGCAAGATGTGGCCCGTGCGTGCCTGGTCACGTTGGTCAACGCCTCGCAGATAATCCGGTAGGCCGCGACATCGATTGACGCGGGAAGCCTCGGCAGAACCGTCGGCACTTCGAGCATGATCGTGACGCCCTCGTCGGTCCCGTCCGGCCGCGCGGTGCGGCTCGCGAGCGCGCCCGCGTACTCCCGGATGGCCGGGACGAGCCCGATCTGGTCGAGCACCGGGGGCAGCAGACCGTGCGCGAGCCGCCGGATCTCGGTGATCGCGGTCTGCAACTCGTCGCGCAGCCGGGCCAGCAGCAACCCGGTCGCGCTGCCCGCGTCGACGCCGCGCCTGCTCGCGTCCAAACCCAGCGCGATCGCGGCCAAGGTCGGCCCGACGCCGTCGTGCAACTCGTGCAGGATGCGCCTGCGCTCCTCCTCCCTGGCCCGGACCAGCCGGTCCCGGCTGCGCCGCAGGTCCCGGGTGAGCCGCACGGTGTGCACCGCCGTGCCCGCGTGCCGCGCGACCTCCGCCAGCGCCGCCCGGTCGCGTTTGCGCAGCACCGCGCGCCCGCCCACGATCAGCGTGCCCACCCGCTCACCCTGGAACGTCAGCGGAAGGTGGTGGGCGCCCGCGGCAGGCGTCCCCGTGCTCGCCGCGATCTCGCCACGCCCCTTCACCTGGATCTCGATCGCCACGTACGGCAGCCGCAGCGCCGCGGCCACCGTCTCCACGATCCCCGGCAGCATCGCCTCCGGCGCGTGCGTGTTCTCCAGCCGCGAGGCCAGCGCGGACACCACCCGGTACGGGTCGTCGGCGTCCCCGAAGAAGCGCTTGTTCACCACCTCCTGCAGCCGGTCCCGCAGCGGCTGCGCCAGCGCCGCGACCCCGGCGGCGGCCATTGCCTGCTGCCACAGCGGATCGATCGGCGGAAACAGCAGCGACAGCCCCGCCACCGCGGCCACATAGGTCGCGACCACCCCCGCGCTCAGCGCGCCGTAAATCAGCGACCGGCTGATCACCACCTCGATGTCCAGCGCCCGGTGCCGCAGGATCGCCGCCGCCACCGCGACCGGCACCGGCAGGAACGCCAGCGCGTGGTAGCTCTCGGGCAGCAGGGGAGCGCCCGTCAACCTGGTCGGCAGCACCCAGGCCGCCAGGTACACCGTCGCGCCCACGCCCAGCGCCGCCGCCAGCCACCGCAGCCGCCGCCGCGCTGTCGGGTCGGCCGAGCGCCGGTACTTGCCGATCAGCACCGCGAGGATCACCAGCGGGTAGACGAACAGCGCGGGCACGGCGGGGGAGCCCAGCACCGCCAGCCGCGCCACCGGCTCGTCCAGCCACAGCGCCCGCAGGCACCACAGCCCGTACAGCAGCGGCGGGCCGAGGTAGGCCAGGATCACCCACCGCCGGTGCGCGCGGGCGTCGAGCACCGCGGGAAACGCCAGCGCGAAATGCAACATCGCCGACCACAGCAGCGCGAACGCGGCCTCACCGGCGAACCACCGCCAGAACTGACCGCCCGCGACCAGGTCGAGCGCCTCCAGTGGGAAGAACGTCGCCCCGGCGGTGGTGAGGGCGGTGATTCCGGCCGACAGCAGCGCTGCTCGCGCGGCTGGCTCGGTGGGGCGGAACCAGAAGATGGTCACTGCGGTGCCGGTGAGCAACGTGACGACCAGCAGCGTTGGCCAGCCTTCGGCGAGCTTGTCCAACAGGGGGTAAGCGGTGACGGTCACGGTCAGGTCGATGATCTCGCCGTCGCGTAGGACCCGGTAGAGGAGGTCGTCTCCGATGGTCGGCGTGTTTGCGTGGATGGCGAGGATCTGGTCGCCGGTGCGCAGCGGGCTGCCTGGCTCGTGGTCGATCACGATCACCGCGGCGGGGGAGACGGCGCTGTCGCCGACGTTGACGGTGGTGCCGTCGCTCGGCGCCAGCGCCCGCGACAGCAGACACCACCCGGCTACCCCGAGAAGTGCGAGCGTGAGCAGCAGGTACGCCGCGGACAGGCGCCGCGCGTCCGCCGAGGCACCGGACACCACCGGATCATCCCCCAGCATGGGGGGCAAACCCAGGGGTATCGCCTGGTCGCCGACGTTGTGGACCCTCTAATGGGCTAGTGCTGTCTCACTGCGGGAAGTGGGGGTGGGGTGGGGTCGCTGACACGGAGTAGTGGTTGCTCTCGTGGGTTTGCTTGGTGGGGTTGCTCGATGGGGTGGAGCGGGTTCTCGGGGTGGCTGGCTGTGTGCTGTCTGCTCGATGGGGTGGAGTGGTTTCTTTGGGGCCCCTACGAAGGAAGATCCCGTCGTGGGAAAGACGGGTGGGGAGCCTTCGGCCCCACGACCACGGCGAGTTTAGGGATCTTCCTTCTCCCCCAAAGAAACCACTCCACCCCATCGAGCACTGGGCGGGCGTCGGTTCGGCCTGGCAGGGGGCGGGGCTGGCAGCAGAGCGGGTTTGCTGCTCCGTCTACCCCATCAGGCACCTGGCAGGGGCGGATGCGGCCTGGCGGGGGGCGGATTCACTGCCAATTCCGCACCATCGCCCCTGCCCCTGCCCCTGCCCACGCGTCGCGGCTTTAGATGTTCCTGTGTGGGCGAGTGTCAGGTTTTCGGCACCAGTTGGGTGCGGTCTGGGTCGTCTTCGGTGGGGGTGGGCTCTGCGGGGGTCTCCAACCGTTGGCTGACCTCGTTGGTGGTGTCGGGGTTCGCCATTTGGGTGTCGGTCGCGGGGGCTTTCTCGGGGGTTGTGGTTGGGGATTCCGGGGTGGTGGTGTCCTCGGGTTTGCCGCTCGCCTCCGTGCTTTCTGGGGGTGTGGTGGACGATCCATTTCCGACGGGAACCGCGACCACCGGTGGCGGGGTGTGGGGTGCGGGAGGGGCTGTGGGGTGGGGCCATGCGGGGCTCACCGGATAGCCGGTTGGCTGGAAGCCGGGGGGTGGGGGCGCCATCGGGGAGCGGAAGCCCATGGGTGGGGTGGCGGGTTCCACGCGGCGGTGCCTGCGCCAGATCCAGGTGGCGGCTGTGCCCGCGAAGGCCAGGACGGCCGCGATGATGACCAGGGTCAGGCCGATCTCCGTGCTCACCGTTGTGCTGGTGCCCTCGAACGCGGGGCCGTGCAGGACCAGGTCGATGAAGCCGATCAGGCTGATGCCCAGTGCCGCGACGCTGCCTGCGAGCACTCCGGTGCCCAGGCCGCTGATGACGCGGATCGCCGTCACCAGGCGGGGGCGGGCGCGCAGGGTCGCGACCAGTGCGAGGATGCCCGCGATGGTGAGGAGGCCCGCGCCGACCGCGACTGGGATGCCGCTGTAGTCCGATAGCGGACGTAGGAACGCGCCGAGGTCGGCCGCGTCGGTGGTGGTGGTTGTCCACAGTGTCTGGTCGATTTCGAGTGGTTCGCCGCCCTCTTGCGCGGGCATCGTCAGTCGGAAGGCCGAACCGAACGAGCCTGCCAGGGCGAGCGCCGCCGCGCCCAGGAGGCCGACCGCTGCGGCCAGGCCGGACCACCACACCGGGGGTCGTGGGGGAGCCAGGTGTCCGGCGGGAACGGGCGCGAAGGGGGGAGTCACGCGGTGCATCTTGGCAGTTCGCCGGGCATTGGCCCACTCGGCGGGAAAGTTAGCGAAAGCGAACGTCACGTTCGGGTTCCGATGTCCTCATCTATGGGTGTGGGGGGGGGGGGGGGGGGGGGGGGGGGGGGGGGGGGGGGGGGGGGGGGGGGGGGGGGGGGGGGGGGGGGGGGGGGGGGGGGGGGGGGGGGGGG
>NZ_JBVJIN010000053.1:0-38368 GCF_055586285.1 Actinokineospora sp. NPDC051303
GCGTACGCGATCGGCAAGGCCGCCCCGGTCGGGTTGTTCGTGGAGACCTTCGGCACCGAGAACGTCGACCCGCTCAAGATCCAGTCCGCGATCCGCGAGGTCTTCGACCTGCGTCCGGCCGCGATCATCCGCGACCTCGACCTGCTGCGCCCCATCTACGCCCAGACCGCGGCCTACGGCCACTTCGGCCGCCCCGAGCTGGACCTGCCCTGGGAGCAGACCGACCGCGCCGACGCGCTGCGGCACGCTTTGTCGCTGTGACCCGCGTGGTCGTCTCCGGTTCAGGGGCGGCCGCGGCCAACCTGGCCTTCGGCTTGGCCCGGCTCGGCGTGGCGCAAGCCAGGGTGCAGGGGTCGACGACGATCCCTGCGGCCGACCTCGTGGTCATCGCCCCCGGGACTGAAGACCCGGCTCTGACACTGCGGCACACCTACGACTGCCGGTCCTCAGGCGCCCCGTTCGCCGCCTGTCCCTCAGCGGCACCGGCGGCCCCGGACCTGGTCGACGGCGCGACCTGGCTGTTCACCTGCCCCAGCACTTCCAGATCGCTGGTCGAGGGCACCAGGTGGTCGCACGATGAGGTGCTGCGCCGCGTCGGCTCCTGGGTGCGTTGCCTCGGCGAGCGCGGTGTCCAGGTCGACGCTCTGGGCGCCGAGCCGGTGACCGTGTCCGCGGTCTCCGGTGTTCGAGTAGTCGACCCGGCCGGTGCGCGGGACGCGTTCCGCGCCGGGTTCCTCGCGGGCGTGGCCTGCGGGCTGTCTGTCCCGCGCTCGGCCCAACTCGGCTGTGTCCAGGCCGCGTTCGCCCTGGAGTCGCCGGGCTCGCGAAACTACGAGATCGGTCTGGGCAGCCTGCTCAGCCGCGTCGGCGAGGCCTATGGACCCGGCGCCGTGATCGACCTCGCCTCCCGCGTCCGGTCTGTCCGGTTCAACGCTGACGACTGGGTCGCCGATGGTTGACCTCGACGCGCTGCCGCTGAACCGGCGGCACTGGCTGGTCTTCGCGGTGTGCGTCGGGGGCGCGTTCTTCGACTCGATGGACCTGCAGGCGATGGCGCTGGTGGCACCCGCGCTGCTGCGGGAGTGGGCGCTGGCTCCGTCCACGGTCGGGATACTCACCGCGGCTGCCTTGCCCGGCATGTTCCTCGGATCCCTGGTGTTCGGCCGGGTCGCCGACCGGATTGGCAGACGCCCCACGTTCCAGCTCACCGCAGCCCTGTTCACCGGTTTCGGTGCCCTGTGCGCCGCGGCGCGCGACCCGGTCCAGTTGGCCCTCCTGCGGTTCTGCGTCGGGGTGGGCATGGGCGGTTTGATCCCGGTGGACACCGCCTTGCTGCACGAGTTCCTGCCCCGCGCGTCCCGCGCCCGCTTGCTCAGCCTGTGGGCCGTGGCCTTCGGAGTGGGCGCGCTGTCCGCGACAGGGCTGGCTCGCTGGCTGCTGCCGGAGGTGGGCTGGCGCGGCACCTTCCTGGCCTGCGCCCTGCCCGGCGTGCTACTGCTGGCCGCGCGGAGCCTCATCCCGGAGACCCCCGCTTTCCTACTGTCCCAAGGCAAAACCGAAGCCGCGGAACGCTCCGCGCGCTGGGTCGCCCTCGGCTCCCCGGTTGCCGCCGAGAGCCCGCCCACACCCGGCACCCCAGCCACCGCCGAACACTCACCAGCACCCGGGACTCCGATCGCCACCGAAAACCCACCCAAGCCCGGCGGGCTGGTCTCGGTCCAGGAGACCTGCTCGGTGCTGTCCCGCCCTTACCGCCGGGCCACGCTGCTTGCCTGGACGCTGTGGTTCGCCTGGAGTTTCGCCTACTTCGGCATCACCCTGTGGCTGCCCACCCTGCTGACCCTGACCGGCATGCCCTTGGCCGACGTCCTCGGCTACACCCTCGGCTTCCAACTCGGCGCCATCGCGGGGCGGGTCGCGATGCTGCCCCTGATCCGCCGCGCGGGGCCGCGCGCGGTGATCGTCGGAATGGGCGTCGCCGCGACCGGACTCACCCTGGGGTTCGGGACGCTGCTCGGAGCGCCGCCCACGCTCCCACTGCTGCTCGCCGTCGGCTGGGCGCTGTCCTTCTGCCAGGAAGGCGGTTTCAGCGGCATCGTGCCATTCACCCCGTCGCTTTACCCGGCCACCCTGCGCTCGACCGGGGTCGGCGCGGCCAATGCCTCGGGCAGGGTGGCAAGCCTGCTAGCCACCCTGCTGGTCGGCGCGGCCGCAGGAGCCGGGCAACCGCACCTGGCCTTCGTCCTGTTCGCGCTCTGCTACGCGGTCGCCACTGTCGCGGCCTCGCTGGGGACGTCCGGCCCAGCCGCCGAGGCCCGCGCACCTGACCCCCACGGCCTAGCTCGTCCCGCCCGCGTCGAGGAGCACGGCTCCGGAACACCGTGATCCATGGCCGCGTCTGGCGCTGACGAAACCGGTCGAGCAGCGGTGCCCGAAGACCGCCGCTGCCCCTTTCCGGTTCCGGAAGGGGGCAGCGGCCGTGTGACTGGGGTCTGGATCAGTCGTGGTCTGGGCGAGTGTGGTACTCGAAGATCAAGCCGCCGACTGTGATCAGGACCAAGACGATGGCGATGGTCAGCAGCCACACCTGCCAGAACGCCATGGCGAAGCCCGCCAGGGCGGCGGACGCGGCGATGGCGACTGGCCAGTAGCTGCCGGGGCTGAAGAAGCCGAGTTCGCCCGCGCCGTCGCTGACCTCGGCGTCCGGGTTGTCCTCTGGGCGCTGTTCGAGGCGGCGGGCGATGAAGTGGAAGTAAGACCCGACGATGAGCGAGAGCCCACCGGTGAGGATCAAGGCGACCGTGCCCACGGGCTCCTTCGCCCACAGCCCGTAGACGATGGCCGAGAGAAAGAAGAAGCCGGTCGTGACATCGAAGAGCCTGGCTTCGACCTTCATGCTGTCCTCACATTCACCTGTCGTGCCGCGGTGTCCATGCGCAACCGTCTCAGTTGGACGCGGTGCGCGCGGTGCGGTCGGTGTTGAACGGCTTGGTGGTGACCGCGGTCGGGGAGCACAGCTCGCCGCAGTTCATCTCGGTCAGCGCCTCGGCCGCGGTGTAACCCTTGCCGGTCTTGGGGTTGGTCTGGGTGCGCAGCGCCATGTACTGGTCGAACTGCTCGGGGGTGACGGCGCGGACCTCGAAGTTCATCACCGCGTGGTAGGTGCCGCAGAGTTCCGCGCAGCGGCCCACGAACGAGCCGGTGCGGTCGATCGTGTTCTGGAACGTCGCGTCCTGGTTGTTCTTCTCCGGGTGCGGGAAGACGTCGCGCTTGAACAGGAACTCCGGCACGAAGAACGAGTGGATGACGTCGCGGGCGCGCAGGTTGTAGTGGATCGTCCGGTTGGTCGGCAGGACCAGCAGCGGGATCTCGGCGGAGCTGCCGATGGTGCGGACCGTGTCGTCGCCGGGGGCCGCGGGCTTCTGCAAGGCGCCCTTGGTGTCCTTATAGGACTTGTAGTCGAACTCCCAGTTCCACTGGAAGGCGAGCACGTCCACCGTCACGTCGGGGTCGTCGGTCTCGGCCTGCACGTAGTTCTGCGTGGTCGCGGTGAAGTAGAACAGCACCACCACAATGACGACCGGGATGCCGGTGTAGATCAGCTCCAGGAAGTGGTTGTACTGGAACTGCTTGGGCAGCTTGTCGCCGCGCTTGCGGTGCGCCACCACCGGCCACAGGATCAGCGCCCAGGTGATCACACCGATGACCAGCGCCGCGACGACCGACCAGGTCCAGAACTCGCGCATCCGGTCGGCCTGCGGGGTGATGCCCTCCGGCCAGCCGAACCGCAGCACCTCGTCGGTGGAGCAGCCGGTGGCGCCGAGGGCGACCAGCGCGACGAGACCGGCGACCTTGGTCAGCCGGGCCACTGGCGTGCGGTTCCCGACACCCTTGGGTGTGCCCACTGCGCGACTCCTCCTTGAGGCGGTATCTCCACGCTCCCCGGTCCGCGTCCGCCGCCGCGGGCAGCGGCGATCGGCGCTCCTGATAGAGCAATCCGGAGCCTAGCCCAGCGACCCAGGCCACACCCCCTGAGGGGGGAACGGATCTCGGTCACACTTCGGGGCGGACGCGGCCGTGTCAGGCGGGGTGACTGGGACCGGCATACTGGCCTCTCCCCGCGAGATACCGGCTCGACACGAGAGGTGCGCGAACAGCGTGTGCGGTCTTCTTGGCCTGGTCTGCCCTTCGGAAATGGATGCCACCGCGGCGCGCTCCGCGGTCGGCGCCGCGATGCGCTGCCAGCGCCACCGCGGCCCCGACGAGAGCGGGACCTGGACCGGCGGTGAGGCCGTCTTCGGCTTCAACCGGCTCGCGATGATCGACCTGGAGCACTCGCACCAGCCGCTGCCGTGGGGCCCGCCGGAGGCGCCCAACCGGTACACGCTGCTGTTCAACGGCGAGATCTACAACTACCTGGAGCTTCGGGCGGAGCTGACGCACCGGTTCGGCGCGCGGTTCACCACCGACGGCGACTCGGAGACGATCGTCGCGGCCTACCACTACCTCGGCGAGGCCGCCGTCACCCGGCTGCGCGGCATGTTCGCGTTCCTGATCTGGGACTCGGCGCGGCAGACGCTGTTCGGCGCGCGCGACCCGTTCGGCATCAAGCCGCTGTTCTACGCCGCTGGCCCCGGCGGGGTGGCCTTCTCCAGTGAGAAGAAGTCCATTCTGGAACTCGCGCCGCTGCTGGGGATCAAGCAGGAACTCGACCGGCGCTCGCTGCAGCACTACCTGACGTTGCAGTACGTGCCCGAGCCCGCGTCGCTGCACAACGCGATCCACCGCATCGAGTCCGGCACGTCGTTCACCCTGACTCCGGGCGAGGAGCCGGTGACCAGGCGGTACTTCCTGCCGCGGTTCCGGCCGACCCCGGTGCGCGGCCCCGCCGACGCCGAGGCGCTGTACTCGCGCATCGCCGAGGTCATGAGCGACTCGGTGCGGATGCACATGCGCGCGGATGTGACGGTCGGCTCGTTCCTCTCCGGCGGCATCGACTCGACGGCGATCGCCGCGCTGGCCCGCGAGCACAACCCGGACCTGGTGACGTTCACCACGGGCTTCGAGCGGCAGGGCTACTCCGAGGTCGACGTGGCCGCCGAGTCGGCCGCCGCGATCGGGGTCAAGCACGTGGTCCGCACGGTGTCGGCGCACGAGATGATGGAGGCCCTGCCGCTCATCGTCTGGTACCTCGACGACCCGGTGGCCGACCCGGCGCTGGTCCCGCTGTGGTTCATCGCGCGCGAGGCCCGCAAGCACGTGAAGGTCGTGCTGTCCGGCGAGGGCGCCGACGAGCTGTTCGGCGGCTACACGATCTACCGCGAGCCGCTGTCGCTCGCGCCGTTCGAGCGGGTGCCCGGGGCGCTGCGCAAGGTCCTGGGCAAGGTCTCCACGAAGATCCCCGACGGCACCCGGGGCAAGGACCTGCTGCGCCGCGGCGCGCTGAGCCTGGAGGACCGCTACTACGGCAACGCCCGCATCTTCCGCGACGACCAGCTGCGCGCGGTGCTGCGCACGTTCGACCCGCGCGTCAGCCACAAGGACATCACCGCGGCGCACTACCGCGAGTCGGAGTCCTGGGACCCGGTGACCCGGATGCAGCACGTGGACCTCTACACGTGGCTGCGCGGCGACATCCTGGTCAAGGCGGACAAGATGACCATGGCGAACTCGCTGGAGCTGCGGGTGCCGTTCCTGGACCCGGAGGTGTTCCGGGTGGCGGCCGAGGTGCCGCTGGAGCAGAAGCTCACCAAGGAGACCACGAAGTACGCCCTGCGCCAGGCGCTGCGCCGGGTCGTGCCCGCGCACGTGCTCAACCGCCGCAAGCTCGGCTTCCCGGTCCCGATCCGGCTGTGGCTGCGCGAGGAGATGTACGACTGGGCCCGCGACATCGTGATGCAGTCGCAGACCGACGCGCTGATCGACAAGAACGCCGTCATGCGCCTGCTGGAGGAGCACCGGGCGGGCACGCTGGACCACAGCAGGCGCATCTGGGCGCTGCTGGTGTTCATGATCTGGCACGGCATCTTCATCGAGCGCCGGATCACGGTGGTCCCGCCGGAGCCGCACTACCCGGTCAAGATCTGACCCCGCGAGGGCCGTCCGCTTCGGGCGGCCCTCCGGCTTCGCTCAGGCCGACAACAACCCGGGCGTCGGCGCCGTGGTGCGGGCGAGCAGGTCGTCCAACGGCAAATCGACCGCGCCCGCGATGGCGGCGACGGTGAAGAACGCGGGCGTGGGCACCCGCCCCCGCTCGATCTTGCGCAACGTCTCCACCGAGATCCCCGCCGCGGCGGCCACCTCGACCATGCTCCGGTCGGCCCGCGCCTCCCGCAACAGGGCGCCGAGCAGTTCGCCTCGGTCGCGCTCGTCCTGGCTCAGCGGTGGTCGCACCATGCGGCAATAGTAATACCGCTCCGGCCGGATCTACCGGGGTTCGACGGGCGGTCCCGGGAAACTCCCTCGTCGGTCGCTGAAACCGCAGCCCGGCCAGCGCCACGGCAGCGCCTGCCAGGCAGCGAACTTCTTCGGCCATCTGCTCGCCTGTTTCTCGGCGTTGTGATCGTGGGTGCCGGATAGGTGAACCCAAGCACGGGTGTCGCTCCCGCTCACCGCGTTCAGTGCCCGCCCTTGAGCGGAGAGCGGTACAACAATACCGGTATAGTTATCCGCATGATCGAGTTGAAGACACCGGGTGAGCTGGCCGCGATGCGGGCCGCAGGGCAGGTTGTGGCGGTCGCGCTGGCGGCGGTGCGGGACGCGGCGGCGGTCGGGGTGCGGCTGCTGGAACTGGACGAGGTGGCTCGGGACGTGCTGGCCACGCACAAGGCCAAGTCGTCGTTTCTGGACTACCTGCCTGGGTTCGCTCCGACGCCGTTTCCCGCGGTGATCTGCGCGTCGGTCAACGGGGTGATCGTGCACGGGATTCCGGACCGGACCCGGCTGCGGGACGGGGACCTGGTCAGCATCGACTTCGGGGCGAACGTCGACGGCTGGCACGGGGACTCGGCGGTGTCGTTCGTGGTCGGGACGGCGCGGGCGGCGGATGTGGCGATGATCTCGGCCGCCGAGCGGGCGCTGGCGGCGGGCATCGCCGCCGCCGTGCCGGGCGGGCGGCTCGGGGACATCGGGCACGCCGTGGGCAGCGTCGTGCGCGCGGGCGGATACGGCATGCAGGACGACTTCGGCGGCCACGGCGTCGGCCGCGCCATGCACGAGCCCCCCGGCGTGCCCAACGAGGGCAAGCCGGGGCGCGGCCTGCGTCTGCGGCCGGGCATGGTGCTGGCCATCGAGCCAATGCTGCACGCGGGTGGCCAGGACGACTACGCGGTCGACGGCGACGGCTGGGCCCTGCGCACCACCGACGGCAGCCGCGCCGCCCACGTCGAGCACACGGTGGCCATCACCGAAGACGGGCCGCGCATTCTAACCGCGTTGTGACTTTCACCGCCGCCAGTTATCCACATACCCGTTAGTGATCCACCGGTCCGCCGTCCCTATTCCCCGCGCTGACCTGCGGCGATAGGCTGGAGCGGGGATGGCCCCCAGGGAGGGTGGGCTTTGCGGTGGGGGCGGCGGGCGGCGAAAACGGGCGGTGAAACGGACGGAAAGGCGGGGGAACAAGGGGGGCTTGGTGGGCGCGGGCGAGGCGGCGGCGCCGGGGAGTGGCCGCTTTGCGCGCCTGCGGGGAATCGGCTGCTTTCCGAGCAGATGACGGGCGCGGAGACAAGGATGCGGGCCTTCGGAAGACCGAAAGCCCGCATCCTCGACGGCCGGGTCAGCCAGGCAGCACGGCTTCGATCTCGGCGGCGGCGTCCGGGCCGAAGGCTCCGCTGATGCGGGAGGTGGCCTCGGCCTTGCGGAAGGTCCACTCCTGGGTGCCGATGGTCTCCAGGACCAGGACGGCGACCAGGGAGCCCAGCTGCGCGGACCGCTCCAGGCTCAGGCCCTGGGTGAGGCCCGCGAGGAAGCCCGCCCGGAAGCCGTCGCCGACGCCGGTGGGGTCGGCCTTGCTGGTCTCGGGGACGGCGCCGACGTGCAGGACCGAGCCGTCCTTGGCGACGATCTCCACGCCCTTCTCGCCCAGGGTGGTGATGCGCAGGCCGACGCGGTCCATGACCTCCCGCTCGGACCAGCCGGTCTTCTGGCGCAGCAGTTCCCACTCGTAGTCGTTGGTGAACAGGTAGTCGGCGCCGGTGATGAACGCCTGGATCTGGTCGCCGGGCATCCGGGCCATCTGCTGGGACGGGTCGACGCCGAAGCGGTAGCCGCGCTGGCGGCACTCGTCGGCGTGCCGGAGCATGCCCTCGGGGTCGTCCGGGCTGATCAGGACCAGGTCCAGGCCGCCGACGCGGTCGGCGATGGGCGACAGCTCGATGAGCCGGGACTCGGACATGGCGCCCGCGTAGAACGAGGCGATCTGGCACATGTCGTCGTCGGTGGTGCACACGAACCGGGCGGTGTGGGCGACCTCGGAGATCCGCACGCCCGAGCAGTCGACGCCGTGGCGCTCCAGCCAGGACTGGTAATCGGCGAAGTCGGCGCCCACCGCGCCGACCAGGACCGGCGACACACCGAGCACACCGAGCCCGAAGGCGATGTTGGCCCCGATGCCGCCGCGGCGGACGACCAGGTCGTCGACCAGGAAGCTCAGCGAGAGCCGGTGCAGCTGCTCGGCGACAAGCTGCTCGGCGAACCTTCCGGGGAAGTGCATCAGGTGATCGGTGGCGATGCTTCCGGTGACGGCAACGGGCACGAGGGCCCTCCCTGTCTAGGCGGGTCGACGGCGGAGTCGGCGTCGAACTCGGTCTGGGCGGCGATCATGGGTGCCGAACCACCCGCGGGGGTGGTCTCAGATCACCTTTGAACACTACCGTTCCGTAGCCCTGGGAACCGTCCGCCACTGGGCTTACCGTGCGGTGGATGAGCACACGAGAGCCAGACACCATCACCGAGCTGATCGCGGACTGCGCGTTCATCCCCGCCACCCTCGCGGCCGACCCGACTTCCCGGCAGCAGCCCCGCGCGGTCGGGGCGTGGACGGTCAATGAGGCATGTCACGCGCAGGTCGCCGACCTGGACGAATACGTCTGACACCGAAACGCCGAAAGGGCCACGATCGCGCGATCGCGGCCCTAGTCGGCGTTCGGTGAGGGTCGGTGGCGTTCTCGGATCAGTGGAACGAGTCGCCACAGGCGCAGCTGCCGCCCGCGTTCGGGTTCTCGATCGTGAAGCCCTGCTTCTCGATGGTGTCGACAAAGTCGATCACGGCGCCCTGGACGTAGGGGGCGCTCATCCGGTCCACGGCGACCTTGAGGCCGTCGAAGTCGCGGAACAGGTCGCCGTCGAGGGTGCGCTCGTCGAAGAAGAGCTGGTAGCGCAGGCCCGCGCAGCCACCGGGCTGGACGGCGATGCGCAGGTGCATGTCGTCGCGGCCCTCCTGGTCGAGCAGAGCCTTGGCCTTGACAGCTGCGGCTTCGGACAGCTCCACACCGTGGGTCGCGGCCTCGGTGCTCGATTCCTGAGCGGTCGTCATCGTTCTCCCTAGGGAAGGTCCTACTCGGGCGTACGCCCGGCACAACAGCGTGGGCGCGGACTTTGTTCCGTGCTCTCCCCATGGTGACACAATCGGGACCGGATCTGTTCCCGTGCTCACCTCGGGGCGGTCTTTCAGCGCCACTGCGACGCTACGTGCTCGGCCAACGCGGCGAGAGTGCCCGCCGGATCGGCGAGCGCGGCGGCCACCGAGCCCACGTGCTCGGCCACCGAGTGCGCGGCGTCGACCCCCGCCGCGGCGGCCTGCCTGCGCCCGACCCCGACCTGCCCGGCCAGCACCAGGCACGGCACACCCCGCTCGGCCGCGGCGGCGGCGACGGCGGTCACCAGCTTGCCGCGCAGCGACTGCCAGTCGAAGCTCCCCTCTCCGGTCACCACCAGGTCGGCGTGGTCGAGGGCCTGGTCGAGAGCGGTCGCCGAGCGCACCAGCCCCGCCCCGGACACCGCGTCGCCACCCAACGTGAGCAGGGCGAACCCGAGTCCGCCCGCCGCGCCCGCGCCCGGCTCGGCCCGCGGATCACGGCCCAGCCGGGCGGCGAGGTCGTCGGCCCAGGCGGCCAACCGGGTTTCCAGCCGCGCCACGGCAGCGGGGTCGGCCCCCTTCTGCGGCCCGAACGTGACCGCGGCGCCATGCGGGCCGAGCAGCGGGTTCTCCACATCGACCGCCACCACCAGCCGGGTCCCGCCCACCCGCGCCGCACCAGGTCGCGCCGCGAACAGGGCGGCGACGCCAGGCAGGTCCAGCGGCGCGCCCACACCCTCCGCCAAGGCGGCCAGCGCGCCCATGCCGCCGTCTGTCGTGGCGGAGCCGCCGAGGCCGACGACGATGGTGTGGGCGCCAGCGGCATAAGCCGCGGCGACCAGTTCGCCGACGCCGCGGCTGGTGGCCGTCTCGCACGCCGCGGGCCGTTGGGCGGCCGGGACAAGGTGCAGGCCGATGGCTTCGGCGGATTCCACATACGCGGCACCGTCGTGGAACAGCCAGCGCGCCTCGACGGGATCGCCCAGCGGGCCGGTGACAGTGCGCCGGTGGACGACGCCGCCGAGGGCCGCGTGCAGGACGTCGACAAAACCGGGGCCGCCGTCGGCCAAGGGACGAAGGACGAGCCTGGCCGCGGGATCGCCCCGGGTCCAGCCCGCCGCGATGGCCGCGGCGGCCTCCGCGGCGCTCAGCGTGCCGCCGAACGAGTCCGGCGCGATGACGACTCGCACGGCCGCAGCGTAGCGAGCGCGGGCCTTGTCATACCCTGTCGACGTGAGGTTCCTTCGCCGCAGCGCAGCCGACAGCCCCGACACCGAGCAGGTCGATGAGGCCGCCGTGACGGTGGGCGAGACGAACAAGGCGCGCACCCCGGGCAAGGGCAGGCCGACGCCCAAGCGCCGCGAGGCCGAGGGCCGCAAGCGCGGGCCGGTCCCGCCGCCGCCGAAGACCACCCGGGAGGCGATGCGCCGCGCGCGCGGCAGCAAGGAGGAGCGCAAGGCGCTCGCCGCCAAGCGCCGGGAGCAGCGCGTCGAGCAGCGCAGGCGGATGAACGAGGGCGACGACCGCTACCTCATGCCGCGCGACCGGGGCCCGGTCAAGGCCTACATCCGCGACCTCGTGGACGCCAAGCGCAACCTGCTGGGCCTGTTCATGCCACTGGCCGTCGTGGTGTTCGTCGCGCTGCTGGCGCCGTCGCTGGCGGTGCAGCAGTACGCGACACTGGCTTGCCTGCTGATGCTGATCATGATGGTGATCGAGGCCATCCTCAACGGCCGCCGCATCGCCAAGCTGGTGCGCGCGAAGTTCCCCAAGGAGAACGTCCGCGGCTTCTCCACCGGCTGGTACGCCTTCGTCCGCGCCACCCAGCTGCGGAAACTGCGGGTTCCCAAGCCGCGCGTCGCCCCCGGCGACCCCGTCTGAAACGGGTGGCAGGTTCTTAGCAAGGCGAAGTAGATTGCGGTCATGGAGTTTCGTCGCCTCGGCCGCAGCGGCCTGAACGTCTCTGAGATCTCGTACGGCAACTGGATCACCCACGGCTCGCAGGTCGAGGAGGACGCCGCGCACGCCTGTGTGCGCGCCGCCCTCGACGCGGGCATCACCACGTTCGACACCGCGGACGTCTACGCGAACACCAAGGCCGAGTCGGTGCTCGGCCGCGCGCTCAAGGGCCAGCGCCGGGAGGGGCTGGAGATCTTCACCAAGGTCTACTGGCCGACCGGCCCCGGCGGGCCCAACGACCGGGGGCTGGGCCGCAAGCACATCATGGAGTCGGCCAACGCCTCGCTCAGGCGGCTGGGCACCGACTACGTCGACCTCTACCAGGCGCACCGTTTCGACCGGACGGTGCCGCTTGAGGAGACCTTCCTCGCCTTCGCCGACCTGGTGCGCCAGGGCAAGGTCCTCTACGTCGGGGTCTCGGAGTGGACCGCGGAGCAGATCACCCGGGGCGCGGCGCTGGCGCGGGAGCTGAACGTGCCGCTGATCTCGAACCAGCCGCAGTACTCGATGCTGTGGCGGGTGATCGAGGACCAGGTCGTGCCCGCGTCCGAGCGGGAGGGCATCTCGCAGATCGTGTGGTCGCCGATCGCGCAGGGCGTGCTGACCGGCAAGTACCAGCCCGGGGCGACGCCGCCTGCGGGGTCCCGCGCGACCGACGAGGCCAGCGGCAAGGACTTCATCGCCCACTGGCTGCGCGACGACGTGCTCACCGCCGTGCAGAACCTCAAGCCGCTCGCCGAGGAGGCCGGGCTGTCGCTGGCGCAGCTCGCGGTGGCGTGGGTGCTGCAGAACCCGAACGTGGCCTCGGCGATCATCGGCGCGTCGCGGCCGGAGCAGGTCGGGGAGAACGTCAAGGCCGCGGGCGTGAAGCTGGACGCGGACCTGCTGGCGAAGATCGACTCCGTGCTGGACGGCGTGATCGAGCGCGACCCCAGCCTCACCGTCAGCCCGTGACGGCCCGGCTGCTCGCGCGGACCTGAGAAGGCACAATGGCTGCGTGCCTACCTATGAGTTCCGTTGCCGCGAGTGTGGATCGACCTTCGACGTGAACCGGCCGATGAGCGAGTCGTCCGCGCCCGCGCCGTGCCCGCGGGGGCATGACGACACGGTCAAGCTGCTCACCATGGCCGGGCTGGCGGGCAAAGCGGGCGCGCCCGCCGCCCCGTCCGGCGGTGGCGGCGGGTGCTGCGGCGGCGGCTGCTGCGGCTGAGCAAGCGAACGGCCCCCGCGCGGGCGCGGGGGCCGTCGCCTGACCTGGCTACTTCTTGGTGTAGTCGCGGAAGCCCTTGCCGGTCTTGCGGCCGAGGCGGCCCGCGGTGACCAGGTGCTCCAGCAGCGGGGCTGGCGCGAAGCCAGCCTCGTGGAACTCGTTGTAGAGGGTGCGCTCGATGGCGAGCGAGACGTCCAGGCCCACGACGTCGAGCAGCTCGAACGGGCCCATCGGCAGGCCGCAGCCGATCTTCATGGCCGCGTCGATGTCGTCGGCCTCGGCGTAGTGCGCCTCCAGCATCTTCACCGCGTCGTTGAGGTACGGGAACAGCAGCGCGTTGACGATGAAGCCCGCCCGGTCGCCGCAGTGCACCGGCTGCTTGCCGACCTTGCGGCAGATCGCGTCAGCGGTGGCGACCACGTCCGCGCCGGTGGAGATGGTCTCCACGATCTCGACCAGCTTCATGATCGGGGCCGGGTTGAAGAAGTGCAGACCAACCACGTCCGCCGGGCGCGAGGTGGCCGCGGCGCACTCGATGACCGGCAGCGACGAGGTGCTGGTGGCCAGGATCGCGCCCGGCTTCACCGCCTTGTCCAGGGCGCCGAACACCTCCTGCTTGATCGCCAGTTCCTCGGCGACGGCCTCGATGACCAGGTCGCAGTCGGCCAGTTCCTCGAACTCCACGGCGGGCGAGACCCGCGCCAGCACCGCGTCGCGGTCCTCTTCGGACAGACGGCCCTTGGCGACCTGCCGGTCGAGCGACTTGCGGACCTTGCCGACGGCCGCTTCGGCCTTCTCGGTGCTGCGGGCGCGCAGCACGACGTCGTATCCCTTGCGCGCGAACACCTCCACGATGCCGGTGGCCATCGTGCCGGTGCCGACCACGCCGACCCGCTGGATCTCGCGCACCGCGACATCGCTGCCGCCCGCGGCGGCCGGGGTCAGCTCGTCGGCGACGACGGTCGGCGATCCCGGGCTTTCGTAGGTGTAGAAGCCGCGGCCGGTCTTGCGGCCCAGCAGGCCCGCGGTGATCATCTGCTTGAGGATCGGGGCGGGCGCGTGCAGCCGGTCGCGCGACTGCGCGTACATCGTGTCGAGGATCTCGTAGGCGGTGTCGAGCCCGATCAGGTCGAGCAGCGCCAGCGGGCCCATCGGGTAGCCGCAGCCGTAGCGCATGGCGGCGTCGAGGTCCTCGCGGGTCGCGTACTTGGCCTCGTACATCGACACGGCGTGGTTGAGGTAGCCGAACAGCAGCGCGTTGGCGATGAACCCGGCGCGGTCGCCGATGACGACCGGCTCCTTGCCCAGCGTCCGCGCGAACTCGACCACATCGGTCACCACGTCCGGCTCGGTCATCACCGTGCGCACGACCTCGGTCAGGTTCAGCACCGGGGCCGGGTTGAAGAAGTGCAGACCGACGACCTTGCCCGGCCGTCCAGTCTGGACACTGATCTCGGTGATCGACAGCGACGAGGTGTTGGAAGCCAGAATCGCCTCCGGCCCCACGATCTTGTCCAGCTCGCCGAACACCTTCGCCTTGAGCTCAAGCTGCTCCGGCACCGCCTCGATCACCAGGTCGGCGTCGGCGAGGTCCGCCAGCGCGGTGCTGTAGCTGATCCGCCCCAACAGATCCGCGCGCGCGGCCTCCTCCAGCTTGCCCTTGGCCACCGCCCGCCCAGTGGAGTGCTCGATGTGGCCACGCCCCCGCGCCACGGCAGCGTCATCGACCTCCACCGCCACGACCCGCACCCCCGTGCGAGCCAGTACCTCAGCGATGCCCGCGCCCATCGTCCCGAGCCCGACAACGCCAACGGTGGAGAACTCACGCGCCACAGCTACCTCCGCAGTCACTTTGGACAGCACCCAAGACGCTACCTGCCGGTAACATCATCGCCTGATACTGCCATGTCACTGGGCGAACTCCAGGTGAACTGCACCACTGGACCGTTCATGGTGAAGTTGGGGTTACCTGGGTTAGCCCCTGGTGAGTACTTCGCTGCTTGGCGGGGTCCTGCTCGCTTGTGTGCTCGGTGGGGGTCCTGGGTTGGTGGGGTTGCTCGATGGGTTCCGTGGTTCCCGGGTTTCGTGGTCTGCTCGATGGGGTGGAGTAGTTTCTTTGGGGCCCCTACGAAGGAAGATCCCGTCGTGGGAAAGACGGGTGGGGAGCCTACGGCCCCACGACCACGGCAAGTTTAGGGATCTTCCTTCACCCCCAAAGAAACCACTCCACCCCATCGAGCACCTGGCAGGGCCGGGTACGGCTTCGTGGGGGGCGGGTTCGCTGCTCAGTCCGCCCGATCGAGCCCCTGGCAGGGTTAGGTGCGGCCTGACAGGAGGTCGGGGTGGATGCTCTACCCCATCGAGCACCTGGCGAGCGCCGGTTCGGCTTCGTGGGGGGGCGGACTGACCGGAAGGCCAAGGCAGACAGGAAGACCAGGCTGGTGCCAGCCCACCCAAAAGCCACCCAACCACCGCCCCAGCCACGTCCGCGACTGCTCTTGATTTGCCGCCCCACAGCCCCACAACAAAACCCCACCCACCCTGGGGGCTGACCCCGCTCCAGTCTATCAAGCCAGGCCGACAAAACAGGCCAGAACGATCTTGCCTGTGGATAACTCGCGATCTTGAAGCCGCGCCCGAGTGCCGAGTGGGGGTGGCTGGCACGTTTATCCCGAGAGTCGCCGGTGGGGTCAGTCGCCGAAGTTGTTGGTGGCTAGGTCGCCTATGCGGTTGAGGGCCTGGGGGGCGTCAGGGCCGGAGGCGGTGATGGTCACTTGGTCGCCGCCGGTGGTGCCTAGGGAGAGGAGGGCTAGGACGCTGCGGGCGTTGGCGGAGCGGCCGCTGAAGGAGACGGTCACTTCGGCGTCTAGGCCGGTCAGGGTGTTGGCCAGTAGGGCGGCTGGGCGGGCGTGGAGGCCTACGGCGTTGGTGAGGACGATCTCCAGGCTGTTTTCGGGGGTGGTGGGTTTGTCCGACAGCACGTCGGTGAGGGCGGAGGCGGCGGCGGACAGCACGGCGTCGAGGGTGGCGCCGCCTTGGGCGGCTACGGCGGCGGCTACCGTCCCCTCCACCAGTGGGGCGTCGACGACTACCGCTTCGGTTGGGTCGCCGAGCATTTCCACGGCTAGGTCGGCGACCATTTTGGCGCTGCCGAGGTCGTAGAGCAGGGCGACGCCCGCGCCGGACTGGGCCTGGGCGACCGCGTTGGACACCATGTCGAAGTCGGTGCCCAGTTCGCCATCCGAGCCGCCCGCCGCGATGAGGGTGACGTCCGGCGCCATCTGCTGGGCCAACTCGACCACGCCTTCGGCGAGGCGCTGGCTGTGGGAGACGATGACCAACCCGACCCGTGTCATGGGCGCGCCGCCGAGGTGGCGAAGGAGCGCAGGAGCAGGGCGGAGGACCTTGCGCCGGGGTCGAGGTGGCCGACGGCGCGTTCGCCCAGGTAGGAGGCGCGTCCCTTCCGTGCGATCAGGGGCACCGTGGAGTCCGCGCCTGCTTCGGCCGCGTCAGCGGCGGACCGCAGCACTTTCGCCAACTCTGCTGTGACGGCGCCGGTGGCCACCTGTTCGGCGGCGTCGGCGGCGGGGGCGAGGGCGTCGACCATGGTCTTGTCCCCTACCTCCGCTTTCCCTCGGGCGATCACCCCGCCTACCGCCGCCCGTAGGGCCGCGGCCACCGATTCCGGGGTTAGTTCCGGGGCGTCGCCGAGGGCGGTGGCCGCCCGCAGGAACGCCGTGCCGTAGAGGGGACCGGCGGCGCCGCCAACCTTGGAGATCAAGGTCGTCGCCACCAGTTTCAGGACCGCGGCGGGGGTGTCGGGAACTCCAGCGTCCAAACTGGACACTACGAAACCGAAGCCCCGCTTGAGGTTTTCGCCGTGGTCGGCGTCGCCGATGGCCTGGTCGAGGCGGACCAGCTCGTCGCGGTGGGTGGTGATCACCGCTGCGGCCGCGCGGATCGCGGTGGCCACCGCTGCCGCGTCGCAGGGCATCAGCGGCCCCAGCGCAGGGCGGCGGTGTGGACGGGGGCGTCCCACCAGCGCAGGAGGTCGTCGTCCAAGCGCAGCACGGTGAGGCTCATCCCCTTCATCTCCAGGCTCGTGATGAACGGCCCCACCAGTCTGCGCGCCACCGTGATTCCGCGCTCGGCCAACAGTCTTTCCGCGATGCCGTGGGCGAGGTACAGCTCCAGCAGCGGGGTGCCGCCCATCGAGTTGGTGAACAGCAGCACGCGGTCGCCCTCGGTGAACGGCAGGTCGGACAGGATCGGGTCGAGCAGGGCGGTGACGATGCCGTTGGCGTCGGCCAAGGCGGTGCGGCGGCGGCCGGGTTCGCCGTGGATGCCGATGCCGACTTCCATCTCGTCGTCGGCGAGGGTGAAGCTGGGCTCCCCGACGTGCGGCACGGTCGGGGCGGTGAGCGCCATGCCCATCGAGCGGGTGTTCGCGATCACCGCGCGGGCCAGGCGTTCGCAGGTGTCGAGGTCGGCACCCGCTTCGGCGGCGGCGCCGACGATCTTCTCCAGCAGCACCGTGCCGCCGACGCCGCGGCGGCCCGCGGTGTACAGGGAGTCTTGGACGGCGACGTCGTCATCGATCACCACCGTGCGCACGTCTCCGCCGAGCAGTTCGGCGGCGGTCTCGAAGTTGAGGACGTCACCGGTGTAGTTCTTGACCAGCAACAGAACTCCGGCCCCACCGTCCACTTGCGACACAGCGGCCTGGACCTGGTCCGGGGTCGGCGAGGTGAAGACCGCGCCGGGGCAGGCCGCGTCGAGCATGCCGGGGCCGACGAAGCCGGTGTGCAGCGGCTCGTGGCCCGAGCCGCCACCGGAGACCACCGCGACCTTCCCACGCACCGGGGCGTCCGACCGGACCACCACGGCCGGGTCCTCGGTGACCCGCAGCAGGTCCGGATGCGCCGCGGCCAACCCGCGCAGCGCCTCCACGACCACGTCGGCGGGGTCGTTCACGATCTTCTTCATCGGGCCTCCCGACCAGGCGGAACCGCTCTCGTTCCTACACCCGGCGGGCCGCCCTGGCTAGCGGGCGGGCAGCTTCGGGATGAGCGCCTTCGCCACGGCCTGGGTCTTCGCGCAGGCGTCCTCGTCCGGTGGCGGCTCGTAGCGGCTGTAGTCGATGCTGACCACCTCGGCGATCTCGGAGTCCGCCGGGTACGGCACGTGCGCCCACTCCAGCCTGCACCGCACCCCCGAGTTGGTCTCATGCTTCTGCTGCGCGGTCACGCCGCCGCCGAGGTTGACCGGGGTGGTCTCGGCGGCCTCGGCGAGGTCGTCGGGCTTGGTGCCGAGCTTGAAGGCGATCGAGAAAGAGTCTCCGCTGGCGTTCCAGTCGCAGGTGTGCAGGCCGCTCGGCCGCGGTTTCGCGCCATCGCCGATCACCGGCGTGAGCGCGGACTCGGGGACCAGCGTGCACGGCTCCAGGTCGACCAGGGTGCCCTTGGCCAGCTCAAGCAGCGGCGCGTCGTCGCGAATGCGGTTGACCACGGTCTCCAGCAGCTTGCGGCCCGGGGTGCACAGGTCGCCGGGGCCGTCACCGCCGGTCTGCACGGTGATGCCGCGCGCGGGGTCGCGCTCGGTGATGACGGTGACGAAGCAGGCCGTCTTGTCGTCCAGCTCGGACTCGCTCGCGGGCAGGCCGCCAATGGTCTTCGTGGTCTCGGCCTCGCTGGAGCTGGCCAGCTCGCCCAGGGTGAGGGTGAAGTTCAGCTCCTTGCCGTCGGTGTCCTTCATGTAGTTGGAGCACAGGACGTAGTCGCGGAGCCTGCTGTTCGCGGGCTCGCCGAACGCCGTGAGCGTGTCGGTGTCCATGAGCCCGCACGGGTTGACCTTGCGCAGGTTCTCGGCCACGAACGGGTCGCCGCCGCCGGAGGTGTTCGACGGGCCGCCGCCGGTGCCGCCGAGGTCGGCCGTCGCGGGCACGGTCGTGCGCTGATAGGTGGTCTTCGCCAGGTCGACGCCCGAGCCGCAGCCCGCGAGCGTCACCGCCGCCACGCACGCCGCGGCCAGTCGTGTTGAGCCCCTCACGGGCCAAACGGTAGCCACCCGGGCGGGCCGCCGTGCGGCTAACCCACCAATCCGCAGCTCACGGGGTGTCCACAGGGTCCTTTTCCGGCACGGTCAGCGGGCGCAGCACCACCCACAGGGCGAACAGCGCCGCCGCGACCAGCATGGCGACGCCCATCCACAGGTTGACGTTGATGCCGCCCGCCTTGTCCAGGTCTTCCTGGGAAGTGGCCGCGATGCCCATCACCGTCAGCACCAGGCCGTAGACGCCGAACAGCAGGGCCAGGATGCCGCGCAGGTCGAACAGCCCAGCGCGCTTGCGGTCGGTCATGGCCGGTCCTTCCTCACCAGAAGATGATGTTGAGCGCCAGGGTCAGCGCGAGCACGCCCGCGGCCAGCACGCCGGGCCTGCGGTACCAGCCCGCGTCCTCCCCGGTCGTGTCGTGCCGGAGCTGGTCGCGCGGGGTCAGCGACCACACCAGCCCGACCAGCTCCGCCGCGGGCTTGGGCCGGGTGACCAGCGACACCCCGACGCTGACCGCGATGTCCACCGCGAACGCCGCGCTCGCCGCGACGAAGCTCGCCCCCTGCCCGGCCAGGTTCAGCACGTCGGCGCGGTTGAGCACGTCCACGGTGATCGCCGCCGCGGTGCCCGCGATCAGCCCGAGGCCGCCCGCGAGCGGGGTCATCCGCTTCCAAAACATGCCGAGGATGAACGTGGCGAACAGCGGCGCGTTGAAGAAGCCGAACAGGGTCTGCAGGTAGTCCATGATGTTGTTGAAGCTGGCCGCGATGAACGCGGTCCCGATCGCGGCGAGGCAGCCGAGGACGGTGACGACGCGGCCGACGCGCAGGTAGTAGCCGTCCGGTTTGTCCTTGCGGACATAGGACTGCCACAGGTCGTAGGTGAACACGGTGTTGAACGAGCTGACGTTGGCGGCCATGCCCGCCATGAACGCGGCCAGCAGCCCGGTGATCGCGATGCCGAGCATCCCGTTGGGCAGCAGGTCGCGGATGAGCAGCAGGATCGCGTTGTTGTAGGTGACGCCGCCCTCGGCCGTGCCGCCGGACGCCTTGTAGGCGGCCAGTTCCGGCGACAGCACCGCGGCGATCATGCCCGGGATGATGATGACCAGCGCGATGAACGTCTTGGGGTACGCGCCGATCAGCGGCGTGCGCCGGGCCGCCGACATGCTCTTGGCCGACATCGCGCGCTGCACCTCGGCGAAGTTCGTCGTCCAGTAGCCGAACGAGAGCACGAAACCGAGCCCGAACACGATACCCAGCACCGAGAGCGTCGCGTCGCCGATGCCGGTGATGTTGGTGCCCGGCCAGGAGTTCAACTGCTCAGCCGCGGTGGCGGGGCTGGCGGCGCGGATCTTGTCGACCAGCCCGTCCCACCCGCCGACCCGGTGCAGCCCGACGAAGGTGAGCGGCAGCAGCATCGCCACGATCACGAAGAACTGCATGACCTCGTTGTAGACGGCCGCGGAAAGCCCGCCCAGCGACGTGTAGGCAAGCACGATCACGGCGGCGACCACGACCGAGAGCCACAGCGGCCAGCCGAGCAGCAGGTTGACCACGGTGGCGAGCGCGAACAGGTTGACGCCCGCGATCAGCACCTGGGCCGTGGCGAAGCTGAGCCCGTTGACCAGGTGCGCGAACTTCCCGAAGCGGCGCAACAGGAACTCGGGCACGCTGCGGACCTTGGAGCCGTAGTAGAACGGCATCATCACCAGGCCGAGGAACACCATCGCCGGGATCGCGCCGATCCAGTAGTAGTGCATCGTCGGGATGCCGTACTGCGCGCCGTTGGCCGTCATGCCGAAGATCTCGACCGCGCCGAGGTTCGCGGAGATGAACGCCAGCCCGGTCACCCACGCGGGCAGCGAGCGGCCGGACAGGAAGAAGTCGAGGCTGCTCGACACCGACCGCCGAGCGAGCGCCCCGATGCCCAGCACCATCACGAAGTAGACGGCCAGCAGGATGTAGTCGATGGGAGCCGCGTCCAGCCGCAGATCGGCCTCCGCCAGTAGGTGCATGCCTCCACCGCCCGTTCCTCGCCAGTGATCGGCATCAGCATGGACCCGCGCGGCCGCAACCGCACGGCGACGCTAGCCGTGTTTCCGCTCCTTGAGCGAGTTCTCCGCGTGATAGCGGTGCAGCCAGTCCGGGTGGTCGAGCGCCCTGGTCAGAATCTCCTCGACGCGCGGGTCGTCGATGGTGGCGAGGCGGACGAGGTCGGCGGTGGTCGGCTCGCCGATGCTGTCGACGTACAGCGCGGGGTTGGCGCGGGCGACGGCCGTGATGGCGACATTCCAGACGTCGATGGTCTCCCGGCCGAGTTCGGCCATCCGGCGCCGCAGGGCTTCCGGGACGTCGGTGGAGTCGTAGAGGCCGGTGACCCGGTGGAAACCGGCCGCCCCGAACGCGGCCAACCGGTCCATGACCGGCTGCTCGGCGCCCGGCTCGGTGTGGAAGAGATCGATCAGCGCCTGGTCGATCTCGGCCTCGTCGGTCCCTTCTGGACTCACCGGCGGACCGTGTCCTGATCGCCCGCGGTGACGAACGCGCGGATCGCCTCGGCCAGCCGCTCCGGCTGGTCCTCCGGGACCAGGGTGCCGCTGTCGGCGATCTCGACCAGGCGCCCGCGCGGGAACAGCTCGGCGAGGCGCCTGCCGTGCTCCTGGGGCATCAGCCGGTCCCGCCCCGCCCAGACGACGAGGACCGGCCGGTCGAACCGGCTCTGGCGCTCAGCCCACTCCAGCAGAACGCGCTTGCCGGGCACCGACGTGACGTACTTGCGCAGGTCCCGCCGAATGGTCGGATTGGTGAGCGACGGGTTGAGCCAGCGGTCGAGGATGTCGTCGGGAATGCCGTGGACGGTCATCCCGCCCCACACCTGGGGCCGGTTGCGCAGAAACCGCGACCGCAGCGGCAGCAACGCCAGCGAGAGCGCGCCCGGCACCTTCGCCGCCTTCGCCACCACCCGAGCCGCCCCCTTCGGCGGGTAGTTGTCGAACGCCTCACAGGCGACCAGCACCAGCCTGCCGACCCGCTCGTCCAGGTTCTCCGACACCAGCAACTGGCCCCCACCCCAGTCGCAGCCGACCAACGTCACCGCCGACAAATCCAACGCGGCGAGGAAGTCGGCGACGATCCTGGCCTGCCCGCGCAGGCTGAGGTCGGCGTCGGGCCGCATCGGCACCCGATGCCCACCCAGCGGCAGCGTCGGCAGGACACAGCGCAGGCCGCCGAGACCGGGCAGAACCTTGCGCCACAGCGTGTGGTCCATGGTGAGCCCGTGCAACAGCACCACGACGGGACCCTCGCCCCCGGTGTCCTCGTAGTGAATCCGGCCCGCGGGCACCATCACATCCGGCACGCCGTGCCTCCCCAGTGGATGAGCGAAACCTGAGCTATCTCACCAGGATAGGCACGACTCGCCCGTCAGGTCAGAACAAGCGGAACTCGTCGGACTCGATGCCGCGCAGGGAGTCGTAGTCGAGGGTGACGCAGCGGATGCCGCGGTCTTCCGCGAGGACCTTGGCCTGGGGCTTGATGATCTGGGCGGCGAAGACGCCCTGGACCGGGGCCAGCAGGGGGTCGCGGTTGAGCAGTTCCAGGTATCTGGTGAGTTGTTCCACGCCATCGATGTCGCCGCGTCGCTTGATTTCCACGGCCACCGAGACGCCCTCGGCGTCGCGGCACATGATGTCGACCGGGCCGATGGCGGTGGGGAACTCGCGGCGGACCAGGGAGTAGCCCTCGCCGAGGGTAGTGATGTGCTCGGCGAGCAGCTCCTGCAAATGGGCTTCGACGCCGTCCTTGACCAGGCCGGGTTCGGCGCCGAGCTCGTGCTTGGAGTCGTGGAGGATTTCCTCCAGGGTGATGACCAGCTTCTCGCCCGCCTTGTTCTGCACGACCCACATGCCGGGTTCCTCGATGAGCCAGCACGGCGGGGTCATCCAGTTCAGCGGCTTGTACGCGCGGTCGTCGGAATGGACCGACAGCGAGCCGTCGGCCTTCACCAGCAATAGCCGGTTGGCCATCGGGAGGTGGGCGGTCAGCCGCCCGGCGTAGTCGACCTGGCAGCGAGCGATCACAAGACGCACGGGTGGCAGGTTAGCCCGGTCCGGGGGCGGGCAGGATCGGGGGCGTGGAATCTCTCGACTCGACACAGGTCTATGCCAATGCGTGGATGACCGTCCGCGAGGACGCCGTCCGCCGCCACGACGGCAGCGCGGGCATCTACGGCGTCATCGACAAACCCGACTACGCGCTGGTCATCCCGCTCGACGGGGAGCGGCTGATGCTGGTGGAGCAGTTCCGGTACCCGGTGGGCGCGCGGCGCTGGGAGTTCCCACAGGGGACGGCGCCGAACCGGGCCGATCTGGACCCCGACGAGCTCGCGGCGCGGGAACTGCGGGAGGAGACCGGGCTGCGCGCGGCCAGCATCGTGCGCATCGGGTCGCTGGACGCGGCGCCGGGGATGACGAGCCAGCGGGGGCACGTGTACCTGGCCACCGGCCTGGAAGAGGGTGTGGCCGAGCGGGAGCTGGAGGAACAGGACATGCGCGCGGGCTGGTTCCCGCGCGCCGAGTTCGAGGCGATGATCCGCGACGGCCGGATCACCGACGCGCAGTCCATCGCCGCCTACACGCAGCTGCTGCTGCACGAGCACCACCAGTGATCAGCCGACCAGGCCCGCCTCCTGGGCCAGCACCGCGGCCTGCACGCGGGAGCGCAGGTCGAGCTTGGTCAGGACCCGCGACACGTGGGTTTTGACCGTGGCCTCGCCGATGCCGAGCTTGCGGGCGATCTGCTGGTTCGACAGGCCCTCGCCGACGCACACCAGCACGTCGGTCTCCCGGTCGGTGAGCTGGTCGAGGCCGGGGTGGCGGACCGCGGCCTTGGCCTCGGCGGCGGCGAAGGCGCTGATCAGGCGGCGGGTGACGCTGGGCTCGATGACCGCGTCGCCCGCCGCGACGACGCGGACCGACTCGATGAGCCGTCGGGCGTCGACGGACTTCAGCAGGAAGCCCGCGGCGCCGGCGCGGAGCGCGCCGTAGACGTAGGAGTCCATGTCGAAGGTGGTCAGGACCAGGACCGGGCACACCCGCGCGGCCACCAGCCGCCGGGTGGCCTCGATGCCATCGACATCGGGCATCCGGACGTCCATGAGCACCAGGTCGGGCCGCAGCGCGGTGGCCTTGCGCACGGCGGCGGCGCCGTCCTCGGCCTCGGCGATCACCTCGATGTCCTCGGCGCCGTCGAGGATCATGCTCAGCCCGGCCCGGATCGCCGCGTGGTCGTCGGCCACCAGCACCCTGATGGTCACTCGCCCTCCATCGGAAGCTCGGCGCGCACGCGCCACCCCTGCTCGCAGGGACCCGCGAGCAGCACCCCGCCGACCGCCTGCGCGCGCTCGGTCATGCTGATCAGCCCCGTGCCGGACGGGTTGAGCGCGCCACAGGCGCCGTCGTTGACCACCTGGACCACCAGCGTCCCGTCGGCCCGCCGCACGCTAACGTCGGCCGCCGCGCCCGGGGCGTGCTTGGCCGCGTTGGTGAGCGCCTCTTGCAGAATCCGGTATGCGGACAGGTCGACCGCGGCGGGCAGGTCCGCGGGCACGTCGGTGTCGGCGCGCACGCGCAGTCCCGACGCGCGCGCCGAGCGCAGCAGCCGGTCGAGTTCCCGCAGGCGGGCGGGCGAGGTCAGCTCGTCGTGGCCGTCTTCCGCGCGCAGCAGCCCGATCATGGCCCGCATCTCGGTGAGCGAGGCGACGCTGTTCTCCCGCACCGACCGGAGCACCGTCCGCACCGTCTCCGGGTCGCCGTCCTGCAACGACAGCAGGGCCTCGGACTGGATGGCGATCGCGGACAGATGCCCGGCGATGACGTCGTGCAGGTCCCGCGCCATGCTCGCGCGCTCCGCGTTGACCGCAGCCTCCCGGTCCAACTCGGCGATCCTGGCGAGCTGGTCGGCCCTGGCCCGCTCAGCCTCGGCGATCTCCCGCTGCTGCCGGACGTTCAACGCCCACCACACCGGCACCAGCGGCAACGGGCACACCCCCAGGAAGATCAGCAGCGACGTCCGCAGGTTGTCGGCGAACACCAGCGCGGCGACGAACGTCCCCACCATGAACACCCCGACGAGGACCACCAGCGCCCGACTGCCCCGCCGCGACCCGTTGAGCACCGCCGCGTAGAGCTGGTCCCCCGCCACGAGCAGCACCGGCAGCGACACCCCCATCGCCGCGTCGACCGCCCACAGCGGCAGCGCCGCCACCAACGCGGGCACAGCGGCCCGCTCCCGCGCGAGTTGCAGCAGGCTCATCCCACCGAGCACCAGCACCCGCGCCCAGTCCGGCCCCGGCAGCAGCCCCCCGTGCCCCACCAGCGGAAAGTCCACCGCGAACAACACGCAGCCAAGCCCGAAGGTGAGCACCGCGTGCCACACCGGACTACGCCACGGCCGCCGCCACGTCACACGCACCACCCCATCACAACACAGCCCCCCACCCGCGTCGTCATCCCGAAAACGGTCCCCCGGGTCCCCCAAAGTGATGACCCACCCCCCACCACCACACCGACGCGCACCCCCTCCCGCCCCCACCACACTCAACCCCGTGGGGAACTTCTTCGACTGGATCAGCGAAAACCCGATGGTCGCCCTGATCGCCGCGTGCGAGGTCGGCTTCTGGGTCCTGCTCGGCGCGGGCCTGCTGGCCCGCTACCTCCTGCGCTGGCCCAAAACCAGCGTCGCACTGCTGGTGGCCACCCCCGCCCTGGACGTGGTGCTCCTGACAGCGGCCGTCATCGACATCGGCAACGGCGGCCACGCCACCACCGCCCACGCCCTGGGCGCGACCTACCTCGGCTTCAGCGTCGCATTCGGACACAGCGTCATCCGCTGGGCAGACCAACGAGTCGCCCACCGCTTCGCGGGCGGCCCACCACCCCACCGCCCACCCAAACACGGCCCAGAACGCACACGCCACGAATGGCGAGAATGGACAAAGTGCCTACTGGCCTGCTCCATCGGCATCGCGGTACTGGCCCTGCTGTCCTTCGTAGTGGGCACCCCAGACCACACCGAAGTCCTGTGGTCCTCCTGGATCCCCAGACTGGCCACCATAACCGCCATCTGGCTAGCGGTAGGTCCACTATGGACAACCTTCGACCCCCGAAAGGCAGACGCCTAAAGCCATCTTCCAAAGGCAAAGAAGGCAAACCCGCACTCCTGCCAACCGGCACCCACGCTCGCCAGGTGCTCGATGGGGTGGAGTGGTTTCTTCGGGGGAGAAGGAAGATCGCTAAGCTGGCAGCGCGTGTGAGGCCGCAGGCTTCCCACCCTCTTTCACACGGGCGATCTTCCTTCGTAGGGGCCCCGAAGAAACCACTCCACCCCATCGAGCCAACCCCCACAACCCAGCCAGCAAGCAATCACACGACGACAGCGCGCTCGACTTCCTCAGCAGCCCGGCGGGTCCGCCGCCCACGATCACCACGTCGAACACTTCGGAATCCGTCAGGCTCTGACAGTCCGCCCATCCGTGCCGAAATGCCAAAACCCTTGCCATTATGGCAAGCTGGGGCGCATGGACGTCACTCAGGTTCTCGCGGGCATCGGCGCACGGCTCAAGGCGGTGCGGCAGGAGCGCGGCACGACCTTGGCCGCGTTGGCCGCCGAGACGGGGATCTCGGTCAGCACGCTGTCGCGGTTGGAGTCGGGCAACCGGAAGGCGACGCTGGAGTTGCTGCTGCCCATCGCCCGCGCCCACGGGGCCGACCTGGACGAGTTGGTCGGTCTGGGCACGACGCCGGACCCGAGGGTGCGCGCCGCCCCGAAGACGGCGGACGGGCGCACGTACTGGCCGCTCACCACGGCGCCGGGGCAGCCGAAGGCGTACAAGATCCTGATCCCGGCCACGCCGGACGAGCCCGACCTGCGCACGCACGAGGGCTACGAGTGGCTCTACATCCTCAGCGGGCGGTTGCGGCTGATCCTCGGCCAGCACGACCTGATACTGGCCCCCGGCGAGGCGGCCGAGTTCGACACCCGCGTGCCGCACTGGCTGGGCAGCGCTGGCGACGGCCCGGTCGAGGTGCTGATCCTGTTCGGCCGCCAGGGCGAGCGCGTCCACCTGCGCACCCGGGGGACCAAGGGAAACTGAACGGCGGGCGCCGGTGGCCGCCAGGAGACAGCCACCGACACCCGCCGGTCTAGAGCCTTACGCCAGGTTGTTCGCCTGGCGGATGACGCGCACGATCTCGGCCATGATCTCGGTCATCTCGTAGTCCTTGGGCGTGAACACCCGCGCGACGCCGTTCTCAATGAGGATCTTGGCGTCGTCAGGCGGGATGATCCCGCCGACGACGACCGGGACGTCACCGGCCCCGGCCGCGCGCAGGCCCTCGACCACCGCGGGCACCGCCTCCAGGTGCGAGCCGGACAGGATCGACAGCCCCACCACGTGCACGCCCTCCTGCACCGCAGCGGCCACGATCTGGTCCGCGGTCAACCGGATGCCCTGGTAGACCACCTCGAACCCGGTGTCACGGGCGCGCACGGCGATCTGCTCGGCCCCGTTGGAGTGCCCGTCGAGGCCGGGCTTGCCGACCAGCATGCGCAGGCGCTCGCCCAGTTCCTCGCCGGTGGCCTTGACCTGCTCGCGGACCTTCGCCAGCTCGGCGCCCGCCTCGCCGGACGCGGACGCGCCGGAGACGCCGGTGGGGGCGCGGTACTCGCCGAAGACCTCGCGCAGGGCCGCGGACCACTCGCCGGTGGTGACGCCCGCGCGGGCGCAGGCCAGCGTCGCCTCCATCAGGTTGGCGTCGGTCTTGGCCGCGTCACGCAGGGCGCGCAGCGTCTCCTCGACCGCGTCGGCGTCCCGGTCGGCCCGCCAGCGGGCGATCGCCTCGACGGCCTCCCGCTCGGCGATCGGGTCGACGGTCTCGATGGCCTTGGCGCCCTCGGCCTGCAGCGGGCTGGGCTCGGTGGTGTCGAACTTGTTGACCCCGACGATGGTCTCCTCGCCCGCCTCGATGCGCCTGCGGCGCTCGGCGAGGGAGCCGACCATCTGGGTCTTCATGTAGCCGCTCTCCACGGCCGCGACAGCGCCGCCCATGGCCTGCACGCGGTCGATCTCCTCACGCGCGCCCGCCAGGATCTCGTCGACCTTGGCCTGGATGACCGGCGAGCCGTCGAAGAGGTCCTCGTACTCCAGCAGGTCGGTCTCGTAGGCGAGCACCTGCTGCATCCGCAGCGCCCACTGCTGGTCCCAGGGCCGGGGCAGGCCAAGCGCCTCGTTCCACGCGGGCAGCTGGATCGCGCGGGCGCGGGCCTTGCGCGAGAGCGACACGGCCAGCATCTCCAGCACGATGCGCTGGACGTTGTTCTCCGGCTGCGCCTCGGTCAGGCCGAGGGAGTTGACCTGCACGCCGTAGCGGAACCGGCGCTGCTTGGGGTCGGCGATGCCGTAGCGGTCCCGGCAGATCTCGTCCCACAGTTCGGTGAAGGCGCGCATCTTGCACATCTCTTCGACAAACCGGACGCCCGCGTTGACGAAGAAGGAGATGCGGGCCACCACGTCGCCGAACTTGTCCTCCGGCAGTTGCCCGGAGTCGCGGACCGCGTCGAGCACCGCGATCGCGGTGCACATCGAGTACGCCACCTCCTGCACCGGGGTCGCGCCGACCTCCTGCAGGTGGTAGCTGCAGATGTTGATCGGGTTCCACTTCGGCACGTTGGCGACGGTGAAGGCCACCATGTCGGTGATCAGCCGCAGGCTGGGCCCGGGCGGGAACACATACGTCCCCCGGGAGAGGTATTCCTTGATGATGTCGTTCTGCGTGGTGCCCGCGAGCTTGGCGACGACCTCGTGCCAGTCGCGGCCCTCGGCCTCGGCCTGCTCCTGGGCCACCGAGACGTACAGCGACAGCAGCCACATGGCCGTCGCGTTGATCGTCATCGAGGTGTTGGCCTCGCCGAGCGGGATCTGGTCGAACAGGGTGCGCATGTCGCCGATGTGGCTGACCGGCACGCCGACCTTGCCGACCTCGCCCTTGGCCAGCTCGTGGTCGGGGTCGTAGCCGGTCTGCGTGGGCAGGTCGAACGCGACCGACAGACCGGTCTGCCCCTTGGCGAGGTTTCTGCGGTACAGCTCGTTGGACTTGGCCGCGGAGGAGTGCCCGGCGTAGGTGCGCATGACCCACGGCCGGTCGCGCTCTCGATCAGTGGGGTACGGCACCGAATAACCTCCGTGTTAATCAGTCCTTTTCGTAGATACTACTGGTCAGTAACACATTGTGGGGTCGTGCCATTGCTCACAGGGGACGGGGATGATGGGTGGCATGGACCTGCCCGCGCCGTATCTGACCCTGGTCGCGCTGCTGGTGGTCGGCCTGCTGGGGCTGGTGCTGCGGTGGGCGTTCGCCTCCGACGCCGACCGGCGCAAGGACTACGGGCTGCTGCGGGAGGTCGCCAAGGTGCCCAGTCCCGGTGCCGCTCGGTTCGTGGAGGAGCGGTTGCGGGAGGCAGGGGTGCGCGCGACGACCGTGCCCGCCGAGGATGGGGAGGGGCTGCGGGTGCTGGTGTTCCCGGCCGACGAGCGGGCCGCCATCGCCGCCCTCCTGGACTCCAGCCGCTGACTCACAGCGACTGGAGTCCGTCGAGGATTCGCAGTTTGCTGTCGATGGCGACGTCCGGGTCGTTCAGGCGGTGCCGGGCCGACCGCTGCTCCACGACCATGACGTAGTGGGTGTTGCGCACCGTGATCGGGATGCGGTTGCTGGGGCGCGGGTGGAAGTGGTCCAGCCGCCCGACTTCCCTGGCGTCCCCGAAGACCCGGGAGCTCGCGCCCTCGGCGTTCACTTCGAGCAGCTGCCTGCCCGCGAGCAGCCGCATGACCAGGGCGTCCACCAGCAGCCGGTAAAGCCCCGGGGCGTCGGCGGCCACCTCCCGCCCGGTCGACGCCGCGCTGAACGCCCGCACCGCGCCCGCCGCGAGCGGCTCGGCCTGGGTGGCGACCAGCCAGGAGAGCAGGAGTTTCGCGTCCTGGTCGTCGAGGATGGACAGCACGACGTCCTGCGGGCTCAGTTTCAGCATCACGCTGAAATGGTGCTTGTCCTCTTTCCGTTCCGCACCCCTGGTCATTCGGTGCAGGGCGTATTTGGCCTGCTGGTAAAGCACGTGGGTCAGCAGGGAGCGGATTCTCGCGCTGACGGTGACCGCGCCCGCGCCCGGGTCGCGGTCGGCCCAGTTCCGGGCGATGTCGCCTGCGAGCGTGTCGACCTCGGCGCGCGCTCGCCGGTAGATTCTGGCGTCGTCGCCATTCTGGTTCTCGAAGAATCCGACGAAGTCACCTGGGCTCGGCTGCGCCTCGCGACCGGCCGCAGGAGGTTTCCGCCCCGGTGTGGCGGCCTCAGGGGGTTTCCGTCCCAGTTTGGCGTACGGGGTGGAGACATTCGTCTGGGTGTTGGTGTTGATGGCGCCCACCCTGGTGTTCCGCAGCGACTCGGCCAGCGGCAGCGCGGTCAGCTCGTACCGCTTCTCCCCCGCTCCGGCGAGGGAGGCGTTGTACGCCGCGATGACCTCCGTCAAGGGCTTGGCCTTTTTCAGGCTGTCGATGAGCTTTTTCCTGGCCTGGATGTGCGCTGGCGCCTTGTATTCCTCCCGCGGCAGCGGACCGTAGACGATCTCGACGCTCGGCTGCGGCCTGCGGTCCATTCCCTCGATTTCGAGTTTCATCTTCGGCGGACCGATCTCGGTGCGTGTCGCGGTCTGGGCGAGCAGGTCGCCGTTGGCGACCGCCACGCCCTCGGGGACCTTCAGCGTCACCGCGCCCAACTCGACCTCCAGGCCGACGACGCGCGGATTCTGGATCTCTTGGGGCAGCGTCCGCGTTCCCGCGCTCATGTCCGCGTAGTCGGCGATGTACTGGTCGAGCAGTTCCGGGGTGACCTCGGCGCTCTCGACCAGTCGCCGCAGCCTGTCCTCGGACCCGGGGGCGCTGTCGTCCACGAGCGCGGCGGGGTTCTCACGGGCCCGGCGGATCTCGAAGTAAGTGATGAAGTCCGCGGTTAGCGACTCGTCCTGGGCGACCCGCCTGCGGAAGTCCGCGAGCGGCATCCGCTGCACGGTCAGCGTTTCGGCCGAGTGCCGCATCAGGCCCTGCGTCGCCGCGTTGCCCGCGGCGCGCTGCAATTCGAGCACGGCGGCCGGGCCGAGGCGCCGCTCGGGAGTCGGCTCACCGTCCGTGCCGATCTCGGGGGCGGGACCGCCCGCGCGAGCCGCGTGCCTTCTCATCACCTCAGCCTGCGCGGCGCGGCGCCCGACCGGAATGTCCGCTGGGGCATGACGCGGACACCCCGTCTGCCCGAACCGGTTCGGGCAGACGGGGTGTACCAGCAGACGGGTGGGGCTAGCGGATGGGGAAGACGACCCCCGCCGAGGTGCCGCCCCGGCGGGTGGGTTCGCCTACCGCCAGGACTTGGCCGCGGTGGATGAACTCCAGGGCCGCCGCCGCGCCGATTTCCGCTTGTTCGGTGAAGGCGTGGCCCAGGGTGCGCAGGCCGCCCGCCTGGGTGATGAAGGCAGGCTCGGCTGTGGTGGTGGGGGTGTTGCGTTGGGTGGCGCGGGGGCTGGCCACCGCTTCCGGGAGGGGCATGCCGAAGTCCAGCCGGTTCACCAAAACCTGGAGGACCGTGGTGATGATGGTCGAGCCGCCCGGCGAGCCAAGGGCCAGGAACGGTTTGCCGTTCTTGAGGACGATCGTGGGGGACATGCTCGACCGGGGGCGCTTGCCGGGGGCGGCGAGGTTGGGGTCGGGGGCGGAGCCCTGGGTGGGGATGAAGTTGAAGTCGGTCAGCTCGTTGTTGAGCAGGAAGCCGCGCCCGGGGACGACGATGCCGCTGCCGCCGACCTGTTCGATGGTGTTGGTGTAGGTGACCACGTTTCCGCGTGCGTCGGAGACGACGAAGTGGTTGGTGTGCACCTCGTTCTCGTCGGCCTCGGTGCTGGTGGCGGCGGGGGCGCAGCCGGTGGCGCCGGGGGTCCCCGGGGTGGTAGGGGCGGGAATGACGGTGGCGGGGTTGATCAGGCAGGCGCGCGTGCGGGCGTAGGCGTCCGACAGCAGTCGCTGTTGCGGGACGTCCACGAAGCGGGGGTCGCCGATGTAGCGGTTGCGGTCGGCGAAGGCGAGCTTGCTGGCCTCCAGGTAGTAGTGCAGGGCCTTGGTGCGGTCCAGAGCGCCCAGGTCGACGGTTTCGAGGATGTTCAGCGCCTCGCCGACGGTGATGCCGCCGCTGGAGGACGGGGCCATGCCGTAGATGTCCAGCCCCCGGTACTGGCTGTGGGTCGGCGCCTGGTCGATCGTGCGGTAGCCGCGCAGGTCCTCGACGGTCATCTTTCCCTTGGGCGGGTTGATGGTCGCGTTGGCGGCGAGTGGGGGGTTCTGGACGGTGGCGGCGACATCGTGGCCGATGGGGCCGCCGTAGAAGGCCTGGGTGCCGTGGCGGGCGATTTCGCGGTACGTGTCGGCCAGGTCGGGGTTGCGCAGCGTGGAACCGACCGCGGGTGGGGCTCCGCCGGGCAGGAACAGCGCCGCGGTGGAGGTGAACTGCTTGAACCGCGCCTGGTTCTGCTCGATCTCCTTGCGCAGCTGGGGGGTCACCGGCCAGCCCCGGTCGGCGACCTTGATGGCGGGCTTGAGCGTGTCGGCCAGAGTGAGCCTGCCCCAACGCTGCAACGCGCGTTCCCAGGTGGCCAGCATGCCGGGGGTGCCGACCGACAGGCCGCTGGTGACCGCCTCGGTGAACGCGTACGGCTTGCCGGTGGCGGGGTTGATGAACATGTCCGGGCCGCCAGCGGCTGGCGTGGTCTCTCGACCGTCGATTGTGGACACTTCGCCGGTGCGGGCGTCGTAGTGCACGAAGTACCCGCCGCCGCCGAGGCCCGCCATGTTCGGGTCGGTGACGCCGAGGGTCGCCGCGACCGCGACGGCGGCGTCGGCCGCCGTTCCGCCGTGCCGCAGCACGTCGAGGCCCGCCTGGGTCGACTCGACGGTGTCCGACACCACCGCCCCGCCGTATCCCTTGGCCACCGCCGTCTTCTCCAGTGGCCGGGACGCGGTCGCGACCGACGAGGACGTCAGCCCGGTGACGGCCACGCTGACTGCGAACAGCACGCCTATTCTGCGGCGAACACGCATCACGACCTCTTCCCGTTGGCTTACCGCGGTGTTCCAGTTCTACTCGCCACCCAGGGCCCCTGCCACCCAGCGAACACGGCAGGACTACGGCGGCAACCGGCAAACCGCGGGCCATTCGGCCATTCAGCGGCGAGCATTCAGGAAAACGGCGACAAACTCGGACAACGGCGGAAACCGGGACGGGAGCGGATTTCCGCGCCTGTTCCCCGCGTCAGGCGCCGGGCGACATCGGTTCCGCGTCGACGCGGCGGACGTCGGCGCCTAGGCGTTGCATGTTCTCCACGAACATCGGGTAGCCGCGGTCGATGTGGAAGACGTCCCACACCTGGGTGACGCCCTCGGCGCACAGGCCCGCGAGGACCAGGCCGACGCCAGCGCGGATGTCGGAAGCCCACACCGGGGCGCTGGAAAGCTTCGGGACGCCGCGCACGACCGCGTGATGGCCGTCGGTGCGGGCGTCCGCGCCGAGCCGGATCATTTCCTCCACGAAACGGAACCGCGCCTCGAACAGGTTCTCGGTGATCATCGACGTGCCGTCGGCGATGGCGGTCAGCGCGATCGCGAACGGCTGCAGGTCGGTGGCGAAGCCGGGGTAGGGCAGGGTCACGAAGTCGACCGCGCCGGGGCGGCCGTGCTGGGTGACGCGGAAGCTGTCCTCAGCGGTGGTGATCTCCGCGCCCGCGGTCCGCAGCTTCTCCAGCACCAGGTCGAGGTGGTGCGGGTCGACGCCCTTGACGGTGATGTCACCCCGAGTCATGACCGCGGCGAACGCCCAGGTGGCCCCGACGATCCGGTCGCCGACGACGCGGTGCTCGGTCGGCTGCAACGAGGTCACGCCGTGCACGGTGAGGGTGGAGGTGCCCGCGCCCTCGATCTTGGCGCCCATCTGCTGGAGCATCACGCACAGGTCGACGATCTCCGGCTCGCGCGCGGCGTTGTCGATCACCGTGGTGCCGTCGGCGAGGACGGCGGCCATCAGGATGTTCTCGGTGGCGCCGACGCTGGGGAAGTCCAGCCAGATTTGCGCGCCGTGCAGATTTTCCGCGTGCGCGACCACGCAGCCGTGCTCGATCTCGCTGCTCGCCCCGAGCTGGCGCAGGCCGTTCTGGTGCATGTCCAGCGGCCGGGAGCCGATCGCGTCGCCGCCGGGCAGCGCCACCACGGCCCGCTTGCAGCGCCCGACCAGCGGGCCGAGCACGCACACCGAGGCCCGCAGCTTGCCCATCGACGCCGAGTCGGCGCGGTGGTTGAGCTCGGCCGGGGTGGTGATCCGCGCGGTGTCGCCGTCGAGGTCTACCGCGCAGCCCAGGCTGCGCAGCACGTCGGCCATCAGCGGGACGTCCAAAATCTCCGGGCAGTTGGTCAGCGTCGTGGTGCCCTCGGCGAGCAGTGCCGCCGCCATCAGCTTGAGCACGCTGTTCTTGGCGCCGACGACCTCGACCTCGCCGACGAGCCGGGCGCCGCCGTGAACCTGGAAGTGCTCTGTCACGCGAGCAATGATGCCCCGCCGGGTGCGCGCGGCCACGCGCGGCCCTCACGACCGCGACAGGGTCCCGAACAGCTCCTCGATCTGGCCGGTGATCGCCGACGCGGTGCCCGGCGCCAGGGTCACCCAGTGCCGCGCCGCGCTGGGCCTGCGGGTGAACAGGTAGCGGTGGCGGTCGGTGTCGTAGACGCTGACCACGTAGCCCGCGCGGACCCGCCGCTCGAACCGCGGCGTGCGGGCGGCGCCGAAGTGCGCGACCCGCATGACGTTCCCGACGACCTCGGCGAGCTTGCCCGCGTCCGCGCGCCCGACCCCGCTGGCGGCCAGCGCCGCGGCGAACACGGTCGGGTCGGACCCGGCCCGCCGCGCCGCGGCGTCGAGGTCGTCGGCGGGCACCGTGACCGAGTGCCCGGTCCCCGGCGGGCACGGCGGCAGCAGCGACACCGCGGTCGCGCTCGCCCGCGCCCGCGACACCGAGCACAGGCCAAGCGCGCGCCGGTCGAGGACGGCGACGGTGGCCTGCGCGCCCCGGCCCGCGATCAGCGCGGAGACCCTGGGCTGGTCAAGGCGCAGGTGCAACCTGCCGTCGAGTTCCCAGTCCGGGCTGGCCAGGCGACGCAGCCACTTCTCCAGCCGAGGGTCGAAGTCCCCCGGCTCGCCCAGCCCGCGCGCCGACAACGACCGCCAAGCCGCCCGCCGCAGGTCGTCGCGCTCGGCGAAGGTGCGGCCGTGCGACGGGATGTCCAGGATCGGGTGGAACGAGCCGAGGTCGAAGTGCTCCCAGAGGAAGTCGTACTCCGGCCAGCTCAGTTCCACGGGTCTGCCCACTGTGGACTACTCCGCGCCGAGAACCGGCGGCGACACGTACGGATCGCCGTCCCAGAAGTCGTCGTGGCGCTCGTGCAGGTACGCCGGGGCGGCATGCTCCCGGTCTTCTGCCGGGGGCAGCGCGGCGCCGCCGCCCATCGGCACGGCGCCGAGCCCGCCGCCCCTGGCCCGTGCCACCGGTTCACCCCGCCGCGCTTCCCCGGCGGGCGGCGACCCACGGCCCTGCTCGCCGTGGCTGCGCTCGCCTCGGCGGTGCTCTCCCCGGCCCGGCCACCGGCGAACGCTTCGCCGCCACCGGCCCGGCGCGCGCCACCGCGGTCCTGCTCGCCGCTCCGCTTCCGCTCAACCGCGCCGATAACCGGGATCTGGTCGCTCACCCGGGCGACGGGCGCGCTGTCCCGCCGCGCCAGCTCGCCCGCCTGGTCCATGCCTGAGGGGACGACACCGCTGGCGGAGGTGCGTTCCGTGCCCTGGTGGCCAGGAATCGCCTGCCGCCCCACGGGATCGGCCGCGCCGTCCCGATGTGCGACGGCGTCCCGGTTCTCCGGCGTGCTGACGTCCCGGTTCTCCGATGTGCCGCCGTCGCCGCCCTCGTCCGCGGGCCGCGGTTCCCGGCTGGGTGGCTCGACGGCGGGCCCGGACCGGGTTCGCGCACTGTCGGTGGGACCCACGATGACCCCGTCCGCCGACTCGGTGACCGTCGAGGTGGCCGGGGTGACCGCCACGGCCACCGACTGCGGCGGGACGAACGCGCCCACCGACCCCACCGCGGCGTCGGACACGGTCGCGTAGGCGCGCATCAGCTCCACCGCCCGCTGCTTCGCCTCCTGCGCGGCCCGCTCCTGCTGGTCCTGGTCGGTCTGCCCGCCCAGCAGGTGCACGAACCCGGCGGCGATGCCGCCGAAGTCGGAGTTCGCCGTCGAGGTCACCGGCACCGGCTCCGGCATGTGGTTCGCGGTGTGCGCGAACGCCTCGCCGATGTCGCGGACGCTGGTGTTGGTCGCCGCACCCGCCTGCCCCGCGTCGCCCGCCCACTGCGCCAACGGCATGGTCCCGGCGGTCATCGCCTCGACGGCCAGCCCCTCCCAGGTGGCTCCCGCCGCCGCGAGCGCCTGCTCGGTGTCCGCGCGCGACTCGATCATCAGCGCGGTGAACTCCAGCCACGCCCGCTCGGCGTCGGCCACCGCGCCCGGCCCGTTCGCCTCGGCGTGGACCATGTCGAAGAGTTTGCGGTGGGTGTAGAACGCCCAGTTGTCCTCCGGCGTTCGCCCTTCGATCCGCCCGGTCACGACGCCACCAGGGTGGCCATCGCCGACTCCGCGAGCTGGCGCGCGTACTCGCAGCGCTCCTGCACCCGGTCGACCACACGCAGGTCGGGAATCACGGTTGCCAACAGGTATTGCCCGTCCGCGGTGTCGACGGCCACCTCGCACCCCAGTTTGTCGAAGTCCAGCGTCAACTCGATAGCCGGGAACCCGGCCACTGGCTCGGTGTCCGCCACGACCGTCCGGCGGCTCCCGTCATACCAACGCGAGAAACCCTCGGTGACCACCGTGGTGAGATTGATGGTCGCCACGTTCGAGGAATAGAGACAGCCAAGGGACCGGAAGAACTCGCTCATCTTCGGCACGGTCGGCTTGTCGATGTGGAGCTTCGCCCAGTCCGCCGCGGGCACCAGCGTGCACGGGTCCTTACCGTCCAACCGGATCTCGCGTGGACGCTGCGGCCGCGCGGTCGAACTCGGCGGCGAGTCGTCAACGGTCACCCCGACCGGCACCGGCTGACCGGCCGTCTCGGTTGTGCAGCCAGCCATCGCGGCCCCGCCCAGCAGCGCGAGCGCGAGGATTCCACGCGCCAGCCGGGTCACTCGGCCATCCGCTCGAACGCCTGCCGGTTCTCGTCCTCGACGCGCGCGTAGGTTCGGGCCATCTCGCTGAGGGAGTCGACAACGGCGCCCAACTGGTCCAGGTACCCCTGGGCGGCGGCAACGGCCGATTCCCCGTTCGCCCCCAGCTCCGCCACCGTCGTGGCGCTGCACGGGTCGGCGCCTGGCGGGGGGACTTCGACCAGCGACTGACGTTTGGCAGTCAAGAAATCGCGAACCTTGTCTCGGCGATCCTCAAATCGACGGATCAGTTCGAGAATCCGGTCCGGCTCGACCCGCATCGTCGCGATCGGCAGGCCCGCGCCCACCGGCCCGGCCACCTGCCCATCCGGGTAAAACGGCACAGCCCCACCCCCGTGAGTAACCGCCCGTACGCGCTACGGCACCCCGTTGACGCTAGCAACGAGCGCCGCCGAGTCCGATGGTTATGGCGAGATTTACCCGGACGGCAGATGGCGGACCCGGCCTTCGTGCGCGGTCAGTAGGGTGAGGCCATGTCGGTTCGTATCAATCGGGTCTACACCAAGGTCGGCGACAGCGGCACGACTGCGCTGGGTGACGGCTCCCGCGTCCCCAAGACCTCTCCCCGCCTGGCGGCCTACGCCGACGTGGACGAGGCGAACTCCGCGATCGGCGTCGCCATCGCGCTCGGGCAGCTCGGCGACGAGCTTGGCGAGGTGCTGCGGGCCGTGCAGAACGACCTGTTCGACGTCGGCGCAGACCTGTGCGCGCCAATCGTCCCGGACCCGCCGTTCCCGCCGCTGCGGGTCACCGAGCCCTACATCACCCGGCTGGAGGGCTGGATCGACGGGTTCAACGAGCGGCTGGGGAAGCTGACCTCGTTCATCCTGCCCGGCGGCACCCCCGGCGCCGCACTGCTGCACGTGGCCCGCACGGTCACCCGGCGCGCGGAACGCAACGCCTGGGCGCTGCTGGAGGACGACCCGGAGCGCACCAACATCCTGGCGGCGAAGTACCTCAACCGGCTCTCGGACCTGCTGTTCGTCCTGGCCCGAGTCGCCAACCCGGACGGCGACATTCTGTGGAAGCCCGGCGGCGACCGCTGACTAGGGCCTGTGTCGAAGTACCGGTGCGTGTCAGTCGTGATCGGGGTGGTTCCTGGCGGTGCGGCCGCGGCGCCGCTCGTACCGGTGTTGTACTTGGGCGTCGTGGCCGTGCCG
>NZ_JBVJIN010000054.1:0-37275 GCF_055586285.1 Actinokineospora sp. NPDC051303
TGGCCAACTTCGTCTGGCTCTGGCCCATCCTCAACGGCGACTCCATCACCGAATGGCGCTGGCAGGCCGAACTCTGGCTCCCCTCCTGGCGCTGAGACCACGAGACCTTGTCCGGGCACACCTAGCAGTAAGGAAACCTATGACCGCCTACCGAACTATCGTCGTCGGAACCGACGGCTCCGACTCGTCGCTGCTCGCGGTCGAGCGCGCGGCGGCCGTCGCCGCCGACACCGGCGCCAAGCTGGTGATCGCGTGCGCCTACCAGGCGCCGGACCCGCACCGGGTCGAACGCGCCCAGGACACCCTCGGCGACGACGTGGCCTACCAGGTGGTCGGCCACAACCCGGCGGAGGAGACGGTGCGCACCGCGTTGGAGCGCGCCGCCAAGATGGGCGCCACCAACGTCGAGACCGTGGTGCGCGACGGCGCGCCGGTCCCGGTGCTGGCCAAGGTCGTGCGCAAGTTCGACGCCGACCTGCTCGTCGTCGGAAACCGCGGCCTCAACACCCTCGCGGGCCGCATTCTCGGCTCGGTGCCCGCCGAGGCGGCCCGCAAGTCCCGGGTGGACGTCCTGATCGTGCACACCACCTGACGGGCCCGGGGTCCCCGGGCGGTCCAGCCGCCCGGGGACCGCGCCATCACAGCAGGGGGAGCGTCCACACCGCGGGCACGGTGGCGCCGTCCGCGGTGCGGCTTCTGCCGACGACCTGGCCGAGGTTGTTCAGGCTGTGGGCCTGCGCGTGGTCGCCGCCGAGCGTCGGGAGGTCGAGTCGCCGTCCGGCCCGCCACACCCAGGAGCGGAACTGGGTGAGCGAGGTGATGGTGTGGATGAGCACGTCGCCCCGGTCGTTGACCGCGAAGGGGATCGTGGTGCCGTCCAGGACGCCGAGGTCGGTGGCCTGGCCCGCGTGCCACCGAAGTCCCCGCAGGACGCCGCCCGCGTCGATGCCCAGGCCGACGGCGTAGTCGCCGTGCGGGCTGATCCCCATGACCGCGGTGGCTGTCGAGGTCAGCGCGGGCAGGGGCGCGACTCGATCGCCGGTCCATCGCACCGCCGTGTAGCCGCCCGTCGCGCTCATCGCGGTCCCGTAGACCTGCCCGGCGCGGTCGATGCCGGTCACCTGCACGGTCTTGTCGCCTTCGGGGTTCAGCGCGGGCAGCCGCGCGCACGCGCCGGTGGTGTCGCAGCGGAACGCGTAGGACGGCCCGACGCCCTGGTAGTTCCGCACGGCCCCGGCGACCTGCCCGTCGGCGTTCCACACCAGTTCCTCAAGGTGTTCCGGCGTCGGTCCTGGCACGGTCAGCTCCGTGACCGCGCCGCGCCGCCAGACACCCACCCGTTTCACCGTCGTTCCCGGCAGGCGGTAGGTCACCAGGACCTCGCCGCTGTCGTTGATCCCGACCGCGATGCTGTGCTCGGCCTGGGGGACCAGCCGGATCGCTTGGCCGTCCCGCCACAGCACGGCCTTCATGGTGTTGCCGGTCGCGTCCGGTTCGGCGCCGACGGCGTGGCCGAAGACGTTGGCGTCCACGGCTTGCCCGGGGCCGAGGTCCGTGGCCCGTCCCAGCCGCCAGGACAGCGCCCGCGACCCCAGCGCCGTCCTGTCGCCCGCGGTGCCGACGATCTGGCCCAGCTCGGTGATGTGCAGGGCCGTGCCGTGGGTCAGCCCGGCGGGTATCGGCAGCGCGGCCACGGTGACCGACAGTCCCGGCAGCGCCGCCGCGGGCAGTGGGGCCATTACGGCGGCGACGGCGGCGAGCACGCACGCCGGTGCGGCGATTCTCATGACGAGTGGGTTCCTCTCGTGGGGGCGAGTCCCGCGCGCAGGCGGACTTCGAGGGTGTTCCCCGGCCCGGCGATCGCGTCGTTGACCGCGGTGGTGAGCGGGCCGCACCCGGTCACCGGGGGGATCGAGTAGGCGGCGGTCAGGACACCGCCCGCCACCGGGTCGAAGCCGGGAGCCGACCGCGGCGCGAGGGTCACGGTGGTCCCGCAGGACGGGGACGCGGCGAGCGGGTGGCCGAACAGGGTGATCCGGGGAAACCGGACCGTGACCGTCGATTCGGTGCTCAGCACCCCGTCGACCAAGGCGCCAGTTGTCGGCCCGGTGGGTGTGAACGTCACTTCGGCCTGGGCTGGGAGCAGCCCGAACAGGCGGACCGGCACGCTGGTCGGGTCGAGTCGGACGTCGGCGGTGTACGCCCCGGTCCGCACGTCCAGCCTGCCGTCGACCTGGCCGCTCAGGCTCACGGCGGTGCCCCGGACCGACGTCGACCCGGTGAGCGCGAAGCTCTGGGCGACGATCACCGGCTCGGGGACGTTCGGGCCGAGGACGAACAGGACGGGGTCCTGGCCTGGGGCCTGTCGGCACGCCATGCGCACCGGCTCGGGCACCACCGCCTCACCGGGTCGTTGCAGGACCAGGTCGAGGTCGACGGCCCCCACCAGGAACTCCATCCGGGTCGAGGCCGAGGTCACCGACGGGTGCGCGCCGGTGGCGACCAGGTCGAGGCCGCCGGACGGCGACACGGGGGTCCGCGGGATGGTTGTCGGCAGCCGCATCGGGAGCGTCACGTCGGTGGTCCGCACGGCGGTTTCCACGGTCGCCGCGCCATGGATGGTCTCTATGGCCACCATGCGGAAGAGGTCCACCACCTCTGGCGAGAGCGCGATCACCGCCTCGAACGGGATCGTCCCGGTCGGCTGGCCGACGCCGACAGACGCGGGCACGTCGGTGGTGAACCGGATGGGCACCGGCTGCTCCCCGATCAACGGGAAGGAGCACATGTAGTCCAGCGTGCGGGTGACCGGTGCGGCCGAGGCCGTCCCCGCCCCCACTGTCAGTCCACTCGCGACGAAGATGGCGGCCGCCACGGCCGCGCGGATTCTGTTGCGCACTGTTCGCTCCCCCCAGGATGTGACGGTTGATCAGCGGTGCCGCGTTCGGTTCAGATCAGCGGTGCGACGACCCACTTCAGCGCCTGGCCGCCGCCGTTGGCCGCCACGCCGCGGCCGACGATGACGCCCCAGTTGTTCAGGGCGACCGGCTCGCTGGCCTGCCCGCCGACGGTGCCCAGGTCGGTGGTGCGGCCGTTGCGCCACAGGAACGCGCGCCGCTGGCCGTCGCCGTCCGCGCTCCAGCCGACGACGTCGCCGAAGTCGTTCACCGCGACGGCCTGGCTTTGGTGGCCCGGCGGCGTCCCGAGGTCGATGGCCTGGCCGCGTCGCCACAGGGTGGCCCGGGTCAGCCCGCCCGCGTCGATGGTGTGGCCCACCACGTCGCCGGACTCGTTGACCGCCTGCGGGCCGGGCGCGACCGTCGCCGACGCCTCGCCGCCCAGCGGCGGCAGCACGCTCACCTGGTCGCCGTCCCAGCGCAGCGCGTGCGTGGTCTGCCCTTCCGCGGTCCCGACGAGCACGCCTTTCTCGTTCGCCGCGCTCACCGAGTACCGCCCCGCTGGCCCCGGCAGCCGGACGCAGCGCGCCGCGTCGCAGCGGAAGGCGAACGAGTCCGCGCCGAACATGGGCAGGTAGGCGCCCGCGACCGTGCCCCGGTCGGTGACCACGTTGAGGCTCAGGTGCGGCCCGCTCGCCCCGGGCGGCTCGATCGGGGTCAGCGTCCCGCCGGAGAAGACCGCCGCCCGCTCCTGGTGGTAGCCCGACGGGCTCGCCGAGTACGTCATCGGCACCACCCCGTCCCGGTTGACCACGCTGGTGACGACCAGCCCGGACCCGGGCGGGGTGAGGTCGGTCGTCGTGCCGCGGTGCCACAGCCGGGGCTGCTGGACGTAGGTCCCGTACCCGCCCAGGTACTCCCAGCCGACCACCTGTCCGCGGTTGTTGATCCCGCTCGCGTGCCCGCCGCCGAGGTCGGTGACCGTGCGGCCCGACCACAGCACCGCCCGCGACGGCGCGGGCCCTGGGGTGCTGGTGCCCGCGATCTGCCCGAGGTCGTTGACCGCCACCGCCTCCGCCCGGGTGTGGCCGGGCAGCGCGGGCAGCACCACGGCCGAGAGCAGGGGGTTGACCGGCAGCGACGCCCCTTGGGTCGGCGGAGCCGTGGCGAGCGGGATGGCGACGGCCACCACCGCGGCGAGCAGGACGGGCCTGCGGTGCTGTCTGGCGAGGTCTCCGATTCGGGACATGGTTCTCCGATGGTCGCCGACGGGCGGAAAGCGCCAGGCGAGGCTATCGGGGTGATCATGCCCGCGGCATGCGCCGGATAGTGGAAACCTGGAGTTTGGCCTATCGGTGACAGAACCGGAGGTCTATCAGCGCCACCGGAAATCAGGCGGGCATTCTGTCACCCGCGATCATCTTTTCCGGAATACGCGGAGATCAACTCGTCCGGCGGAAGTTCCGCGCCGCCAGCGCGCCGCCGAGCAGGGCGGTCCCGGCGGCCAGGCCGAGGGCGGCGGTCAGCGACCAGCCCAGCGGCATGCCCAGCGCGAGCGCCCGGGTGGCGTCGATGGCGTAGGTGACCGGGTTGCACAGGGCGACCGCGCGGATCCAGCCGGGCATCGCGTCGACCGGCATGTACGCGCTGGAGCCGAACATCAGCGGGAACATGACGATGAACGACACCGCCTGCATCGTCTCCGGCTTGCTCTGCCAGGTGGCGATGGCGATGAAGATCCAGCTCAGCCCCCACCCGACGGCGACGGTCAGCAGCACGGCCACGGTCACGCCGAACAGCCCGCCTGGCCGGAATCCGAGGAACAGCACCGCCGCGAGCACCGCGACGACCTGCTGCACGGCCAGCCGCACCGCGTCGGACACCGTCCGGGCGACCAGCACCGAGATCAGGTTGATCGGCATCGTCCGCAGCCTGCCGATGAACCCGGTGTAGATCTCGGTGAGCAGGCCGACCCCGGAGCTCATCGCGGTCGTCATGGCGATGTTGACCAGCGTCGCGGGCATCAGGAAGTTGATGTACCCCTGGTATTGGGTCACGCCCGGCAGCGTCCCGATCCCGCTGAACACCTGGCTGAACAGCAGCAGCATCACCACCGGCTGCAGCAGCCCGAAGAACACCAGCCGGTAGTCGCCGAACGCGGCCCGCAGCGACCGCTCGCTGAGCACCATGACCTGGGTGAGCGCGTTGCTCGGCCGCCACCGGTCCGCCCGGGGCGGCGACCCGGAGGCCAGGTCGAGGTACAGCCGCACGGTGTCGTCGGACCGGCCGCGCGTGCCAGCGGCGTGCCTGCTCACCTTCTTGCCCCGCTCGCGCCCGGTCTTGCCGGTCTCCCGCTCAGCCGAACCGGAGCCCCGCCGCTTCGGCTCGCCCGATTCCCGCTCGGACCGCTTCCGCCGCTCGCCTGGGTCCCGTTCGCCCTGCTCAGCGGGCCGCCGCCGTGCGTCACCGGCCCGAGCGCCTGGCTGCCGCTTGTCGCCGCTCGCCCGGGTGTCGGCCGCCCGCCGGTTCGCGCCCGCCCGGATCTCGCCTGACCCAGGGCCGCCGCGCCGTGCCGCGTCGCCGGTTCGCGCGGCCCGCCCGCCCTCCGGCTCGCGGGTGACGCGGGCGTCCGCCCCGCCCGACCGCTGCCCGGCCGCCTGCGCGCGCCGCGCGGACCCGCCTGCCCCGGGGTCGTGGGGTTGCCGTGCCCTCGGGGCGGACTCGCGGGCTCGCCGGGGGGCGTCGGCGCTGTCGCCGTGTGAATCGGTTCGCATGCGGGCTTGCTCTTGCGCCTTTCTGAACGACGGGTCCGGCCTGCGGCGGGCCGCGTCACGCTGTCTGTCCGACGACCTGGGCGGCTTTCTCCTGCGCCGCTCGGTGCAGGGCGACGTACACGTCGTCCAGGGTGGGCTCGGTGACGGTCAGGTCCATGATCGGCAGCCCGGCCGAGTCCAGGGCGCGGACCAGCAGCGCGATGTCGCCCGGCTCGGCCAGCGGGATCTGCACCGCGCAGATCCCGAAGTCGGCCAGCGGGGTCATCCCGGCGTAGCCGAGCACGCCGACGGCGTAGTGCGTGGCCCGCGCGTCGGGGAAGCGGACCGACGCGGTGCGCTGCCCGATGCCCGCCTTGAGTCGTTCCGGGGTGCCGGAGGCGACCACGTGCCCGCCCGCGAGCACGACGATGTCGTGCGCGAGCCGGTCGGCTTCCTCCAGGTACTGGGTGGTGAGCACGACCGTGGTGCCGTCCTTGGCGAGCTTCTCCACCAGCTCCCACAGCCCGGACCGGCTCACCGGGTCGAGGCCGGTGCTGGGCTCGTCGAGGAACAGCACGTCCGGTCCGGCGATCATGCCGACCGCGAGGTCCAGCCGCCTGCGCATGCCGCCGGAGTAGGTGGCGGCCTTGCGGTCGGCTGCCTCGATCAGGTCGAAGCTGGTCAGCAGCTCCTCGGCGCGGTCGTCGGCCTGCTTGCGGCTCGCGCCGAGCAGCCGGGCGACGAGCATCAGGTTGGCCCGGCCGGTCATGGTGTCGTCCACGGAGGTGAACTGGCTGGTCATGCCGATGTGCCTGCGCACGTGGTGGCCGAAGCGGGCCACGTCCCACCCGCACACCTTCGCGGTGCCGGAGGTGGGTTTCGACCGGGTGGCGAGGATGTCGACCAGGGTCGTCTTGCCCGCGCCGTTGTGGCCGAGGACGCCCAGCACGACGCCGGGGCCGACTTGCAGCGAGACGTCGGTCAGCGCCTGCACCTGGCCATAGCTCTTGCCGAGGCCGGTGACCTCGATCCGGGGCCGTGGCATGGGGTTGTCCTTCGCGCTGGGAGGCCGATCCGCCCCCGACGATACCGGCGGAGGCGGCCAAACCGCCCTAGTGGCGCGCGATTTGACGCGGAGTTATCGGTTGTTGACAACTTCTCAGTAATCATTTTTTGGCGTTTCGGTGACAACGGCGACCGGCAAACTGCTCGGTTGCCGCGAATAACCACGCGCACCGTCGACATGGGATTGTGACGGCGTTAACGTCCCCGTCATGCCCTCTCCTCGCCGGGTGCTTCCTTTGTTGGCCGTCGCTGTGGCGACGGCCGCGGTCTTGGCCGTCCCCAGTGGTCCGGCCACTGCCGCGGACATCCCGGTCGGCCCGCTGGGGGAGGCGTTCTACACCCCGCCCGCGCCGCTGTCCGGCGCGCCCGGCGACCCGATCTGGTACCGGCCAGCGGCCGTCTCCGTGGCCGAGTCGAACCAGGCGACCGCCCACACTGTCCTATACCGGTCCGTCAACGCGACCGGCCAGGACATCGCGGTCTCGGGCACGGTGTTCGTGCCGAAGGCCCCCTATGACGGTGTCCGCCCGATCGTCGGGCTCGCGCCGGGGACGCAGGGCATCGGCGACAAGTGCGCGCCGTCGAAGGCGTTCGTCGCGGGCACCGAGTACGAGGCGCTCGCCGTGGGCGAGTTGCTCAAGCGGGGTTGGGCCGTGGCGGTCACCGACTACGAGGGCCTGGGCACGCCCGGCGACCACACCTACGTGGTCGGCCGGTCCGAGGGCCATGCGCTGCTCGACGTGGTGCGCGCGGCGACCCGGCTGCCCGCGACCGGGCTCCGTCCGGGCGGGAAGGTCGCGCTCACCGGCTACTCGCAGGGCGGCGGTGGCGCGGCGTGGGCCGCGGAGCGGCAGCCCGAGTACGCGCCGGAGTTGAACCTGGTCGGCGTCGCGGCGGGCGGCGTGCCCGCCGACCTGACCGCGGTGGCCAAGACGCTCGACGGCAGCCTCGGGTTCGGCCTGCTGATGTTCGCCGCGGTCGGCCTGGACGCCGCCTACCCGGAGTTGAACCTCGAAGGCTACCTCAACGCCGCGGGCAAGACGGAGTTCGCCAACCGGGAGCGGTGCGTCGGCGACATCGGGGCCTACGCGTTCCGGCGGATCTCCGACTACACGACCAAGAACCCGCTGCTCGACCCGGGCTGGCAGCGGCGGCTCGCGGAGAACCGCCTCGGCTCCCGCCCGCCGACGGCCCCGGTGTTCCTCTACCACGGCGTCCTGGACGAGCTGGTGCCTTTCGGACAGGCCGACGCGTTGCGCAGGGAATACTGCGCGAAAGGCGTCTCGGTGCGCTGGAACGTCTATATCGGTGAGCATCTGACTACATTCCTGACCGGTCGTGGTGACGCTTTCACGTTTCTCGCCGACCGTTTCGCTGGCAAGCCCGCGGCGCGCGGCTGTTGAGTCCTTCCGTGACCGCCCCCGACAATTCCGCGCCCGGTCGCGGCCGTGTTCTGGCCACGATCGCGCTGATCGCGTTCTTGTCGACGGCGGACAACACGGTGGTGGCCGCGGCGGCGCCGTCGATCGCCGGTGAGCTGGCGCTCGGGGTGACCGCGACGCAGGGGATCACGGTCGCTTACCTGCTTCCGTTCGCCGGTTTGCTGCTCGCCGCCGGTCCGGTGGTCGACCGGTTCGGCGAGCGGGCCGCGCTGCGCGCCGGGCTGGCCGTGTTCGCCGCGGGCACGGTGCTCGCGGCGTGCGCGCGCGCCGTCGAGCCGCTGCTCGCGGGCCGGGTCTTGCAGGGGTTGGCCGCCGCGCTGCTGGTTCCGGCGACGTTGAGCCTGGTCCGCACCCGCCTGGTTCCCGCGGACCGGCCCAAGGGCGCGGCGGTGTGGACCATCGCGCTCGCCTTGGCGCTGGCCTCGGGTCCGGTCGTCGGCGGGTTCGTCAGCGCGTCCACGCACTGGAGCTGGGTGTTCTGGGGCGTGCTGCCGCTGCTCGCGGCGACCTGGGCCGCGCTGCCCGGCCCCGGCCCGAGGACGGCGCCGCGCCCGGTCGACCGGCTCGGCATGGTCCTGGCCGGGGTGGCGATGCTGCTGGTCACCGCCGCCCTGCTGAGTCTGGCCGAGGGCGGCGAGTGGTCGGTGGCGCTCGCTGTCGCGGGCGTGGCCGCCGCGCTGGTGTTCGCCGTTCGCGACCGGCGCTCGGCCGCCCCGGTGCTGCCGTCCGCGCTGGTGGGCGCGCCCCTGTTCCGCGGCGCGCTGCTGGTGCAGACGCTGTGGGGGCTCGGGGTCACGGGCATCACCGTGGTCACGCCGCTGGTGCACCAGCGCTGGCTGGGGCTGGGCCCGGCGGAGGCCGCGCTGCCGCTGGCCGCGGTCGCGGCGGCGCTCATCTTCACCGCGCCGTGGGTGCCCAAAGCGCAGGCCCGGTTAGGCGCGCCTGCCGCGGTCGCGGCGGGTCTCGTCGTGGTCGGGGCGGGTCTCGCGGCGGTCGCCGCGGTCAACCACCTGCCCTCGGTCGGCCCCCGGGTGCCCGGTCTGCTGCTGGTGGGCATCGGGTCGGCGTTCACCGTCCCGCTGACCACCATGGCCCTCGATTCGGCCGACGACCGGCTGGCCGGGGCGGCTTCGGGCGTGCTCAGCGCGGCGCGGGAGTTCGCTGGGGCGCTGGGGGTCGCGCTGGTCGCGGTGCTGATCGCGGGCGCGGGCGACGGACCGGCCCTGGCGGGGGGCTACACCCGCGCCCTGCTGGTCGCCGCCGCGCTGCAATTGGCCGCGGCCGTGGTCGCCGCGCGGCTGCGGCCAAACTTGTCGTTTGTCCACAACGCGAACCTGGGCACGACTCATAATTATGACAAGTCGGCCGCTGGGAAGTCGCGGTTACCTTTAGCGCGTACTGCCGTTGTTGACGAGTGACTGGCGACAGAATTACCGTACCTAAGCGACCATTTTTCCACACCCGGAAATATGAGGCAGTCGCGTTTCTCTCGTCCGGTGTCGATGTGGCCCCCTGGTGAGGACTGTGCAGATGAGTTCCGCGATAGCGCACGGCGGGTCGGCCGCCACCGAGGACTTGCCCGGCTTGCTCGGCAGGTGGGCTGCGCAGGACCCCGACGGCGTGGCCGTCAACCACCTCGACTTCAGCACGCACAGCGGCGGCGCGCAGACCAGTTGGACCTGGCGCGACCTGGACGCGCGGGTCGGCGCCGTGGCGGCCTGGTTGCAGCGCCGCATCGGCAAGGGCGAGCCGGTGGCCGTCCTGATCGGACAGACGCCGGACTACATCGCCGCCTTCCTCGGCGCGCTGCGCGCGGGCGCCGCGGCTGTCCCGCTGTTCACCCCGGACCTGCCCGGCCACGGCGACCGGCTCGCCTCGGTGCTGCGCGACTGCGCCGCCGGGACCGTGCTCACCACGCAGGGCAGCGCGCCAGCGGTCGCGGCGTTCATCGAGACCCACCGGCTGCCGGTGGCCCAGGTCGTGTGCGTCGACACCCTGCCCACCGCGATCGCGGCGCACTTCGAGCCGGTCGCGCTGGCCCCGGCCGACCTGGCGTACCTGCAATACACCTCCGGCTCGACCGGCGACCCGCGCGGCGTCATGATCACCCACGGCAACGTGGTCGCCAACGCCCGCCAGGCCGTGCGCGCCTACAACGTGCGCCGCGAGTCGGTGACGGTGAGCTGGCTGCCGCTGTTCCACGACATGGGCCTGGTGCTGTCGGTCGCCGCGCCGCTGGTGGTGGGCATCCGCACGGTGCTGATGGACCCGCTGGCGTTCATCGAGCGGCCCGAGCGCTGGCTGCGCGCGCTCTCAGCGAACCCGGTCGCGGTCACCGCGGCCCCCAACTTCGCCTACGCCTATTGCGCTTCCCGGGTGTCGGACTGGGAGAAGTCCCGGCTGCGTCTGGAGAACGTGGGCGTGCTGATCGACGGCAGCGAGCCGGTGCTGCCCGGGATCATCGATCGTTTCCACGCCGCGTTCGCCGCGTGCGGGCTGCGCCCCGAGGCGCACCGGCCCTCCTACGGCCTGGCGGAGGCGACGGTGTTCGTCTCGGCCAGCACGCCTGACCGGCCGGCGGTGGTCCGCCATTTCGAGCGGACCTCCTTGGCCGCGGGCAAGGCTGTCGAGGTGTCCGCGGACGCCGAGGACGTCGTGGCGCTGGTCTCTTGTGGACAGCCGATCGACCAGGGCGTGCTGGTGGTGGACCCGAAGACCAGGCGGCCCCGGCCCGACTGCGAGGTCGGCGAGATCTGGGTGGCGGGCCCGAATGTGGGCCAGGGCTACTGGCAGCGGCCGGAGGAGAGCGGGCGCGCGTTCCACAACGCGGTCAACGGCGCCGACGCCCCGGACGGCCCGTGGCTGGCCACGGGCGACCTGGGCATGTGGTGCGACGGCGAGTTGTACATCACCGGGCGGATCAAGGACCTCATCGTCGTGGACGGCCGCAACCACTACCCGCACGACGTGGAGCGCACCGCCGAGGGCGCGCACGCCGCGATCCGGCCGCGCAACGTCGTGGCGTTCTCGCTGAGCGGCCCGGAGGGCGAGCAGGCCGTGGTGCTGGCCGAGCGGGCCAAGACGGTGGCGCCGGAGGCGCTGGACCGCGCCGAGGTCGACCGCGCCGTGCGCGCCGCCGTCGCCGAGCGGCACGGCCTCGCCCTGCGCGAGGTCCGCGTGGTCGAGCCGGATTCGTTGCCCCGCACCTCCAGCGGCAAGATCTCGCGCACCGCGTGCCGCGAGCGCTACCTTGCCGCCGTACTCACAGAAACAGGCCGAGCATGAGCGTTGAGGGCGTCGAGGACCAGGTCAGGGATCTGGTCGGCTGGCTGGTCGAGCGGGTCGCGCGGATCGCGGGGCTGGCCCCGGCCGCGATCGACCCCGAGCGGTCGCTGCACGAGTACGGACTGTCCTCACGGGACATGGTGGGCCTGGTCGGCGAACTCGGCGCGCACGCGGGCCGGACGCTGCCGTCGACCTTCGGCTACCAGCACCCGAGCATCGCCGCGTTGGCCGAGGCGGTGGCCGACGCGCGCCCGGCGCCCGCGCGGGCGCGTGGCCCAGTGCAGGCGCCGGGGGAGCCGATCGCCGTGGTCGGCCTCGGGTGCAGGCTGCCCGGCGGGATCGACTCGCCCGCCGCGTTCTGGGATCTGCTGATCCGAGGCGAAGACGCGATCGGCACCCGCCCCGAGGGCCGGTGGCGCGGTCCCGACCACGTGCTTGACGACCTGCCCGCCGCGGGCGGCTACCTCGATGACGTGGCCGGGTTCGACGCCGCGTTCTTCGGCATCACCCCGCGCGAGGCGGCGGTGATGGACCCGCAGCAGCGGATCGTGCTGGAGGTCGCCTGGGCGGCGCTGGAGCACGCGGGCATCGCGCCCGGCACGCTGCGCGGCACCCGCACGGGTGTCTACATGGGAGTGTCAGCCACCGAGTACGGCATGTTCACCATGGGCGACCTCGCGGGCATCGACGCCTGGTCGGGCACCGGGGCGGCGGCGAGCGTGATCGCCAACCGCCTGTCGTACCTGCTCGACCTGCGCGGCCCGAGCATGGTCGTGGACACGGCGTGCTCGTCGTCGCTGGTCGCGGTGCACCACGCGGTGCAGGGCCTGCGCCGGGGCGAGGCGGACGCGGCGATCGTCGGCGGCGTCAACCTCATGCTCACCCCCGGGGTGACGGCGAACTTCGACAGCGCGGGCGTGCTCGCCCCGGACGGCCGGTGCAAGGCGTTCGACGCGTCGGCGGACGGGATCGTGCGCGGCGAGGGCTGCGGCGTGGTCGTGCTGCGCAGGCTCAGCGACGCCCGCGCCAACGGCGACCGGGTGCTGGCCCTGATCAACGGCAGCGCCACCAACTCTGACGGCCGCTCCAACGGCATGATGGCCCCGAACCCGGACGCGCAGCGGGCGCTGCTCGCCGAGGTCTACCCGGCCGCCGAGATCGATCCGGCCACTGTGGACTATGTGGAGGCGCACGGCACCGGCACGCTGCTCGGCGACCCGATCGAGGCGGGCGCGTTGGGCGCGGTTCTCGGCGCGGGCCGGGGCGCGGGCAGGCCGCTGCTGATCGGCTCGGTGAAGACGAACCTGGGCCACCTGGAGGGCGCGGCGGGCATCGTCGGGCTCATCAAGGTCGTGCTGTCGCTCACGCACGGCCGCATTCCGGCGAGCCTGCATTTCGACAAGCCCAACCCGCACATCGATTTCGACGCGCTCAATCTCCGGGTCGCCGCGGAGGGCACGCCGTGGCCGAGGTATTCGGGCCTGGCCTACGCGGGGGTGTCGGCGTTCGGTTTCGGCGGCAGCAACGCGCATGTGGTGTTGGAGGAGTGGCCGACCGCGCCCGCGCCGCGCGCGGTCGACACCGACCGCCCGGAGGTTTTCGCGCTGTCGGCTGCTTCGACCGAGAGCCTGCGCGCCCGCGCCGCCGATCTCGCCGACTGGCTGGAGTCCCCGGCTGGCTTGCGCGCCGCGCTGCCCGATGTGGCCGGTGTGCTGGTGAACCGCCGCGACCACATGGCCGTCCGCGCCGCGGTCGTGGGCGCGGGCCGCGCGGAGGCGGTCGGGGGTTTGCGCGCGCTCGCTGAGGACACCCCGTCCTCCGCTGTGGTCGTCGGCGGCCCGGTGCGCGGACGCGGGCCGGTGTTCGTCTTCTCCGGTTTCGGCTCCTACTGGCCGGGCATGGGCGGCGAGTTGCTGGCCGAGCCCGCTTTCCGCGCCGCCGTGGACGAGTTGGAGCCGCTGTTCGTCGCCGAGGCGGGTTTCTCGCTGCGGGAAGTCCTCGCGGGCGGCGAGTCCGTGGGCTTCGCCGTGGCCGCGCCCGCGCTGTATGGCATGCAGATCGCCCTGGCCGCGCTGTGGCGCGCGCACGGCGTCCGCCCGGCCGCCGTGTTGGGTCACTCGGTCGGCGAGGTCGCCGCGGCGGTGGTCGCGGGCGCGCTTGACCAGGCCCAGGGCCTGCGCGTGGTGCTCACCCGCACGGCGCTGCTCGCGGGCATCGAGAGCGGCGGCGAGGGCGCGATGGCCGTGCTGGAGCTGTCCGAGGCCGAGTTCGCCAGTCTCGCCGAGCGGTTCCCCGGCGTCGAGATCGCCGTGCACGCCTCACCCGAGCAGTGCACCGTCACCGGTCCCGCCGCGGCCGTCGCCGACCTGGTCGCGCACGTCGAGGGCTTGGGCAGGCTGGCGCGCAGGCTCGCCGTGGGCGGCGCGGGCCACGCCCCGACCGTCGACTCGTACCTCGACGGGTTCCGCGCCGACCTGGCCGGGCTCGCCCCGGCCGAGCCGGTGACGCCGTGCTTCTCCAGCGTCCTGGACGACCCGACCGACCAGCCCGCCTTCGACGCCGACTACTGGGCGGCGAACCTGCGCAGGCCGGTCCGCTTCACCCAGGCCGTCGCCGCCGCCCTCGCCGCGGGCCACACGACGTTCGTGGAGATTTCCCCGCACCCCATCGCGCTCACCGGCGTCGAGCAGACCGCCGCCGCGCGCGGGGCCGCCGTGCTCGCCCTCGCCTCGCTGCGCCGCGACACCGGTGTCGCCGAGTGGCTGCGCGCCGTCGCCGCCCTGCACGTCGGCGGCGACTCGGCCGCCCTCGCCGCGCGCTACCCCAGCGCCCCGGTGCTGGACCTGCCCGGCCCGGTGTGGCGGCACGAGCGGCACTGGGCTCCCGACCCGGCTCCGGCGGCGGGCGCGGGGCACCCGCTGCTCGGCGCGCACGTCGAGCTTCCCGACGACGGAACCCACGTCTGGCAGGCCGATCTCAGCGCCGACCCGCTGCCGTGGCTGGCCGACCACCGCGCCTACGGCGTCGTGGTGCTGCCCGGCGCCGCGTTCCTTGAGGTGGCCCTGTCCGCCGGTCGGGCCGCGCTGGGCACGACCGCCGTCGAGGTGGTCGACGTGGAGTTGGCCGAGTTCCTGGCGCTGGGCCAGGCGACGACGCTGAGCACCACGCTGGATTCAGCGGGCCGGGTCACCGTGCGCTCTCGGTCGGCTGACGGGGCGTGGACCACGCACGCCACCGCGACCGTGCGCGCCGCGACCGCCGACCCGCTCGGCGAGCTTCCCGCCGAGCGCGCGGGCGAGCCGCTGGACCTCTACGCCGCGTTCGCCGCGAGCGGCCAGGACTACGGCCCCGCCTTCCGCGGCCTCAGCGAGGTCGTCGCCGAGCCGGGCTGGGCGAGCGCCCAGGTCCGGCTGCCCGCCGAGGCGGGCGGTCACCGCCGCTTCGCCCTGCACCCCGCGCTGTCCGACGCCTGCCTGCACGCGCTGGCCGCCGCGGTGTTCGGGCTGCCCGGCACGCACGGCCGCTACGTGCCGACCGCGATCGGTCGCGCCCGCGTGGTCGGCGACCCGGCGCGCGGTGTGCGCGCCGTGGCGACGATGGGTGTCGCCGACAGCCGCACCCTGCTCGGCACGGTGTGGCTGCTCGACGCGGACGGCCAGGTCGTGGTCGAGCTGTCCGACGTCCGCGCCGCCGCGCTGGGCCAGACCCCGGGCGCGTGGCCGGAACTGGCTGTCGAGCGCCGCTGGGACGCCGCGCCGCTGCCGGTCGCCGCCGCGGCCGAGCCGCGCTCCTGGGTGCTGGTCGCTGACGGCGAGCCCGCCCTGTCCGACCTCGCCGCCGAACTGGCCGCGACCGGCGACGACGTGCGCGCCGCCGACCTTGGCACGCTGGCCGAAGCGTTGCGCGACAACCCTTCCGGCGTCGTGCTCGTCGCCGGACCGCCCGCCCGCTACCGCGACCCGGCCCGCGCCGAGGCCCTGGTGCACACCGCGGCCAAGGTCGTCGCCGTGCTCGCCGAGTCCGGCGCGACGCCGCCGCGGCTGTGGCTGGCCACGACCGGAGCCACCGCCGTCGACGGCAACCCCGGCGAGCCTGGCCTGGCGTGTCTGCGCGGCCTGGTGCGGGTGCTCGCCTTCGAGCACCCCGAGTTGCGCGCGACCCTGGTCGACCTCGACGCCGAGTCCGGCGCCCGCGCCGCCGCCGCGGAGTTGCGCGCCGACCGCGACGACGACGAGGTGCTGTGGCGGCACGGGCGGCGGCTGCGCGCCCGGCTGGCCGCGGCGTCGGTCGAGGCGGCCGACCCGGACCAGCCGCTGGTCCGCGACGGCGCCTACGTGATCACCGGTGGTCTCGGCGAGCTGGGCAGGCTGGTCGCGGCCTGGCTGGCCGAGGCGGGCGCGACCCGGATCGTGCTGGCGGGCCGCACGCACCGGCCGGAGGTCGACGCGCTCGTCCGGTCGGCCGACGCCCAGGTCGAGGTGGTGCTCGGCGACCTCGCCGAACCTGGTTTCGCCGACCGCCTCATCGAGCACGCCCAGCGCGACGGCGTGCCGCTGCGCGGTGTCGTGCACGCGGCGGGTGTGCTGGACGACCAGCCCGCCGCGCTGCTCACCGAAGCCGCCATCGCCCGCGTGTGGCGGGCGAAGGCGCTTGGCGGCCTGCGTCTGCACGAGGCCACCGCGGCGATTCCGCTGGACTGGTGGGTGGCGTTCTCCTCGATCGCGGGCCTGGTCGGCTCGCCGGGGCAGGCCGCGTACGCCACGGCGAACGCCTGGCTCGACGCGCTGGTCGACGCCCGCCGCGCCGAGGGCCTGCCCGCGGTGACGGTCAACTGGGGCGCGTGGGCGGGGGAGAGCGGCGAGAGCCGCGCCAACGCCGTGCTCGCCGAACTGGAGCCGGAGCAGGGCATGGCCGCCCTCGCCGGGCTGCTCGCCCACGACCGCTCCGGCGTCGGCGTCGCCCGCCTCGACATCCCCCGCACGCTCGCGCTGTTCCCCGACCTGGGCCGCAGGCCGTTCCTCGCTGGGCTCGCGGGCGGGGCCGCCGCGGACGTGCCGACCGGCTGGGCCGGGCTGGCGGCGCTGCGGTCGCTGCCTGACCCGCGCACGGCGGTGCTCGACCACCTCGTCACCGGGTTGGCCGCGCTCATCGGCGCCGCGCCGGAGTCGGTCGACCGGTCGGCCGCGCTCACCGGGCTCGGCCTGGACTCGCTGATGGCGATGCGGCTGCGCGCGGGCGTGCAGCGCGACTTCGAGACCACGTTGCCGGTGTCGCTGCTGCTGCGCGGGGCGAGCCTGCGCGAGGTGGCCGACCACATCGCCGATGAGCTGGACTTGCCCGCCGCGCTGGCTCCTGTTGCCGAGTCGACGGCCGCCGAGCCCGCGCCGGTGATCGGCCCCCGGGACCCGACCGAGCGCTGGTTGGCGCTGGTGTGGACCGACGCCCTGGGCAGCGAGCCCGCTGGCGTGCACCGCAGCTTCTTCGACCTCGGCGGCGACGACGCCGCGGTCCGGCGGGTGCACGAGGCCGTCAGCGACCGGCTCGCCGACGCGGCCCCGCCGGTGGCCGCCCTGTTCGCCCGGCCGACCATCGCCGAGATGGCCGACCTGCTGCGCGCCGAGGTCGAGGGCGCCACCGACGGCGTGCTGAACACGTTGCGCGCCACCGGAAACGGTGTGCCGCTGCTGCTGTTCCACCCGGCGGGCGGGCCGACCAGCGTCTACCACCCGCTGGTTTCCGAGCTGCCGGAAGGGTTCCCGGTCTACGGCTTCGAGCGGCTGGACGACGAGTCCACAGTGGAGGGCAAGGCCCATCGCTATCTGGAGATGCTGCGCGAGATCCAGCCGGTGGGCCCGTACCGGCTCGGCGGCTGGTCGTTCGGCGGCTGCCTGGCCTACGAGGTGGCGCACCTGCTCACCGAGCTGGGCGAGCGGGTGGAGCAGGTCGTGCTGATCGACACGATCCTGCCGCTGCGCGGCGAGGAGCCCGAGAGCGACCGGCTGCTGCTCGACCGGTTCGACCGCTTCGCCGAGCACGTCGAGCAGACCTACGGCGTCGCGCTCGACCTGTCGGTGCTGCCCACCCTGCCCGAGGACGACCAGATCGGCTACGTGATCGACCGGCTCGCGGCCTTGCCGCAGATGGGCGAGGCGGTGCTGCGCCACCAGTACACGTCCTATGTGGACGCCCGGGTGGCCGAGCGCTACCGGCCCCGCCCGTACTCCGGCCGCGTGGTGCTGCTGCGCGCCACCGACCCGCACCCGCTGACCACCACGCTCGACCCGCGTTACCTGCGGGCCGACGACGCTCTCGGCTGGGACGAGCTGTGCTCGGATCTGCACGTCGTCCGCGTGCCGGGGGACCACCTGACGATGATCGACCCGCCGAGGGTGAGCACGCTCGCCCGGTGCCTGGCCCGAACACTCGCCTCGCCCGCGCGGGTCTGAGGCTAGGGACAAGGAGGTCCACCATGGCCGTTCCCGAAGGCGCGGGAGCCGCGGTCGGCGAACTGCTGCTGCGCTCGGAGCAACTGGCGCGGCAGGAGAAGCGGGCGGCGGACCGGCAGCACCCGAAGGGGAAGCTGACCGCGCGGGAGCGGGTGCTGGCGCTGGTGGACGCCGGGTCGTTCGTGGAGCTGGACGAGTTCGTCCAGCACGGCTGCCGGGACTTCGGCCTCGACGCCGACCGCCCCTTCGGCGACGGCGTCGTCGCCGGACACGCCACAGTGGACGGTCGGCCGATCGCGGTGTTCGCCCAGGACTTCAGCGTCTACGGCGGCAGCATCGGCGAGGCGGGCGGCGCGAAGGTCATCAAGGTCATGGACCTCGCCGCCAAGATCGGCTGCCCGGTCATCGGCATCAACGACGGCGGCGGCGCGCGCATCCAGGAAGGCGTCGCCTCCCTGGCGCTCTACGCCCAGCAGGCCGTGCGGCACACCAACGCCTCCGGGGTCATCCCGCAGATTTCGATGATCCTGGGCCCGTGCGCGGGCGGCGCGGTCTACGCCCCGGCGCTGACCGACTTCACCGTCATGGTCGAGGACACCTCGCACATGGTCGTCACCGGCCCGGACGTGGTGCGCGCGGCCACCGGCGAGTCGGTCACCCTCGATGAGCTGGGCGGCCCGCGCACCAACGCCAGCGTCTCCGGCAACGCGCATTACCTGGCGCGCGACGAGGACGACGCGTTCGACTGGGTCAAGACCCTGCTGGGCTACCTGCCGTCCAACAATCTCGGCGCGGCCCCGGAGTACGCCGACGACACCGCCGCCGCGATCACCGACCGCGACCGCGAGCTGAACGGGATCGTCCCGGACGGCGAGAACCGCGGCTACGACATGACCGAGGTGATCGCCCGCGTCGTGGACGACGGCGAGTTTCTCCAGGTGCACCAGGCGTTCGCGCCCAACATGATCGTCGGCTTCGCCCGGGTCGCCGGCCGCTCGGTCGGCGTGGTGGCCAACCAGCCGCTGTTCTCCGCTGGCGCCATCGACATCGACGCCTCCGAGAAGGCGGCCCGGTTCGTGCGCTTCTGCGACGCGTTCGGCGTGCCGCTGCTGACCTTCGCCGACGTGCCCGGCTACATGCCCGGCGTCGACCAGGAGCGCGGCGGCATCATCCGCCGCGGCGCGAAGCTGCTCTACGCCTACGCTGAGGCCACCGTGCCGCAGGTGACGGTCGTGGTGCGCAAGGCGTACGGCGGCGGCTACGCGGTGATGGGCTCCAAGCATCTGGGCGCGGACGTGAACCTGGCCTGGCCGACCGCGCGCATCGCCGTGGTCGGCACCGAGGCCGCGGTCCAGGTCCTGCACCGCCGCGAACTGGCCGCGCTGTCCGGACAGGAGCGCGCCGACCGCGAGCGCGAGTTGGCCGCCCAGCACCACGACACCATCGGAACCCCTTACGCGGCGGCCGAACGCGGCTATGTGGACGCGGTCATCGAGCCGTCCCACACCCGGCTCGCGGTCACCCGCGCGCTGCGGATGCTGCGCGACAAAACCGTGTCCGGGCCCGCCCGCAAGCACGGAAACATTCCGCTATGAGGCCCGGCCTTGTGCGGCGCCCACCCGTGAAGTAAGACAAGCCGTGACGTAAGACAAGCTGTGAAGCAAGAGCTGTGAAGCAAGAGCCGTGAAGCAAGAGCCGTGAAGCAAGAGCCGTGATGTAAGAACTGTGCACCACGAAGCTGTGATCCCGGAGGTCCGCATGACCCGTTTACGCCCCGTCACCCGTTGGGTCGCGGGCTTCGCCGTCGCCGCCGCGGTGGCCGTCCCCCTGACCATCCCGAGTGCCCAGGCCGCGCCGTCCGCGGTCGGCGTCACCGCTGACGACGGCGCCAAGGTCGTCAGTGAGACCCGCATCGACGCGAGAACCGTCGATCTGGACATCGCCTCCCCGGCGCTGGGCTTCACCGGCAAGGTCCGCCTGCTGCTTCCGTCCAATTGGGACGCTCAGCCCACCCGCACCTGGCCGTCGCTGTGGCTGCTGCACGGCTGCTGCGAGGACAAGGACTACCAGTCCTGGACGCACTTCACCGACGTCGAGGAGTTCACCGCCAACAAGGACGTCCTGGTCGTCATGCCGACCGACGGCCAGGTCGGCATGTACACCTCGTGGTGGAACTTCGGCGGCACCAACAAGCCGGACTGGGAGACCTTCCACACCACCGAGGTCAGGCAGATTGTCGAACGCGGCTACCGCGCCAACGACGTCCGTGTCGCGGCTGGCCTGTCCATCGGCGGCTACGGCGCGCTGGCCTACACGTTCCGCCACAAGGGCATGTTCCGTGCGGCGGCGAGCTACAGCGGCATCCCGAACACCATGCTGTGGGGCGTGCCGCAGTTCATCAACGGCATCGTCGTGAGCGAGGGCCTGCTGTTCTACGCCCTGTGGGGCAACGAGTACCTCCAGCGCAGCATCTGGACCTCCCGCAACCCCTACGACAACGCCGAGGCGTTCCGCGGCGTCGGCCTCTACATCTCCAGCGGCAACGGCTCCGCGGGTCCCCTGGACAAGGCGGGCGCGTTCGACCTGATCGAGCCGCTGTCCCTCCAGTCCTCCAAGAGCTTCACCGACCGGATGCGCCAGAAGGGCATCGCCGTCACCGTGAACTACTACGGCAACGGCACCCACACTTGGCCCTACTGGGAGCGCGAGCTCAAGAACTCCTGGCCCGTCCTGGCCAAGGGCTTGGGCCTGCCCGCCTGATTTCCCGGGCGTCTTCTCCTGGACGCCGCCGACACCGGCCCCGCGCCTGACTCCAGTTCGGTTGCGCGGGGCCGGTGCTCGGTCATCAGCCGGTCAGCGCGAGCGTTCGGCGTTCGGCGATCCTCTGGTTGAGTTCGAGCCCATTGATGTCCGCGGTGGGCTGGAGGTCCCAGGTGTTGTCCTCTTTCAGGACCGCGGTCATGGAGTAGACGTTGACGGGGAAAGCGACATGGAGCGGATGGGTGATCGCCCCAATATCCAGCACCTGGCCCTGCTGGAACGTGCCCGCGGCCAGGTAGTACTGAGGCGTCGGGGTGAAGGTCAGGGGCAGGTTGGGCTGTGCCTGCACCGCGAACGTGCCGGATCCCGCCATGCCGATGCCGACGGAAGCCTGCCGCAAGGGGAGGGTGCCCTCCTGGGTGACGTACAGCGTCCCCCTCTGCGGCTGATTCCCGAAGGATGTGGACTCGAACGTGTAGGCGCCGCCGGTGCGGGTGAATCCGATCTGGTTGCCCGCGGCGGTAGCGGTCGAGGCTCCGAGTTCACTGGGATCCGCGGGCCACGCCTGCGAGGCGTCGAAGAAGACACCCGGCTTCAGCTCCCCGGTCTCAGACCAGATGAACGAGTAGTCGACGGTCCACCTGAACGTCTGGATGGTGCTCGGGTGAGCCGGTTTGGAGAACCACGCTAGCGACATCACGTCGGGATTGCCGATGTCGGGGTCCTGCTGGAACACGCACATGTCGAACAAGTTGGTGGAATCGTTTACAACCCGGAGGGTGTACTGGGTTCCCGTCATGTGGATCTCGCTTCCTGTGAGAGGTGTGATCGAGCGCCGCGGCCCCCATCGTGGGGCAGGCACTGGCGCTGGAACAGCGGATGCACCCCTTCGGGAAGGATGGCCCCTTTCTGACTCGGATGGCGGGGGAGAGCTCGCGGAGCGGTGACATGACGCGGTTCCGCTCACTGTGTTGCGAACTTTTCCCCACAGGGGCACCAGTGGGGTGCGCCCCGTGGGGCTGACCGAAGGGGAATGTTGACGAACCGTGGTCGATCCCGGGTCGGCCCGCGGCCCGCGAAGTCGCTGGATCGAGTCTGAAACCGCGACCTTCGGGTCGCTGAACCGACCCGGTGTGACCACCATTCCCGGCGTTTTCCCTTTCTCCGGGCGCGTCCGAGGCGCCCGGTGCGGTCACAGCCTGTCGGCGATGTCGTGGATGAGGGCGATGGAGTCGTCGTGGGGGAGGGCGGCTTCGGCCAAGGTGTCGAAGGCGGCTTTGCAGGCGGTGACTTCGGCGGGGCGGTGCAGGCGGGTCGCGCCCGCGATGTGTTCGACGCAGGCGATTTCGGGGTCGTGGGGGTGGGGGAGGTCGAGGATGGTGAAGGAGCCGATGAGGGCGATCGGGGGTTGGGGGCCCGGGGGAATGACCTGGATGGTGACGTTGTCGAGGTCGGCGAGCGCGGCGATGTGCCGCAGTTGCACGACCATGTGCGGCCGGTTCCGGGTCAGCGTGCCGTGGTCGGTGATCAGGTGCAGGCGCAGCGGCGGGTCCTCGGTGAGGCGCTGTTGCCGCCGTTGGTTGACCAGGACGGTGACGGTGCTTTGGCCCATCGCCCGGGTGTGGTCGGGGATTTGCACGAGTCCGTGTAGCGCGCCGAGTTGGTAGGACCGGACCCGGGTGGCCTGTGCTTCCAGCGGCACGTACCCGCGGTCGTCCAGCCCGAATTTGCGCCACCAGCCGGGCGACTTCGCCTCTTCCCGCAGCGCGACGAACGGTTCCCATTCGTTGACCGGGATTCCGTAGAGGTCGAGCATGGCCAACAGTTCGTGGTGGCTGGGCACCTGGAAGGTCTCCAGCCTGCTGATCTTGCGGTTGTTGAAGTTCAGCCGGGCGGCGACTTCCTCTTGGGTGAGCCCGGCTTTCTGGCGTAGTTCGCGCAGGGTGTGGGCCAGGGTCCGGACGCGGAGGCTGGGTTCGATGCTCAATGGTGTTCCTGTCGGCAAGTCAGATCAGATGGTTGATGGCGACGTGGGTGATCCGGTAGTGCACCTTCACCGCGGCCACCGGGTCGATGGTCGCGGCGGCCACCCCGAATCCGCAGGGCCGGAACGCGCACAGGTACCAGGTGTCGCCGTCCTGGTCGGTCGCCGTCGCGCAGAACGGCGTCACCTGCTCGGTGGCGCCGAACTGGGGCCGCTGGGTGTTCGCGCGGCGGCTCACCGGGCGCCGTCCGGTGGCCGGGGGAAGCTTTTCGGCAGCACGAAGTCGGCCGGGACCGCCCGCAGCCGGGGCAGGCCCGACCCGGGCGGGGTGAGCGTCATGACCCACCGCAGCACCCACACCGCCGGACCGGTGTAGTCGGCGATCACGTGTGTGGGCGCGAACTCGTCGCCCCCGTCCTCGCGCGGGGTGCGGTAGGCGATGCCCGCCCCCGGCCCCCACACGATCGCCACGTCGCACACCGTGGGCCAGGTCAGCACCGCGCCGAAGCCGTCGTGGCCGGGGAGGGCGTGGATCGCCCACCGCCGTCTGCGAAGCTCGCGAAGCCAGAACTCGACGTCGACAGGGTTGCGCGCGTCGGTCACGGCCCCGCCCTCCTCCGCATGTGCTCGATGGTCTCGATGTGCTCGATCGGGTCATTCCACTGGTCACGGGGAGCAGTCACTCGACAACTACCGGTACCTTCGGCAAGGATGCATCCGTCAGACACCAAACGCAACCCTTGCATAAGATGGGACTGCATCTGTCACCGGTTTGGGTTGCGCGTGGATCGCGGCCACACTTGCGTGGCTCCGACTTGAGGAGTGAGGAAGGATCGACACCGTGGCACAGAAGAAGCAGACGCCTACCGTCCGGCTGCGTCGGTTGGCGTCCGAACTGCGCCGTCTTCGCAACGAGGCGGACCTGAGCCGGGAAGAGGTCAGCGACAAGACCGGCATCAACAACGCGACCCTCTACCGCGTCGAGACCGCCAAGGCCCGTCCCCAGATGCGCACCCTGGCGGCGATGCTCAACCTCTACGAGGTGGACGCCGACCAGCGGGAGTACCTGGTCACGCTCTGCCGCGAGGCGGGCCAGCAGGGCTGGCTGCGCCCCTACCACTCGGATCTGCCCGAGGAGTACACCGCCTACATCAGCTTCGAGAGCGAGGCGGCCAGCGTCCGCAACTACGAGTCGCTGTTCATCCCCGGCCTGCTCCAGACCGAGGACTACGTCCGCGCGGTGATCACCGGAATGCTTCCGGCCGCCACCGACACTGAGGTCGAAGACCGCGTCAAGGCCCGCATGGAACGCCAAGTCGTTTTGACCAAGGACTCACCGATCAAGCTCTGGGCCATCCTCGATGAAGCGGCCTTGCGTCGGGTGGTCGGTGGTCCGGCGGTGATGCGCGCCCAGCTCGAACACCTGGCCAGGGCGGTGAAAGCCCCGAACGTCACGTTCCAGGTGATCCCGTTTGAGGCCGGTGCCCACCCTGGGATGCCGGGGGAGTTCGCTCTCATGGACTTTGCCGATCCGATGGATAGCGATCTCATCTACATCGACAGCATGGCCGGTGATCTCTTCTTGGAGTCCGACGCGGAAGTGCGTCGCTACCGCTCCATGTTTGACCACTTGGCTGCCGTGGCCTTGAGCCCCAATGATTCGGCATCACTGATGGCGAAGATATCCGACGGATACAAAGTGAAGGGCGGATAGATAACAATGAGCAATGTCGATCTGTCACGCGTGGCTTGGCGGAAGAGTTCGCGGAGCAGCGCCAACGGTCAGTGCGTCGAGGTCGCTTACCTTGGCGAGAACCAGGTGGTGACGCGTGACAGCAAGCTGGGCGGCACGGAAGCCGTGCTGTTCTTCGGTGCTCAGCAGTGGGGCGCCTTCGTGCGCGGTGTGAATCGGTAACCAGGCTCCCCACCGAGAAGATGCGTGAAGCCCGTCTCCCACGCGCGAGGAGACGGGCTTCTGCATCCGCACCCGTTCGGTCACTGGCGCCGCCGCGCCCCGCCGGGGATCATCACCGGAAGTGGCCGAACAACGGAGGCTCTGATGAAGAGTGTCGATGTGTCCCGTGCGGTCTGGCGGAAGAGTTCGCGCAGCAGTGGCAACGGCGAGTGCGTCGAGGTCGCTTACCTTGGCGAACACCAAGTCGTGACGCGCGACAGCAAGCAGGGCGGCACGGAAGCGGTCCTGGTGTTCGGGGCCGAGCGGTGGGCGGCGTTCGTGCGCGGGCTGTGACCGCCGGGTCAGTGCGCGCCGACGCCGCCGCGCTCGCCGACGACCTGGTCCGCCTGCGCAGGCGGCTGCACGCCGAACCGGAGATCGGCCTCGACCTGCCGCGCACCCAGGAGAAAGTCCTCGCCGCCCTCGACGGCCTGCCCCTGGAGATCACCACCGGCGAGGCGCTGACGTCGGTGACCGCCGTCCTGCGCGGCGGCCGACCCGGGCCGGTGGTGCTGCTGCGCGGCGACATGGACGCCCTGCCCATCACCGAGCGCACCGGCCTCCCGTACGCGTCCCAAGTGGACGGCGCGATGCACGCCTGCGGCCACGACCTGCACACCGCCATGCTCGTCGGCGCCGCCCGCCTGCTCGCCGCCCGGCGCGACACCCTGGCCGGTGACGTCGTCTTCATGTTCCAGCCCGGCGAAGAGGGCTGGGACGGCGCCGCGGCCATGATCGCCGAGGGCGTGCTAGACGCGGCGGGCCGCCGCCCGGCCGCCGCGTACGCGCTGCACGTGTTCACCGCAGCCGCCCCGCACGGCGTGTTCGCCGCCCGCGCGGGCACGACCATGGCCGCGTCGGACGGGATCGACGTCACCGTGGTCGGCGCGGGCGGTCACGGCGCCCGCCCGCACCGCGCCCAAGACCCGATCCCCGTGGCCTGCGAACTCGTCACCGCCCTGCAAACCCTGGTGACCCGCCAGTCCGACGTCTTCGACCCCGTGGTCCTGACCGTGGGCTCGTTCCACGCGGGGACCCGGCGCAACGTCATCCCCGACACGGCCCGCTTCGAGGCGACCCTGCGCACGTTCTCCCCGGAAGCCAAGGCGCGCGTCAAAGACGCCGTCCTCACCCTGGCCAACAGCCTCCCGGCAGCCCACGGCCTCCGCGCCGAGGTGACCTACCTCGACGGATACCCCATGACGGTCAACGACCCCGCCGAAACAGCTTTCGTCGCCACCACCGTCACCGACGTCCTGGGCGAACACCGCTACCAGGAACTCCCCGACCCACTCCCCGGCGGCGAAGACTTCTCCCGCGTCCTGCGCGAAGTCCCCGGCGCTTTCATCCTGCTCGGCGCGGGCGACGGCACAACCGACAACCACTCACCCTTGGCCGTCTTCGACGACGCCGTCCTGCCAGACGGCGCCGCCATCCTCGCCGAACTGGCTCTCCGCCGCTGCGCCACGCCCTAAGTGTCCTCATGCGACAGACGGCTGTCGCTTTCCCGAACGCTGTTCCGGCGACGCCGCTCGGGTGACCGCCTCGTCACGGCGACGAATCGTCCTTTTGCGACGGATGGCTGTCGCTTTCCGGTGAACGCCGTTCCGGCGACGCCGCTCGGGTGACCGCCTCGTCACGCGTGGCGACGAACCCTCCTTACGCGACGGTCAGCCGCTCGGCGAGCCGGTCGATGTCGATCCGGGCGCCCTCGGTCGTGTCCAGGAAGTCCCACAGCACGTCGGCGAACCAGTCCGGCCGCGCCACGTGCGGGAAGTGGCCCACCCCGTCGAGCACCACGAGCTTCGCCCCCGGGATCGACTCGGCCGCGTCCTTGCCGTGCTTGACCGGGATGATCCGGTCGCGGCTGCCCCACACCAGCAGCGAGGGCACCTCTTCGGCCAGATACAGCCGGTCGCTGGCGCTGGCGCGCTGGCGCAGCAGCCCCACCGACGCCCGCACCGTCCGCACGAACGACTCCCGCGCCGCCCGGTCGGCCAGCGTCGCGAAGTGCGCCACGACCTCCAGCGCCTCCACGCGCTTGTTCCTGGTCAGGCCCGCCAGCGCCCGCGCCACCGAGACCGTCGCCCGGTTCGCGATCAGCGGCAGCGCCAGCGAGGTCCCCGGCAGGTTGGCCGCCCGGATCGCCGCGGTGACCTCCGGGCCGAGGCCGCCGCTGTCGACCAGCACGAGCCGCCCGCACATGTGCGGGAACTGGTAAGAGAACTGGAGCGCGACCCCGCCGCCGAGCGAGTGCCCCACGAGCGTGGTGTGCTTGTGTCCCAGCAGGACGACCAGGTCGCGCACGGTGTTGGCGTAAGAGCCGATCGAGTAGTCGCCGTTGGGCGGCTCGGAGCGGCCGTGTCCAGGCAGGTCGATGGCGATGACCTCGCGGTCCGCGCCCCGCCGTTCCAGCTCGGCCAGGAACGGCTGCCACGTGGCGTTGGTGCCCGCGAGCCCGTGCAACAGCACCACCGGGTCGGTGTCCGCGCCCGGGTCGGCCGGGGTGTAGTGCAGGAAGCCGACCCGGCGACCGTGCAGGGTCGCTTCGCGCGTCGAAATGCCCATGGGCCGACCTTTCCCTCTGCTTTTCCACGATCATATAACGACCGCCCGGTCTTTACCTGGGTCGTCCGGAATTGTGCGTTTCCGAACAGGTTCCGGCGGCGGCCTTGAGGTCATTCGACAAGATGTCGCGCCGGGCCGCCGTCGAGTTGGGAAAATATCTCGGGTTTGCGGGCGGGTGTCGGCGCTGATTGACAGTCCGCGACCAGGGTCTTTACTGTTTCGGGGAGCACAATTCGCGCCGTGCCAGCGGGGAGTGCCGTTACGGGCGGATGGAGGTCGAGATGGCGGTGACACACCTGGGTGGCCCGGCGCGCGACGGCGGTCACGACGCGCCGCTGCCGACCCCGGGGGTCACGGCGCTGCCCATCTGGGCCTCGGTCGTGCCCGAACTGGCCGAGCGGGTGCGCCCGCTGGCCGGGACGCTGGTCCAGGACGCTGTGGAGGCGATCCAGGAGGCGGTCCCGGCGTACCGGCAGCCGCTGGAGGGCAAGTTCCGCGAGGTGCTGGTCGGCAGCGTGCAGGCCGCCATCATGCAGTGTTTCGAGTTCATCGCCGACCCGTCCGCGCCGCGCGAGGACTGGCTCGCCATGTTCCGCTACGCGGGCCGCGTCGAGTTCGCCGAGGGCCGCACCATGGACGCGCTGCAGACCGCCGTCCGCGTCGGCGCCCGCGCGGTGTGGCGGCACGTCAGCCAGGCGGGCCAGGAGCTGGGCATCCCCGCCGACACCCTGCTGACCGTCGCCGAGGCGATCTTCGCCTATGTGGACGACATGTGCGTGGTCGCCGTCTCCGGCTACACCGAGGCCCAGGCGCAGGCCACCGGCTCTTATGAGCGCCGCCGCAGGCAGTTGCTCAAGCTGATCCTCTCCGACCCGCCCGCCACCAGCCAGTCCCTGGCCGACTTGGCCGCCGCGGCCGACTGGCCGCTGCCCGCCGAGATCGCCGTGGTCGTCTTGGAGTACCGCGCCGACCAGCACCACCTGCCGGTCCCGTCGCTGGGCAAGGACGTCCTGATCGACTTGGAGAGCGGCGACCCGTGCCTGGTCCTGCCCGACCCGGCCAACCAGGTTCCCGCCCTGGAGGCGGAACTCGACGGCAGGCTGGCCGCCGTCGGCCCGACCGTGCCCCTCACCGACGCGCACCGCTCGCAGAAGCTGGCCCGCCAGGCGCTGTCCTTGGTCCACCGCGGCGTCCTGCCGGAGGTGGCCGTCACCCACTGCGCCCGCAACCTCTCCACCCTCCTGATGTTCGCCGACGAGTCCCTGGTCTCCCACGTAGCCCAGCCCATCCGCGAGGCGTTCGCCGGCCTGACCGACAAGCAACGCGACCGCGTGGCGGGCACCCTCCGCACCTGGCTCCACACCCGCGGCGACATCAACGAGACCGCCTCCCGCCTGGCCGTCCACCCCCAAACGGTCCGCTACCGCATGAACCAGATAGAAGAACTCCTCGGCGACCGCCTCAACGACCCCGAGCAGCGCTTCCTCATGGAAATCACCATGCACGCCTGGCAACTCCCCGACGAGCCCGAACCCGAACAGATGTGACGCGGCGGCATTCGGTTTTCCCTTTCCCCATCCCGGCGAACCCGTTTCACGCTCCCGGTTGTCGGAGGCATAGGGCATCCTGATGAACGTGCCCCAGGACCCGTTGCTGACCGGTTTGACCTCGGTGTCCCGCCAGGAGTCAACCCGCTTCACCGACCGCAACCTCCGCGTCCGCCGCTCCCCAGTAGTCCACGCCGTCCGCATGACCCCATGGGTCGCGGGCCTCTCCCTCCCCGCCCCCGCCTGCGGCCAGGGCTGGTCCGGCGCGGGCGCGGGCGAACTGCACGCGGTCGCCGAGCCCGTGAACTGCGCGCACTGCCTGTCCTCAGCCTCAGCCAGAGCGGCAGCGGCCAACGCGGACGGCGCGGCCCAGCTCCCCCTCCCGTTCCCCTGACCTACCTGGCCGCGTCCGGCTGCTTGTCAAGCGTGCGTGGCTGAAGTGTCGTGGTGGGTTCGGTGCGGGGGAGTGCGTGCGGTGGCCAAGCTGGTGAACCGCGGGCACTGCTTGTCCGCGGTTTCGGCGAGAGCGGCGGCGTCCAATGCGGATGGCGCGGCTCAGCTTCCTCTCCCGTTCCCTGGCTGATCTCCCGTGGGCGCGGTTCGGCCGCGGGGCGAGTAGGGCTGGGACTTGTGGTGTGACCTCGTGGTTTGGGGTTGCTCGCGCCCGTGCGGTTCGGCGCGGGGGAGCGCGCGCGGTGGCCAAGGCGGTCAATCGCGGCCGCTGCCATCGTCGGCCGGAGCGTCGGCGTGGCTGTGGTTCGGCGTGTTGCCGAGTTGCCTGGTCGCCCGGTTTCCCGCTGCTAGGTTTCCAACGAGTAGGTGTCGAGCGGGTGTCGGTGTCGCTCGGGTGTTGTGGTTCCCGCGCCGCGCTGTGGCAGGCTGGCTCGGGACTGACGGGCGGCCGGGGAGCGTCGGATGATCATGGTTGTCGGCGAGGCCCTCACCGATCTCATCGCGGGCGGTGACGACGGCCGGGTGTTCACCGCCCATCCCGGCGGTAGCCCCGCCAATGTGGCGCTCGGCCTCGCCCGGCTTGGCCTGCCCGCCGTCCTGGGCACCCGTCTGGGTGATGACCTGTTCGGGCGGATGATCCGCGACCACCTGGCCGCGTCCGGCGTCGAGGTGCGCGACCTGCCCTCGGACACCGCCGACACCAGCGTCGCCTTCGCCGCCACCGACGAGCACGGCGTCGCCCGCTACGACTTCCGGATCGCCTGGGACATCCGCGCGGCCCCCGCCCTGACCGGCGCCCGTTGCCTGCACACGGGGTCGCTGGCCACAGCGCTCGCGCCCGGCGCCGCCGTGGTCGAAGCGGCCATGGTGGAGGCCCGCGCGGCCGGTCTGGCGGTCTCGTTCGACCCGAATGTCCGGCCGTCGCTGGCGGGCCCGGTCGAGCGGGAACGCGAGCGGATCGAGCGGCAGGTCGGCTTGGCGCACGTGGTGAAAGTGAGCGAAGAGGACCTGGCCTGGCTCTATCCGGGCGACGCGCCCGCCGAGCGCGCCGCCGCGTGGCTGGACCTCGGCCCGGATCTCGTCGTCGTCACTCTCGGTGCACACGGCGCGCATGCCGTCACCGCCGCCGCGGTCGCGACCCGCCCCGGTCCGCCGGTGGCGGTCGTGGACACGGTCGGGGCGGGTGACGCGTTCACCGCCGGTTTGCTGTGCTGGCTTTCCCGCGCGGGCGTGCTCGCCGGCGATTTCCCGCGCGACCTCGGTGTGGAGGCGTTGGAGGCCGCGCTGGGCTTCGCGAACGCGGTCGCCGCGATCACCTGTTCGAGACCTGGCGCAAACCCGCCAACCGTCCCCGAACTGGGTGAACTCGGCGGGCTCCTGCCTTAGCGCCGTCCGGGTACGCCTTGCGGCGGGGCCTGTACAGCGAGGCCACCCCATGTCCTACTCTGTTCACTGTCCGTCGCCATCCGTCGTTTGTGGAGCCGCGCATGCACCGTGCCGACCGGTCCTGCTGGGATGAGGTCCCCCAGGTGACTGCGCTCGACTTCGACACTCCCAATCAGGCACGCCTGATCGACGCTTTCCTCGACGGCCGGGACAACTACCCGGCGGACCGGGAAGTGGTCGAGCGCGTGGAGCGGTTCGCCCCTGGGATCAAGCAGTTGGTCAAGGACCACCGGGCGTGGGTCGGCCGGGTGCTGCGGATGCTGGCCGTCCAGCGCCACATGGACCAGTTCCTCGACTTGGGCTCCGGCCTGCCCACCAACGACAACACTCACCAGATCGTCCAGCGCCACCGCCCCACCGCCAAGGTCGTCTACGTCGACACCGACCCGGTGGTCCTGGCCCACGGCCGCGCCGTGCTGGAGGAGAACGACCAGACCCACATAGTCGACATCGATTTCACCGACCCCGCCCGCGCGGTGGCGGACCCGGAGATCAGCAGGCGCATCGACTTCACCCGCCCGGTCACGGTGATGATGACCGGAATCATCCACCACGTCCTAGACGACGCCCAGGCCCTCGCCACCGTCCGCGGCTGGCTCGACGCCGTTCCCTCGGGCTCGTACCTGATGCTCAGCCACCAACTGGACCCCGCCGACGGCGGCGAACGCAGCGCTTTGGTCCGCGATTTGGAGGCGGCTTTCGCAGGCACCAAGGTAGCCTTGGTCCACCGAGAACTCGCCACCGTGGAAAGCTATTTCGACGGCCTGGAAATGGTCCCCCCTGGCTTGGTCCACCTCCACGAATGGTGGCCGGACGGCCCCCGAATGGCCCCCCTACGCCCAGTCCACTGGACAGCCCTGGGCGGCGTGGCCCGCAAACCCTGACCCTTTCTCAATTTCCGGGCGTCGCACCACGGTAACCACCACCTGGTTTCCAGCGGTTTCGCGCCATTACCACCCACCACTCCCGACATAGAGCCTGCGGACCCCGCCCGCCCTGTGCCCCGCAGTCGAGCCCCACGTCCCGCCCGCTGTTTCCCTTGGCCATCGCCAACCCCCACAACCACCTGCGCCCGGCGGCGACACCTCCACCAAACCCAGCCGACATCACCGCAGCGAAGTCCGGTTCCGCCACCACCCCCACCAGCGGCGGAGCCGCAGCCGCCCCCACGGACAGCGCCTTCGCTGTTCGCCGTGGTTGCGGAGTCGCCCGCCTTGTAGGCGGTGCGTTCGCTGTTGCCGTGGCTGCGGAGCCGTCTGCCTTGCAGGCAGGGCCTTTGCTGTTCGCCGTGGTTGCGAAGTCGCCTGCCTTGTGGGCGGTGCGTTCGCTGTTCACCGTCGCTCCGGAGCCGGAGCCGGAGCCGGAGCCGCCTACCTGCGGACAGTGCCTTCGCTCGTCACCGTGCCTCCGGAGCCGCCAGGCGCCTCCCGCCCCCACCGTGCCTCCGATGCCGCCACCGGAAACACCAGCCCCACCCTGCCCCCTCGCCCAAGCCCACTGGCGCGGACGCGCATCCGACCGGACTCGGCTCGGAACGGTGCGGCTACAGGCCGAGCCCACGCCGCAGGGCGAACCCGTCGACGTAGGTGTCTTTCCGGGTGAACAGACCGCCATCAGGGCAATGCAGCACGTCGACCGCCGCGACCCGCATCGGCTCCCCGGTGGGCACACCCACCTCCGCGCCCACCGGAAACGGCTGCGCCAGCGTCGCGGTGATGTCGTACTCCAGGATGACCAGGCTGTCCCGAAGGTGCGCCCGGCGAAGATCAGCGTGGTAGTCGGGCAAAGCGGCGAAGAAGAACCCGAACAACTCCCGCAGCGCGTCGGCCCCCCGCACCTCCGCGAACCCCTCGACATGCAGGTGGAAAACCATGTCCGAGGACTGCAATTCGAGAATCGCGTCAATGTCGTGCGCGTTCCACGCCGCGCCATAGGCCGCCGCACGGTCGGTGATCGCTCGCAGGGTGGGGCTGGTCATGTCGCCTCCTGAGGTCGCCGTGCCCCGAGTGAACCAGCCCGGTGATCACCACAACACCGCCGTTCAGCCTGCCCCGGTGGCATCAACCGCCCCCCAAGCACAGTGCCCGTTCACCGCCGCCTGAAGAACACTGGGCCAACGGGACGCCAAGACCGCCCTTCGGCTTGCCTCCAGGGCGGTGGGCGAGCAGCACCACCCGCCCTCGCCGCCGCACAGCCAACCCACGTCGCCACCGGCATCAGGCGCGGCGGACTCCCGGTGCGGATCGACCGGTGCGGACAAGGGTGCGGACCGCCGTCACCGCCGGGAAGGCCATCGATGCCGTCGATGGGTCAGAGGCAGCCGCCGTTCAGTGCGCCTCTGGTCTTGGCCGTCGGTGCGCGGCCATCGGCGCCGGGAGGACGACCAGGGCCGCCGATGGAGTCGGACATGGCCGCCGTTCAGCGCGCCTCCGCCGGGATTAATCGGTGTGCGAGCAGGGTTCCGCCCGCCATGGCCGCGGGGAAGACGACGAGTGCCGCCAACGGGATCAGGCATAAGAGGTAGACCGGGACCGCGAACCCTAAGGTCATCGACCGGTTCCGCCGCAGCGTCCTCCGCCGCTCGCCGATGCCCTTGCCGCGGCGGACGAACGGGATCGCCGTCATCTCGATCGCCAGGAGCCAGGCGCCGACGCATACGGCCAGCACGGGGACCACTGTCTGGCCCGCCACGGGGATGAAGCCTGCCAGGAACAGCGGAATCGCCCACGCCACCGCGAGCAGCACCAGTGCCAGCGCGTCCCGTAAACCGATCCACGCCGCCCGGCCCCACCCGACCTGCCGCGCCTGGGGGACGCCGCCGAGAACCTTGTCCTCCACTTCCTCCGCGATGCTCTCGTAGAACGGCCCGCCGATGATCAAAGTCAGCGCGGTGAACAGCACCATCGACACCGCGACCGCGCCGACGACCACCGAGACCCCGAGCGCGATCCGCAGCAGGTTCTGCCAGGTCGGCGACCAGTCGTCGGCGAACGGGGTGGCCCAGGTGACCACATCGTCCGCGGTGAGCGCGAGCGTGGTCAGCGCGGCGAACAGCACCACGCTGGTCACCAGCGCGGGCAGCGCGCCGCGCGCCAGCAGGCCGCGGTCGCCCAAGACGAGCCGGAACCCGCGCAGCAGCAGGCCGCAGCCGACGCCGAAGTCACGGAGAGGTTTGATCACGGGTCGGAGTGTAGGGGGAGGGTCCGACAGTTTCGGTTCGCGATGCCTTGACCTCCACAATGGTGGAAGTCCTACCGTGGTCCGGACACCGCTACAGCACGGAGGTTCCAGGGTGGACATGCAGATGACGGCGTGGCATTCGCTCTACAGTTCCATGCACGCCCACGAGGACCGGCGGGCGTTCTCCCGCGCCACCCTCAGCCGGATCTGGGAGTTCGCCCGCCCGCACAAGGCCATGCTGGTCCGGTTCCTGATCCTGAGTGTCGTGCTGTCCGCGCTGGCCGTGGCCACCCCGGTGCTTGCCGGACGCGTGGTGGACGCGATCGTCAACCGCAGCGCGCCCAGTGTCGTGATCGTCCTCGCGGGTGTGATCGCGGTCGTGGCCGTGCTGGAGGCCGGGCTGGGCCTAGTTGGACGGTGGCTCTCGGCGAGCATCGGCGAGGGCCTGATCCTCGACCTGCGCACCCGGGTGTTCGACCACGTCCAGCGGATGCCGATCGCGTTCTTCACGCGCACGCGAACCGGCGCGCTGGTAAGCAGACTCAATAACGATGTCATCGGGGCGCAGCGCGCGTTCAGCGACACTCTTTCCGGAGTGGTCGGCAACCTGGTCACCCTGGCGTTGACGCTGGTGGTCATGGTCGGCATCTCCTGGCAGATCACGCTGCTGGCGCTGGTGCTGCTGCCGGTCTTCGTGCTCCCAGCCCGCCGGATGGGCAACCGGTTGGCCAGGATGGAACGCGAAGCCGCCGACCACGACGCGGCGATGAGCACCCAGATGACCGAGCGCTTCTCCGCGCCCGGCGCCACCCTGGTCAAACTGTTCGGCCGCCCCGCGGACGAGTCCCGCGAGTTCCGCGCCCGCGCGTCCCGCGTCCGCGACATCGGCGTGCGGACCGCCATGGTGCAGTGGGTGTTCGTGACCGCGCTGACCCTGGTCTCCGCGCTAGCCCTCGCCCTGGTCTACGGCCTCGGCGGCTACTTCGCGATCACCGGCAGCCTCGACCCCGGCGCGGTGGTGTCCCTCGCCCTGCTGCTCACCCGCCTCTACGCGCCCCTCACCGCGCTCGCCAGCGCCCGGGTAGAGGTGATGACCGCGTTGGTCAGCTTCGAGCGCGTCTTCGAGATCCTGAACCTGCGCCCGCTGATCACCGACGCCCCCGACGCGCGTCCCGTCCCCGACGGCCCGGTGTCGGTGGAGTTCGACAAGGTGCGGTTCGCGTACCCGTCGGCGGACAAGGTGTCGCTGGCGTCGCTGGAGGAGGTCGCGGTCCTCGACACCCGGGGCGGCGTCGAGGTGCTGCACGAGGTGTCCTTCCGCGCGGAACCCGGCCAGATGGTGGCGCTGGTCGGATCGTCGGGAGCGGGCAAGTCGACCATCGCGCAACTGGCCCCCCGGCTCTACGACGTCGACTCCGGCGCGATCCGGTTGTCCGGTGTCGACGTCCGCGAGCTTTCCGCCGACTCGATCCGCGACACCCTCGGCATGGTCACCCAGGACGGACACCTGTTCCACGAGTCGATCCGCGCGAATCTGCTGCTCGCTCAACCTTCCGCGTCGGAAGATGAACTGTGGGATGTTTTGCGCCGGGCCCGGCTGGCTGATTTGGTGCGCTCGCTGCCGGACGGTCTGGACACCATTGTCGGTGAGCGCGGCTATCGGTTGTCCGGCGGCGAACGTCAGCGGTTGACTATCGCGCGGCTGTTGTTGGCGCGGCCGCGGGTGGTGATTCTGGACGAGGCCACGGCGCATTTGGACTCGACATCAGAGGCGGCGGTTCAGGAGGCGCTGGGGGAGGCGTTGGCTGGGCGGACGGCGTTGGTGATCGCTCACCGGCTGTCGACGGTTCGGGCGGCGGATTTGATTTTGGTGGTTGAGGCGGGGCGGGTTGTGGAGCGGGGGACGCACGAGGAGCTGCTTGCGGCTGGGGGGCGGTATACGGAGCTGTATCGGACGCAGTTTGCTGAGGCTGCTGCTGCTTGACGCTTGGGGTTGCTCGATGGGGTGGAGTGGTTTCTTTGGGGCCCCTACGAAGGAAGATCCCGTCGTGGGAAAGACGGGTGGGGAGCCTTCGGCCCCACGACCACGGCGAGTTTAGGGATCTTCCTTCACCCCCAGTGAAACCACTCCACCCCATCGAGCACTGGGCTGGCGTAGGCGCGGCCTGGTCGGGGGGCGGGTTCACTGCTTGGTTTACCCCATCGAGCACCTGGCAGGGTGAGGTGCGGCTTTGTGGGGGTCTTGTTCGCTGCTCGTTCCGCTACCAGGCGACTGTCCTCGTCGCTGCCATCAACATGCGGGCGCGGCACGAGCAGGCCCTCGTCTCCGCCATCGCCTCAGACCCCGAGGCGCCCGCGTCCGCCACCGCCTGTCGTGCGCTCGCCCGCTTCACCCTGGACGCCTACTCCCTGGCCCGGGGCGCTGAGAACCCGCTGGCCGCGGTGGCGGAAATCTTCGATCTCATCGAGCCCGGCTTCGCGCCCGCGGCGGGCCGACAGTCGGCGAAGAAGTAGCCGCTCCTCCGCACTCCCGGGCTGCGATGTCGACACACGGCCTAGTGGTCGTCGTAATGGTCGCCGTGGAGGGCGTGGCGGTGGCCGTCGTGGAGGTAGTCGAGGTGGTCGCCGTGTTGGACGGCGGGGTGGCCGCAGTTCTCGCCGTGTTGGTGGTCGTGGGCGGGGTGGGGGGTGTGCTCGGTGGGCTCGCACTCGTCGTAGTGGCCGTTGTGGGGGCGGTGCAGGTGGCCGTCGTGGGCGTAGTCGACGTGGTCGCCGTGTTGGATGGCCAGGTGGCCGCAGTCGTCGCTGTGGGTGTGGTCGTGGTTGGTGTGCTCCAAGTGGGTGGTCATACCTAACGGTCTCTCCCCTTCCGGGCTAGCCGCCACTTGAGCGAATCGATTCAGCCGGTCGTGGGATGGGTGGGGCCCAGTCGGGTGAACCGTCACCCGACTGGGCCCTGTTGGGTAGTGATGAGTCCGAAGAGGACGGAGGGTTTGTTACGTTGCGGCAACCGGAACACCACATTGACAGGAGATTATGTGTCAATGTCCAACCCTGCTGCCGATCGGTTGACCACCGCCTCTGGACTTCGCGCGATCGTGGACGCCGTGCTGGCGGTCCTCGGTGACGAGCATCCGGCCATCGCGCCGCCGATTGTGGAGTCGGTCGTCTACCAGGCGGCGGCCGAGTTGGCGGGCCGGTCGCACCCGCCCGCCGAGTTCCCCAGACTGCTGCGCCGCCGTGCCCACGCCCGGCTGCTCGCCATGCAGGGCACCCTTACTCCGATCCAGGCCACCGGCGCCCTCAGTCCTCGGTTGGGGCGTTTTTAAGCCCGTCGGTGATGAGGTTCATGACGGTGGTGTCGGCGAGGGTGGTGGTGTCGCCGATTTCGCGGTTTTCTGCGACGTCGCGGAGGAGTCGGCGCATGATTTTGCCGCTGCGGGTTTTGGGGAGTTCGTTGACGATGAGGATTTGTCGTGGTTTGGCGATGGGTCC
>NZ_JBVJIN010000055.1:0-34839 GCF_055586285.1 Actinokineospora sp. NPDC051303
CGTGGGGCCGAAGGCTCCCCACCCGTCTTTCCCACGACGGGATCTTCCTTCGTAGGGGCCCCAAAGAAACCACTCCACCCCATCGAGCAACCCACGAGAGCCAGCCACCCCACAACACGTAGAGTGACCACAGAACCGAGGCCAGCGAACAGGGGCAAGGCCGATGACACTGCGAGTGGCGGTCGACTTCGGCACGTCAAGCACGTGCATCGCCCTCTCCGTCGACAACCGAGAGCCGCAAGTCGTCGTCGTGGACGGACATCCCCTGCTCTCCTCCGCGATCTACGCGGCCCCAGACGGAACAGTCTTCGTCGGTCAGGAAGCCGACCGTCAAGCGGCTCTCGACCCAGCCCGCTATGAACCGCACCCCAAGCGCCGGATCGATGAGTCCGAACTCCTGCTCGGCGACACCGTCCTCCCGGTCGCGTCGGTGTTCCGCAAGGTCCTCGACCGGGCGGTGGCCGAAGCGAGGCGAGTGGCAGCCGGAGCCCGCGTCGACCAGCTTGTCTTGACGCACCCGGCCGACTGGGGCGGCACCCGCACCCAGGTTCTGCGCCAGTCCGCCACCGGCTTGGCGACCAGGATCGCCCTGGTGCCCGAACCCGTTGCCGCCGCTGTCTTCCACTCTGCGAGTTTCCCCGGGGCGGACGGCCGCACTCTCGCCGTGCTCGATCTCGGCGGTGGCACGGTCGACGTCAGTGTCGTGCGCACCCAGCCGGGGCCGGTGTTCACCGTGTTGGCCACCAGAGGCGACCCCAGCTTCGGCGGCGCCGACATCGACCAGCTGCTCATGGAGCACGTCGGCGCCATGGTGGCCCCGGGCGACCCGGAAGCCTGGCGTGCCCTGGTCGAAGGCCGCGACCTCCCCAACCGCAGACGCAGGCGCGCGCTGCGCCAAGACATTCGCGGAGCCAAGGAAACCCTGTCCCGGCACACCTACACCGACGTTCCCCTCCCGCCGCCGTTCCCGGACGCCCACCTCACCCGCGACGACCTGGAACGCCTCATCGCCGACGTGATCGGCCGCACCGTCGACCTCACCCTCGCCACCATCCGCGAGGCCGGGCTCACCCCCACCCAGCTCGCGGGCATCTTCCTGGTCGGCGGTTCCAGCCGCATCCCCCTGGTGGCCCGCCTGGTCGCCGAGCGGACCGGTGTGGTGCCGGTGACCCTCGACCAACCGGAAACCGTCGTCGCCCGAGGCGCCCTCCGCGCGGTCACCGTCGAACCCGACCACACGGGCGTCCTGAGCAACGCCCACACGGGGCTGAATCAGGCACCCCATCACCCAGCCCAAGGCCGCCCACTCGGCCACGCCGGGGCGAGCAGAGCGGCTGACCACACCGGCGCAGCAGGAGCACCCGGCGTGGGCGGGTTCGCGGCCCACTCCCCGCTGCCGACCGCTCACCACCCGACCGCTCACCATCCGACGGCTCGCCATCCGACTGCGGGCCAACCCGCCCCCTGGCCCGGTTCCGCCGCCCAGTCGCCGTTCGGCCACCATTCCGGTCCTTTGTCGACTGATCACTCCCCAGGCAGGCCGGACACCGGCACACGACCAGCCAGAGCCCGCCGGATAGCGCTGCTCGTCGGCGCTGGTGTCGCGATCGTCGCGGCTGCCGTCGCGGTCACCCTCGTCGTCGTGCTGAACCGGGCGGAGCCGACCGACCCGGGGCGGGTGATCGCGCAGTACGACTACCGGTTCTCGTTGCCCGAGGGGTGGGGCCAGACCGGCGGCAACCCCAACCTGCGCCGCACCGAGCTCAAGCCGACCGGCGCGGAGCAGGGCGACGACGTGGTGCTGGTGGAGGAGAAGCGGCTCAGCTTCGACAGCGACACCGACCGCGCCCGCGCGGTGGACAAGCTGCGCCGCGACTTTGAGTCCGGTGGCGAGGAGTTCTCCGGGTTCACCGATTCCGGGAGCTTCGCGGGCCGGGATGTCGTGTACTACCGGGAGCGGTTGGCGGACAAGGACGCTACCGTCGACTGGTACGTGATCTTCCAGGGCGTGGCCCAGGTGAGTGTCGGGTGCCAGCACACCCCGGACGGCCGCGACCGCGTGCAGCGGGCGTGCGACACGGTGGTGCGCTCGATGGTCGTCACGGTGTGAGGCACAGGAGGTGGCGATGACCGGATCCGACCAGGGGTTCGCCGAGTCGGTGGCCCGGTTCAAGGCGGAGCTGTCCGCGGCGGTCACTCGGGCCCGCCGCGCGTCGGCGGAAGCCCGTGAGCAGACGGCGGGGTTCCGGCGGGAGACCGCGGAGCTGGCGGGCAAGGTCCGCGCGGGCGACGCGCGCGACGGCGAGCCGACCGACGCCGAGCGCAGGGCGGCGGCAGCGCGGTGGCGGCGTTCCCAGGGCCTGCCCGTTGAAGAGTTCCCCGCAGACGAACTCCCTGCGGACGAACCGGATGAGCCCGCCAAGTCTGCGCGGCGGACCACTGTGGACCCCGACGATGACGACGAGGACTTCTCCCAGCACAGCATCCTGTTCCGCGGCTGAACCAGGTTCGCCATTGTGAAGCGCGCGTGCCGGTCTTGAAACCGCTGAACCGGCTCTGACCTGCGGGTTCCCCGGTTGAGCGTTAACGGGAGCAACTACCTGCCCGCAACCGGCACCGAGGCGGAACCAAACCTGGCAGGGTCTGCGTCGTAAGCGGCGTACGAACGAAGAACGCGTACCGCCAACCACTAACTAGGGGGTTCTCCCAATGTCCGGTTACGGAATCACGCCAGAAGAGATGGCCAAGGCCGCGGTCGACGTCGACAACGTCAACGAAGAGGGCCGCAACGCGCTGAGCTCGCTGCGCAGCAACCTCGAACCGCTCCGCGACAACTGGAAGGGCGCCGCCTCGACCGCCTTCGCGACGCTGATGGAGCGCTTCGACGCCGACGCCGCGAAGCTGCACGACGCCCTCGCGGGTATCTCCGAGCAGCTCAAGGCCAGCAACGAGGCCTACGCCCGCCAGGAGGAAGAGGCGTCCTCCTCGCTGAGCAACATCACCAACGTGCTCGGCGGCTGATCTCTTCCGGTTCGCAAGTCTTTTCTCTTCGCTTGATTCAGACCTTCACACACAGGGAGCAACCCAATGTCCGGCGACATGATCAAGGTCAATTTCGCTGAGGTGGCCAACGCCGCCCAGTCGATCACCTCCACCTCCTCCCAGCTGGAGACCCTGCTGGGCGACCTCAAGTCGCGCCTGGCCCCGCTGCGCGCCGGCTACACCGGTGCGGCCGCCGAGGCGTGGGACGCCAAGCAGCGCGAGTGGGATTCCGCCTACGAGGACCTCAAGCAGGTTCTGGGCTCCATCGGCACCGCGGTCCGCCAGTCCGGTGAGAACTACGAGCAGACCGAGAGCGCCAACGCCAGCCGCTGGGGCTAAATCCCCCCGCTTTCGGCACGGCAAGGGCAGCGGGGGGGGGGGGGGGGGGGGGGGGGGGGGGGGGGGTGCCGTCCCCCCCCCCCCCCCCCCCCCCCCCCCCGCCACTCCGGCCGGTCGCGTCGGCGGCCCGTGAGGACTCGCTTAACCCCTGCCGTCAAGCTTGTCCTTGGCGTCTTGGAACGCGCCCGCTGCCTTGTCTCGGAGGTCGTGACCGGTCTCCTTGGCTTCGCCGGAAAGCTGGTCGGCCTTGCCGGAGTTCGCCAGGTCTTGGTTGTCGGTGTGCTGACCGAGCTTCTCCTTGGCCTGGCCGACGATCTGCTCGGCCTTGTCCTTGGCCTTGTCGAACACACTCATCGGGCACTCCTCCCATCGTGAGGCTCAATCCCTCACGAGCGGGGTGTCCACTGCCCCGAGTCTACCCACCTGAATGTGACAGGTATCACATTCGATGGGTGGTGAAGAACTCCGCCAGCAGGGCCGCGCACTCGGCTTCCAGCACGCCGCCGACGACTTCGGGGCGGTGCGTCAGCCGCCGGTCGCGGACCACGTCCCACAGCGAGCCCGCCGCGCCGGTCTTGGGCTCCCAGGCGCCGAAGACGACCCGGTCGACCCTGGCCAGGACCAGCGCGCCCGCGCACATGGTGCACGGCTCGACAGTCACGACCAACGTGCAGCCGGTAAGACGCCAGCCATCGCCGTGCCTCTTAGCCGCCTCCCGCAGCGCCAAGACCTCGGCGTGCGCCGTGGGGTCGCCCAGCGCTTCGCGGGCGTTGCAGGCGGCGGCCAACTCCGTGCCGTCCGGCCCCAGGACCAGCGCGCCGATCGGGATGTCCCCGGTCGCCTCGGCGCGGCGGGCCACCGCGAGCGCGGCGCGGACCAGGTCTTCGTCGCGGGTCACGTCGCCGAGGAGTTGATCATTGCAGGATGGTGTCGAGGTGCTTGGTGAACTCGGCCTCGAACCCGAGCCGCTGGGCGATCATCTGCAGCTGCTCGTCCGGGTACAGGTCGATCTCATCGATGATCACCTGCATCTCGGGCGCGGGCAGCCCCAGATCGGCCAGGATGTCGAGGGAGCCTTCCGGCCACACCTCGTCGTCGTCCTCCGGCGGATCGACCCGCAGCAGGTCGAGCGCGTCCGCCGCGATGTCGTAGTCCAGGGCCGCCGCGCTGTCGGACAGCAGCAGCGAGACCCCGCCCGGACTCGGCCGCAGCAGCAGGAAGAACTCGTCATCGATGGCCAGCAACCCGAACACCGCGCCGGTGGACCGGATCTTGCGCAGCTCGGTGATCGCCGCGTCGAGCTCCCGCAGCGCGGAGCTGTCCATCGGATCGCACCGCCATTTGCCGTCCTCGCGGACGACCGCAACTCCGAAGCCCGGTACCGGCTCCTGCTCCGACATGCACATACCGTATGCCGCCAGGGGGTCACCCGGAAGAAGCAGTCCCCCGAAGCGGTCGGCGATGACACCATCGAGAGATGACGCCCCACGTTCCGGCCCCGTCCGCGCTCTCGGGCGATCCCCGATTCAGCGGTCTCACCGAAGCCGCTCGGGCCCTCCAGCCCCGCACGGTCGCGCTGCGCAGGCGCCTGCACCGGCAGCCGGAACAGGGCCTCGCCGTGCCGAACACGCAGGCCGCCGTGCTCCGCGCGCTCGACGGGCTCGGGCTGAGCGTGCGCACCGGGACGGCTGTCGGGTCGGTCGTGGCGGTGCTGACGGGCGCCCGGCCGGGGCCGACAGTGCTGCTGCGCGGCGACATGGACGCGCTCCCGCTGCAAGAGGACACCGGTCTGCCCTACGCGTCCGAGGTCCCGGGCTCGATGCACGCCTGCGGGCATGACACGCATGTCGCGATGCTGGCCTCGGCCGCCAGACTGCTCGCCGGTAGGCGCGAAGACCTCGCGGGCTCGGTGGTGTTCATGTTCCAACCGGGCGAAGAGGGCTACCACGGCGCCAAGCACATGCTCGATGAAGGCGTCCTAGAGGCGGCCGGTAAGCCGGTGGAGAGCGCGTTCGCCTTGCACATCACCTCCAAGGAGACCACCGGCATGATCCGGTGCAGGCCCGGGCCGATCATGGCCAGCGCCGACGCGTTCACCGTGCGGGTGACCGGCCGGGGCGGGCACGCCTCGACGCCTGCCGACGCCGTCGACCCGGTGCCCGCCGCGGCGGCGATGGTCGGCGCGGTGCAGACCGTGCTCACGCGCCGGATCAGCGTGTTCGAGCCGACCGTGGTCACCGTCGCCCGGATAGCGGCGGGCACCACGTCCAATGTCATCCCGGAAAGCGCGGAGTTGCAGGGCACGCTGCGGTCGCTGTCGGAGTCGTCCCGCGCCACGATGCTCGCCGAGCTGCCGAAGGTGTGCGAGCACGTCGCCGCCGCCCACGGCTGCTCAGCCGAGTTCATCCCGGAGCCGGGCTACCCGGTCACGGTCAACGACCCCGACGTCGCCGCCCGCGTCCAAGACCTCGCCGCCGCGGTCCTCGGCGCGAAGCACTCACTGGTCATGCCCAACCCGCTCATGGGCGCGGAGGACTTCTCTTACGTACTGCGGCAGGTGCCCGGCACGCTGGCGTTCCTCGGCGCGTGCCCGCCCGGGATGAGGCCCGCGGACGCGGCGCCCAACCACTCGAACCGGGTCCTCTTCGACGAGTCCGCGATGGCGCACGGGGTGAGCGCGTACGCCGCGTTCGCCCTCGACGCGCTGCGCTGATCGGGTGATCGATAGGGCATTATCTGCCGTCATGCGAGCGGTTTGCGTTATCGGCTTGGGGCTTATCGGGGGTTCGGTGCTGCGGGCGTCCGCCGCGGCGGGCCGGACGGTGTGGGGCGCGACCACCGCCGACGCCGACGCCGTCACCGCGGCCGGGTTCGACGTGCTCGACCTCGACAAGGCCCTCCGGCGCGCCCGCAAGGAGGACGCGGTGGTCGTGATCGCGGTGCCGCTGCCCTCGGTCGACGGCGTGCTGCGCAAGATCGGCGACCTCGCGCCGCGCTGCCTGCTTACCGACGTGGTGAGTGTGAAGGGTCCGGTGGCCGAAGGGGTGGCCCGGTTCGCGCCGGAGACGCGGTTCGCGGGCGGCCACCCGATGGCCGGTAAGTCCGCTTCCGGGTGGGCGGCAAGCGAGGCCACGCTGTTCACCGGGGCCGCGTGGGTGGTGACCGCGGACGAGGACACCGGGCTGGACGCCTGGCGGGAGGTGGCCGAACTGGCGATCGACTGCGGCGCGGGCGTCGTGCCCACCACCACGCAGGAGCACGACGCCGCGGTGGCCCGGATCTCGCACCTGCCGCACGTGCTGGCCGCCGTCTTGGCCGCGTGCGGCGCTGACGGCGGACCGTTGGCGCTGTCGTTGGCCGCCGGATCGTTCACCGACGGCACAAGGGTCGCGTCGAGCAGGCCGGAACTGGTGCTTGCCATGTGCGAGGGAAACCGGGCCGCTCTGCTGGAGGCCGTGGACGACGCGCTGGGCAAGCTCGGCGCCGCCCGGGGGGCGCTGGCGTCCACCGGCGCGCTGAGCGCGACGATCCGGACCGGGCACGCGGGCCGAGCCGCCCTCGACGCTTACCGGGCGGCCGGTCAAGCGCAGGCGATGATCGACCTCACCGCGGGCGACCCGCTGGAGGAGCTGCGACTCATCGGCGCGCAGGGTGGCCGGATCGTGGGCTTCGACGGCGACCTCGCGGTCGCGACGCTGCCCGTCCTGCCGGACTGAGGTCTCGGGTCGGCAACAACGTCTCGGGTCGGCAACAACACTGTGACGGGCGTCTCATCCGTCTTACGTTGATCCGGTGGATCGCCCTGTCCCCCAACAGGCGCCCACCCGGCCACACCGGTTCCGCCGGATCGCGACGACCGCGGCGGGGCTGGTGGCGCTCGGCGGGGCGATCGTCGTGCTGCGCACCCCCGATGAGCCCGGCGAGCACGCGCCCCGGCCCGCGCCGCCGCCGCAGACGGCCGTCCGCGAGTACGCGGGCGAGGACGTGGTCATCCCCGGTCCCGGCGCCAAGCCCGCGCCGCCCGAGCGGGTTGCCGCGCTGCCCGGCGCGCAACGGCTGGGACTGCGCTGGGCGCCGCCAGCCGGGGGTGTCGCCGTGGCGGGATACGAGGTCAAGTGGGGCCGCTCCGAGACCATGGAGCACGTCCGGCTCGTGGCCGAGCCCGCGGCGCAGGTGAACGCGCTGGCGGACAACACGCCCTACAACGTCGAGATCCGGTCAGTCGACTCTTACGGCCAACGCTCGGCGCCCGCGACCGTCACCGCCGTCCCGGCGCCGACACCGGACGACCTGCCGTGGTCGTTCCAGGACCGGTTCGTCTCCCGCGTGGTGCCCGATCCGGTCGGCTGGCGGTTTTCCAGCACCACCGACTGCGCCCGCGCCACCCGCGGCTCGGCCGAGGACGGCGACCGGCTGGTCGTCAGCGGACAGTGCGCCGCCGAGCCGGTCGCCCTGCGTTCGCGGGCCCCGCTGCGGCTGCGGGCGACGCCGATGGACGGCGAACTCGGTCGGGTCGTGGTCTCGACCGACCATCCCGGTCACGACGGGGAGTTGTCGCTGGACTTCGTGCCCGGTCCCGCGGACCTGATCGACGGCTCTCCCAGCGGCTCACCGTCGCCCGGTAAGCCGGGGTTCGCGCAAGACGACCCGTCGCTGCCGCCGGGGTCCGTGCGGGTGCGCGTCGTCGGGCGAGACGCGTCGGTGCAGGTGCTGGTGGCCCCGGGAACGCCCCGGCTGGGTTACCCGGCCGCGGTCCGGCCCGTCCCACGCGCGGAGATCGGCTTCTCCGTGCGGTGGGAGGTCGTTTTCCGCACCGACGGTGTGCGCGTGCTGCGCGATGGCGTGCCGGTGGGCGGGGGCGACGTGACGCCTGCCTGGCGGGAGGCGACGACGCTGCTCGGGTTCGTCGGCGGCGGCGGCGGACTGCACGCGGGCGTCGACCTGGTCGGCTTCGTCGGCGCGCCCACTGCCCAGCCGGTGCTGGTCGTGCCGCCGAGGATCGACGCGGACCGGGTGGTCGCCGCTCCGGACACCCCGCTGGCGACGTCCGGCGCGGGCACGCGGGTGGCGGGCGCGACCGGCGGGCAGCTTCGGGTCACGCTGGTCCCGCAGGCGTCCGGGCTGGACGCGTTCACGGTCGAGGCGGGTGGCCGGGAGTACCCGGCCCGGCCCGCGGTGGCGGGCCAGCCGTTCACCCGAGGTGTGCGCTATCCGATCGTGGCGGACCTGCCGCCGGAGGCGTTGGTGTTGGGGTCTGACGGTAAGACGCTGCCGGTACGCGTGCGCGGACCAGTGCTCCGAGAGGCGGGCGCGACCAGGGTTGTCAGCGCGTCGCTAGAGCTGACGGCTCCCGAGGGCGCGGTGTCGCCCGCCGCGGGCACCGGTATCGAGACGCCGCTTCCCCGAGTCAAACCCGCACTGGCCCGGCCCAGCGCGGCCTTCTTCGACGTCGCGGGCAAGCCCATCGCGGCGGGCAACGACGTTCCCCGCGGCCGGGTCGTGCTGGCGGTGAGCGCCGACGGTCTGGCAGGCCAACGCCAGAACGGCAGGCTCGCGGGCATGGCGGGCGTCGAGATCCGCATCGATGGACAGCGCGTCGCGGGCATCCCGACCGTCGTGGACGGGCCGGGTGTCGGCGGCACGTGGCGGCTGGCTCTTGCGACCAACGGACTCGCGGCGGGCAGGCACACCGTCGAGGTGAAGGTGATCGGTGTAGACCCGGGCACCGCGTTCGCCGTCGCCTACGCGCCGCTGCTGATCGGTGCCTAGACGCGGCGCGCCACGCCCGGGTAGTCCACCACGATGCCGTCCGCGTCCACCGTCAGATCGGCGCTGAACTCGCCCTGGGTGAAGGCGATGACCGAGTGCCGCTCGTCTATGGAGACCGTCCGGTAGGTCTGCCGCACCAAGGTGACCTTGAGATCGGGCATCGAGACGAACACGACCGGGATCTCGAACTCGCCCGGGGTGCGGTGCAAGCCCAGACGGCGGATCGGCAGCGTGTTGAAGGTGACCGCGCCCGCCACGTCGACGGTGACCGAGCCGTCGAACTCGTCGCGCTCGGAGGTGTGGCCGTAGTCGACCAGCCAGACGCCGTCCTCGGTGCGGCTCAGCGAGATCTGCCGCTCCTGCTCCGCCGTCGTGGTGCGCAGCAGCAGCCTGCCCGCCACTTCGCCCTTGTCGACCGAGGCCTCGAAGGACGCGCTGAACGGCTCGGCCCCGGTGCCGCTGTTCGCCGCGGCGATGAGCCGCCCGGAGGCGCGCAGCCGGGTGTCGGCGACCAGCAGCCGGACCGACTCCAGGGTGACCGGCTCCGTGCCCTGCCAGGTGACGACGGTGGGTTTGCGCACGGCGGCGGAACTCACGCCTGGGTGCCCTGGGGGTCGCCGTGCTCGCCGGGAATGAGGTCCTGGATCTTGTCGACTACCTTGTCGACCTGCGCGTCGTGGCCGAACTTGTCCTTGGCGAGCTCGCCCGCCTTCTCGACGCCCGCCTCGATCTTGTCCCCGTGCTGCTCAAGCAGCCCCTCGGCCTTGTTCTTCAGCTCGTTGAAGTCGATGCCCATGGCTGCTCCTTCGCACTCTGACAGGCCCGGGCGAGGACCCCGTCGAAGGGTACCCAACCGGCGCCGCCGTTCCCAATGCCTAAACGTCGCGGAGGCCAACCTAACTCAGCCCGCGCGGCCACGCGCCCGCCCCCGCCGCCTGCGACGCCGTTCGCCCAGGTCAGGGCCGCGCAGCACGCCGTGCACCGCGACCAACTCGGCGACGACCCGCTCCAGCCGCTCGTCTTCGGGCAGCGTGCCGCGCTTGGGCGCACGCTCGCCTCTTACCGCTTTTGCCGCCTCGCGGACAGCGGCAGCAAGAACCTTGACGTCGTGCGTCTCGACCCGTGGCGCACCGCGTTCTATGGCTACCGCCACCCCGGTGATCGCGTCGGTCAACCGTTCCAAGCCGACGATCACCGGCCACCACGCGGCGGCTTGGCGGCCTGCCGGGGAGGGCTCGACCAAGGACTGCTGGAACGCGGTCCGCAGGTCCGACAGCGCCCGGTAGGCCTGTCTGCGCAAGGACGACCGTTCCTCGGATCGCCCGGAAAGGGCGTGCTCCAGGTACTCGGCGATGACGTCGAGCGCGTCGGCCAGGTCTTCGCCGACGCGGGGCCGCCTGCCGCCCGGCCAGAGCAGGTAGCCGAAGACGAGCACGATGGCGCACCCCAGCGCGGTGTCGAGCAGCCGCGCGGTCACCAGGTTCCAGTCGCCCGCGTCGGCCAGGTCGAGCTGCACGATCACCAGCGGTGTCACGAACGTGCTGAACATGCCGTAGTTGCGCACCTGCCCGACCGGCAGCGCCGCCGCGGCGCAGGTGACCAGCAGGACCAGCCCCCAACCGGGCGGGTCGACGGCGAGCACGCCCGCGCCGAGCAGCACCCCGGCCGCGGTGCCCAGCCCGCGCAGCACGGCCCGGCCGAACACCGAGCCGAAGTCGGGCTTGAGCACGATCGCGACCGTCAGGGCCACCCAGAACGAGTGCTCCAACGGCAGCAGGCGGCCTGCGGCGACCGCGAGGCCGACGCAGAGCATGAGCCGCAGAGCGAGCGGCCACGTCCGGCCGCCGAAGGTGTCCCGCCACCCTCTTAGCCGGTCGCGCACGGACATGCGCTCCCCGGCGGGGCGGGCGTCGACGTCCCGCTCACCCCGCCGGAACTCGGCGACCGCGCGGAGGCCGGAGTGCAGGAGCGCGAGGGCGCGGGCATCGGCGGGTGGGTTCGGCGGCTCGGGCAGCGGCGCCCGCGCCCTGATCCGGTCGGCGGCGTCTTCGAGGTAGTCAACGAACTCTTGCGGCGCTTTCCGCCGAGCGTTGACCAGTGCCACGGCCGCCTCTATGACCGGTGTGGTCTCGGTAAGCAGCACGAACAGTCTGCGGTAAGACCGATCGCGCCCCGCGAGCCGTGACCGCGCGTCCAGCAGGGCGTCGTAAGCGGCGTTGAGCGCGGCTGTGAGGTCGCGTCTGGCGGCTCTCGCGGCTGACGTCCCGGACGCGGCGAGCATGACCGCGATCTGGTCGTACACCGCGGCCACCGCCGCCCGCTCCAGCGCCGCGCCCCGCACCGGCCACGCCGCCGACGACAGCACCCACGCGAACGCCGCCCCGACGACGAAGCACACCCACGCCAGCCACGGGTCGGCGACCTGACCGGACCCGAGCACGGCGAACACCAGCAGCTGCAACCCGGCCATCGATGCGTTGCTGCCCGCCGCGCTCACCAACGCCGACACCCCGGCGACCAGGACGAGAACCAACGCGGCCAGCACCCCGTGCTCGCCGACCAGGTTCCCGCAGAGGTAGCCAACCGCTCCCGCGACCGCCGCCCCGCCGGTCCGCTGTGCGCGGTACCGGTATGGACCGTCGGAGTCGGCGAACGTCACGCACAGCGCGCCGATCGACACCAGGACACCGAGGTCGATGCGACCCGCCGCCATCCCCACCGCGATCGGCCCCGCGATCGCGATCGGCGCCCTGACCACCCGTTTCCACGGGATCGGGACCGGCTTCTGCCGCAGCAGTTGCCGCAGCCAGTGCGGCGCGGCGACCTCGTCCCTGGTGCTCACGGCGACGACGGTAATCCCCATCGTCCGGTCCGGCTCAAGCCCGGAAAAGGCAGATCCCCCTCCCGGCGCCGCCGGAAGGGGGATCTGTCGGCTCAGGTCAGGCCGAGCGGCGACGCCGCAGGTAGAGCAGGGTGCCCGCGCCACCGGCGAGGAGCACCAGGCCGATCAGGCCGGGCAGCAGGATCGACGCGCCGGTGTCCGGCAGGTCGCCGGTCGAGGCCTGGGCGGCCGGGGCGACCGCGGCGGACGCGGCGGGAGCCACCGCGGCGGGGGTGCTCGCCGGGGCGATCGCGGTCTTGGTCGGCGCGACGGTCTTGGCGGGCTGCCACTCGGCCTGGCCCTGCGCGGTCAGCTTCACGGTCTCGGAGTCGGCGACGATCAGCGACTGCGCCTTGTTGTTGGCGTAGTCATCGCCGACGAACAGGCGGCCGATCTCGATGCGCGGGGAGTCCGCGGTGAGGCCGAACGAGCCCTCGCCCGCGGCGGCGTCGGCCGGGACCTTGACGTAGACCTCGCTGCCGTTCTCGATGTCCTCGGCCTGGATCTCGTTGCCCTCGGCGTCGGTGAGCACAACGCCCTCGGGGAGGTCGGTCCGCAGCTCGGTGATCTCGCCGTTGGTGGTGACCTGGTACGGGCCGACGAGCTTGCCCGCCTCGCCGGTCTGCTTCTCGGGGCTGATCTTCAGGTCGCCCGCGGTCTGCTCGCCGATGCCCTTGTTGGCGTCCGAGATCAGGTAGTCGTAGAGGGCTAGGACGTCCTGGTCGGCGTCGCGGTTTTCCTGGCCGGTCTCGACGTTCTCACCGCGCGCGACGGGCGTGCTGCGGTTGATGTTGTAACCGTCGCTGAAGTGCCAGATCGCGGCCTGGGTGGCGGTGATGGCCTCTTCCGTCTCCAGGCCAGCCTCGCCCCAGTTCAGGTCGAGCCCGTTGAGCTCCTCGATCGACTTGTTGGGGAACCCGTTGTGCAAAATCCAATTGATCTTGTCGCGGTTGGCGTTGAACGGCGACCGGTCGTCCGGGTAAGCGTCCCAGGGAACCTCGACCATGTCCTGGTCGTGGCTGGCGTCGACGTTGATCTCGACGCAGTACACCTTGAGCATCTTGCCGTCGGTGAGCTTGAGGTGCAGCAGCGACGCCTGCAGGACTTCTTGCTTGTTCTCGAAGCGGACGCCGAAGCCCTCGGTCTTCTCGTGCTGCAACCTGCCGCGCGCCGCTTCCTCAGCGGCGGCGGGCAGCGCGGCCACCGACGCCAACACCGCCGCCGCGGCGAGGGTGGCGCCTACGCGCCCGAGCTTCCAACGACTGCCCATGATTCTCCTTCTGCGATCCGAACGTCGATCCCCAAGACTTGGACGCGGCGCGGATTCATCAGCAGATCCGCCGCCCGCCGGGCGGAAAACGATCAACTCATCCCCGAATGAGCTGATCGAACTGTCCAGCGTGGGCGGACTCTACTAACCCCGAAAATGGGGACTTCCGTGGGGGTTCCGCCGCATACCGTTGCACTGTGAATCGTTCACCTATTAGTGCGAACGCCCGAGAGGTCTGTCACCCGGAAAGACCACTGGTCACCCGGAAAGACGACCGGGAGATCCGGGCTATCGTTCCGGGTGGCGGACTGGCAGGGCAAGAACGGGCCCGACGACTGGCGTTATTGCGGCGCGGCAGCCGAACAGGGCAGGGCAGAACGGCCGTCCCGGCTTCCCGCCTTGCTCAGTGTGATCGCGATAGCCGTCATTGTCGGCACAGTGTTCACTATCGTGTTCCTCAATCGTGGAAAAGGCCCCACTCCGGTAGCCGTCCCGATCCCCAGCGCGTCCCGCCCACCGTCGTCCCCGCCCCCGCCGACCATGCCGCCACTGTCCACGAATGGGCGACTGAGGACGGTCGACAATCCCGCCGCCCGCCTGACCTACCAGATCCCGGCCGAGTGGACGCGAGCCCCGACCACTGTGGACGTCCTCGGCGTCGAGTTCACCGGAGCCGCCAGCTACGCCCCCTACGACTGCGGCGGCAGGAGCCACACCCGCGCGCTGGTCGTCAGCGCCGCCGTCCAGAACCCCGCCGACCGGACCATCACCCCGGAGAGAACCGCCACCACCTTCGCCACGTCCTTCGGCGAGAAGTTCTCTCCACAAGCGACAGTCGAGCGACCGGTAACCAGTCCCACTGGGATCGTTGGCAAGCGGGCCGTGACAGCCACCGCCCAGGTCACCGCGAACCCCACCGACCCGGCGTGCCAGGCGACCGCCGCGCGGATCTCCATCGTCGCCATCGATCTGGACGACGCCACCGCCGAGAAGCCGCGCGGCATCGCCTTGCTGGTCGTCACCGCCGATGTCTCCGGCGGCCCGCCCACCCCGCCGCCCGCGGCGGCGGCCACCATCGAGGCTCTGCTGGCAGGCGCCCACCTCCGCTAGGTGTACTGCCCCATGAGGTTGGGAGCGCGAGTGGTGGGCCGTTGAGTGCGGTGTGGCCGCGGTGGTGGTTGTAGGTGTGCGGCCACCGCGACAGCCCTTCGCGGCGCTCGGTCTCGGACCGGTATGCCTCGACGCGGGCCCCTTCGCTGAGCAACAGGCTCGCGACGCAGGCCAGCCCCCAACGGCGCGGCACCCGCACCTTCACGATCCGCCGCTCGGTGCGGGTCGGTGTCCGGCGCGGACTGGTCCGGGGCCGTGAGGACCGGTCAACCATGCCAGCCTTGTCCTGGTCACGGTAGCGGTCGGCCCACCGCCGGGCCGTGGACACCGAGACCTGGAAAGGCCGCCCGGCCGCAGCGGCCATCGGTCCTCCACGACACACCGAGCCAGGTGCAGCCCGCCGGTCTCGGGCAGCGGGGGCGTTACGGCGGGACACGAGGGCCTCTGTCGGCTCGGTGTAGACGTCGCGATCCGCACCGAACCCGGGAAGCCCTCCCTCACCCCAAGATCATCCGATCACGTGTCGGACCGTTCGCGCCCTCCCGGGCGGTACAGCCAGTCCCCGCCACGCGACCCAGCGATCCCGATCAACGCGACCCAGACAAGCCTCCGGGCCCCGGGCGTGGTCGTTGTCAGTTCTGCCAAGCGCTGGTCAGTTCGCCCAAGCGGCCACCACCTCGTCCAGCACGGTCAGGGGCAGCGGGCCGCCGCCGAGGACGAGGTCGTGGAAGGCCCGGATGTCGAAGCGGTCGCCGAGACGGTCCTGGGCGGCGGCCCGGATGCGCTGGATCTCCAGCCTGCCGACCATGTAGGACAGCGCCTGCCCGGGGTAGGCGATATAGCGGTCGACCTCGTTGCCGATCTCCAGCACCGACAGCGGGGTGTTCTCCCGCAGATAGGCCACGGCCTGCTCGCGGCTCCAGCCCTTAGCGTGCAGGCCCGTGTCGACAACGAGCCGTCCCGCGCGCATGGAGTCCATGGCGAGCATGCCGAAGCGGGCCACGTCGTCGGAGTACAGGCCCATCTCCTCGGCGAGGCGCTCGGTGTAGAGCCCCCAGCCCTCGACGTAGGCGTTGACGTCGGCGAGCCTGCGCAGCAGGGGCAGTTCGGTGAGTTCCATGGCAAGGGTGAGCTGGAAGTGGTGCCCCGGCACGGCTTCGTGGAACGCGGTGACCTCGGCGAGGAACCGGTCCCGTTCGTGCGCGCGGTCGGTGTTGGCGTAGTAGACGCCGGGGCGGAGGCCGTCGAGCGAGGGCGGCATGTAGTAGGCGGCGGGCGCGCCCGGGGCTTCGGCCGCGGGCACCGGCTCCACCTGGCAACGCTGCCCCGGCAGTCGGCCGAACCAGGCGGGGGCGGCGGCCTCGGCGCGCTCGATGGCCGCGCGGGCGTGCTCGATCAACTCGTCGCCGTCGCGCCAGCGCAGGTCGGGGTCGCTGATCAGGCGTTGGAAGATCTCGGTCTGGTCCTGGGTGCCGAACACGCGCGCGCCCAGTTCCGCGTACTCCTCGCGCAGTGCGGCGATCAGGTCGAGCCCGGTCTGGTGCAGTTCTTCCGGCGTCAGGTCGGTCGTGGTGTGCACCCGGGACAGGGCCGCGTACGCGGCGTCCCCACCGGGGATCGCGCACAGGCCGGGTTGGTCGTCCGCGCGGCCGTGCGGGGCGATCTCGTCGGCGAGCGCGGCGCGGTACCGGGCGAACGCGGGCCGGACGATGTCGGCGACCACTCGTTCACGTTCGGCGGCGAATCCGTTGTCCTCGCCGACGAGTTTCTGCGCGAGCAGCGGGTCGGCCGCCACGGGCGAGGTGAGGTACCGGTCGAGGTGCGCCACCGCGGCGTCCACCAGTTTGCGCACCGGTGTCCGGCCCGCGGCGACGCCAGCGCGGTGCCGCTCGGCGACGCCGTCGAGGTGCTCGGGCACGGCCCGCAGCCTGGTCAGGTAGGACTGGGCCCGCTCGACGTCCGGCAGCGCGACCATCGGCAGGAACGTCAGCAGGGACGCGGCCGGGCCGACGAAGATGTCGGTGATCGTGTACTCGATCATGCGCGCGTCGATCCGGTCGATCATCGCGCGCGCCTGCTGGGCCACGACCTTGGCCGTCACCGGATCGCCGTCGTGCGCGCCGACGAACGCGTCGGCCCGCGCCACGATGTCCAGCGCGTGCGCGCGCAGCGCCTGCTCGGCGGACTCCGACGGATCGGCCAGTTTGTCGTCGTACCCGGGCACGCCGAGGAGCGTCGCGCCCAACGGCTCGGCCGCCAACTGCGCGGCCAGCAGTTCGTCGGCGAGCGCGAGCACGCCGCCGTCCCCTGTGGTCATCACTTCCCCAATCCGATCGCCGGTGCCCGAGACTTCGAGGCTACGCCGGTGCGAGGATGCCGGGGCCGAGTTATCCACAGCCCCATTCGGGAGGTCGCCCATGGTCGAGCGCCAGCGCACATTCGCCGTCGAAGTCACCGCGAGCAGCAGCGCCGACGCGCCGGAGCTGTTCGCCTTGGTCGCGGACGCGCGGCGGTGGGCGCAGTGGGCGCGGCCGGTCGTGGCGCACGCCTTCGTCGAGCGGGAGGGCGATCCGGCTCCCGGGGGAGTCGGATCGGTTCGCAAGCTTGGGCGCAAGCCGTTCCTCATCCGCGAAGAGACGGTCGAGTACGAGCAGGACCGCAGGCACGCCTACGAGCTGCGCACCCCAGCCCCGGTGAAGAACTACCGGGGCGAGGTCAGGCTGATCCCGCGGGACGGCGGTGGGACCGACCTCGTCTGGCGGTGCAGCTTTGTCGAGTGGATCCCGGGTACCGGTCCGGCGGTACGCGCGGGCGTGCGGTCCCTCATTCAGACCCTGAGCGGAAAGCTGGTGCGCGCGGCGGAGCGGTGACCGCGGGGGCGAGGTGCCGCGCCCATCTCCGGTACCCCTCTTCGGAGGGGTGAAAGCGGTCTTCGCAGAAGAGGTCGCCGTCAAGCAGAACCACGGGCATCGGCTCGTGGGAAGCCCCTGGCACGGCATCGGCGACGCGACGTGCCGCGGCGTCGAGTTCGGCGGCGCGCAGCCCGAGCACTGTCCGCAGTGGACGGGGCAGCGCGGGAAAGGCGCCCATCGGCGGGACGCCCGCGAGGACGATCCGGCGGTGCGCCGCCCGCAGGTCGATGAGCAGCCGCAGCAGGTCGCGGGTCCAGCGGGCGGCGGAGCGGCATTCGAGCACGTCGTTGACGCCGAGGACGACGACCACCACGTCCGCTGGGTCGAGCGCGGCCACCAGGTCCGCGCGGGTGTCGCGGGCGTTGATCCCGATGCGGCTCGACACCTGCCACTCGACGGCGCGGCCGGTGCGCTCGGCGACCTCGACGGCCAGCCGCCCCGCGAGTCCGGCCTCGTGGGTCCGGGCGCCGACGCCCGCCGCCGTCGACTCGCCGAGCACGGCCAGCCGGAGCGGGTCGCCGGAGCCGACTGCGCCGCGCGTCGGCCCGGCCGCCCCGGGTAGACGGGGGATCGTCTTGCGCGCGCGCAAACCTTGGACAAGGAGAACCGGGAGTAAGAGGCAGGCGGTAAGAGTCGCGCGCACGTCAGTGAGCCGCCTCTTGGGCGCGCCACTTGTCCATCAGCAGGGCCATCTCCTTCTTCAGAAAGTCGAAGAAGCGGCGGGTTTCCGCCAAGCGTTTTCCGGCGGGCGTGTCGGCGCCGAGCACCTCGACGCCTTCGGCCATGACGCTCGCCCAGGTCTCCAGCAGCTTGTCCCGGTTGGTGATCGCCTCGATCCAGGTGTCGTCGGACACCGCGTAGTGGTCGCGTCGCTGGCCCGGCTCGCGGCCTTTGACGACCAGGCCGACCTGGTCGAGGTAGCGCACCGCGCCGGAGATCGCCGCCGGACTTACCCGCAACGCGTCAGCAAGCTCAGTCGCGGTAAGCCTGCCCGAGTCGGTCGCCAGGAGCCGGGTGAACACCCGGGCGGGCATCCTCGCCATGCCCGCCTCGGCCATGAGCAGCGCGAACCGCTCCACGAACCGGGCCACGGCGTCTTCTCGGTCTGCGTCGGACACGTGCTCACCCTCTCGAAGTCACCCAAGATTAGCGTGTTCAGAACATTCATAAAGTTCTGAAAAGAGAGTACGTTGCGAGCCATGACAACGGCTATCTCGGTGTCCGGCCTGGTCAAGACCTTCGGCCAGACCCGCGCGCTCGACGGTCTCGACCTGACGGTGCGGGCCGGGGAGGTGCACGGCTTCCTCGGCCCCAACGGGGCGGGCAAATCCACCACCATCCGGGTGCTGCTCGGGTTGCTGCGCGCCGACTCCGGCACGGCCACCCTGCTCGGCGGCGACCCATGGCGCGACGCGACCGCCCTGCACCGACGCCTGGCCTACGTGCCCGGCGACGTCTCCCTGTGGCCCACGCTTTCCGGCGGCGAAGTAATCGACCTCCTCGGCAGACTGCGCGGCGGTCTGAACAAGAAGCGCCGGGCGGAGCTGCTGGAACGGTTCGACCTGGATCCGCGTAAGAAGGGCCGCACCTACTCCAAGGGCAACCGGCAGAAGGTCGCTCTCGTCGCCGCGCTCGCCGCCGACGTCGACCTGCTCATCCTCGACGAGCCGACCTCCGGCCTCGACCCGCTGATGGAATCGGTGTTCCAAGAGTGCGTCGCGGAAGAGCGCGACAGAGGACGCACGGTGCTGCTATCCAGCCACATCTTGGCCGAGGTGGAGACGCTGTGCGACCGCGTGAGCATCATCCGTGCGGGGCGCACAGTGGAGACCGGCACCCTGGCGGAACTGCGCCACCTGACCAGGACCAGCATCACCGCCGACCTGGCTGGGCCGCCCAACGGCATCGCCACCCTGCCCGGCGTCCACGACCTGCGGGTTGAGGGGAACCGGGTCCGGTTCGACGTCGACACCCGGGAGCTCGACGGGGCCCTGCGCGCGCTCAGCTCGTCCGGCGTGCGCTCGCTGACCAGCCAGCCGCCGACCCTGGAGGAGCTGTTCTTGCGGCACTACCAGGACGAATCCGCGGTGGCGCGATGAGCGAGCCTGCGAGCGAACAATCGATACAGTGCGTGGGCGTGCGAGGCCACCGAACCTGTGAGGTGGCCGCATGAGCGAGCTGGCGAGCGAATCATCGGCACAGTGCGCCCGCGAGGAAAGCCATCGAACTTGTGAGGTGGCAGCGTGAGCGGGTTGGCGGGCACTGGGGCACTTGTCCGGCTGGCGCTTCGCCGCGACCGGGTGATCCTGCCGATCTGGATCGTCCTGCTTGGCCTGATCCCGGCCAGCACGGTGTCGGCGTACGAACAGCTCTACCCGACCGCCGCTGACCGGGCGGCGCTTACCGCGGGCACGGGAAGCAACCCTTCCGTCGCGGTGATCTACGGCCCCGCGTACGACCTGAGCACAGCGGGCGGGTTCACCGCGTGGCGGTATGGGTCTTTCCTGGCGCTCTTCGTGGCTCTTATGGCGATCTTCACCGTCACCAGGCACACCCGTGCGGAAGAGGACAGCGGAAGACTGGAACTACTCGGCTCCGCGGTAGTGGGCCGGTTCGCGGCTCTTACCGCGGGCGTGACAGTCGCGGCGGGGACGAGTGTCGTGATTGGACTGGTCGCCGCACTGGGCATGATCGGCGCGGGACTGCCCGCGGCTGGCTCGGCCAGCCTCGGACTCGGCGTCGCGGGCGCGGGCCTGGTGTTCACCGCGATCGCGGGCGTGGCCGCGCAGCTCACCGAGTACTCGCGCTCGGCCAACGGCCTGGCGACCGGAGCGCTGGGCGTGGCGTTCCTCCTGCGCGCCATCGGCGACTCGACACCGTCGGCGAACTGGGTGTCCTGGCTCTCGCCGCTCGCGTGGGCTCAACTGGCGAAGCCGTTCGTGGCCGAGAAGTGGTGGGTGTTCCCGATGGCCGTGCTCGTCGCGATCGCGGTCGGCACGCTCGCTTACCGGCTCGTTCCACTGCGCGACCTGGGCGCGGGCCTGTTTCCCGCCCGACTGGGGCAGGCGGACGCCCCACCGTCTCTGGCGGGCCCGTTGGGGCTGGCGTGGCGGCTGCAGCGCGGCGCGCTCATCGGCTGGACGATCGGCCTGGTCGTCGTCGGCGCCGTGTTCGGCTCGATCGCCAACGGCATCACGGCCCTGATCGGCAACAGCGACCAGGTCCGGGAGGTCTTCGCGAAGATGGGCGGCGCCCAAGGGCTTGTCGACGCTTACCTGGCCGCGATAGCCGGGCTCTTCGGCATGGTCGTGGCGGTGTACTCGGTGCAGGCGGCTCTCCGTATGCGGACAGAAGAGACCGCCGCGCGCACAGAACCGGTACTCGCGACGGGGGTAAGCCGCTCTGGCTGGCTCGGTAGTCACCTGGTCTTCGCGCTTCTCGGCCCGCTGGTGCTCCTGACCGGCGCCGGGGTGGCCGCCGGAGCCGCCCACGGGCTGCGGGCGGGCGACCTGGCCACTCAGGTCGGACACGCGCTCGGCGGCGCCCTCGCCCAACTGCCCGCCGTGTGGGTTGTCGCCGCCACCGCGACCCTGCTATTCGGGCTGCTGCCCCGGGTGGCGACGCCCGCGTCGTGGGCAGTGGTCGGCACGGTGCTGGTGATCGCCTTGTTCGGGCCGCTCGTCGGGCTCAGCCAGGTGATTCTCGACGTCTCGCCGTTCGCGCACGTGCCGAAGCTGCCGGGCGCGGTGTTCACCTGGACACCACTGGTGTGGCTTACCGCGGTCGCGGTAGTCGGCGTCGGCGCCGGATTCGTCGCCTTTCGTCGCCGCGATATCGGCTGACCTGCGGGAAGAGGGCCGGGTGGCGCAGGCCACCCGGCCCTCCCTGGGTTGTCAGACGCGGCCGGAGTCAGCCTCCACGGGTAGCCCAGCCAGCTCGCGAACGATGCGCTGGGCCAACTCCAGACCTGCCGCCTGTCCCTCGCGGTGCGCCTCGTCGGCCGTCAGTTCCCGCGCCTCCCGCTCCGCTTCGGCGAGCTTGACCAGGAGCGGGATGACCTCGACGGCCTCAAGCGGTTCCGACATGGGCGTTCCTTCTTTCGGTGAGTGACGAGTGCGAAGTACCCCCGTCGCCTCGTCGTGTCACGGAATACCTGATCTGGCTCAGGCGTCCGTATGGTTCGCGACGCTAAACATTCTGGGGGAGGACGCGCGTGGTCACCGCTGTGCAGCGACAGGACACTCTGCCGCGGGAGGTGTGGGTGCTGGTCGCTGCGAACTTCGTGATCGCCGTCGGGTTCGGCCTGGTCGCGCCCGCCCTGCCCAGCTTCGCCAGGAGCTTCGACGTCAGCGTCACCGCGGCGTCCATCGTGGTGAGCGCGTTCGCGATGGCCCGACTGCTGTTCGCACCGGTCAGCGGCAGGCTCGTCACCCGACTCGGTGAACGCCGGGTTTACCTCGCCGGACTGCTGATCGTCGCGGTGACCACTGGCGCCTGCGCGTTCGCTGGCGCGTACTGGCACCTCGTCGCGCTACGGGGGCTGGCGGGCACCGGGTCGACGATGTTCACCGTGTCCGGCCTGGCGCTGCTGATCCACCTGACCCCCGCGCCGTTGCGCGGACGGGCATCCGGTCTGTGGGGCACCAGTTTCCTCCTCGGCAACGTGACCGGCCCGCTCGTGGGCGGCGGTCTGATCGCGATCTCGCTGCGGGCGCCGTTCCTGGTCTACGCCGTCTCCCTGGTGGTGGCGGTGGTGATCGTCTGGTGGTTCCTGCGGCGCTCCACACTGATCACGCCGGTAGGCGAGAACAAGCTCCCTGTCTTCCCGCTAAGCGCCGCCATACGCGTAAGCGGCTACCGGGCGGCTCTTGTGTCCAACTTCGCCAACGGGTGGGCGGTCTTCGGCGTCCGAGTGTCGTTGGTGCCGCTGTTCGTCACCGAGGTCCTGCGTCGCGAAGACGCCTTCGCGGGCACGGCGCTGGCCGTGTTCGCCGCGGGCAACGTGGTGATGCTGCTGGTGTCCGGGCGGCTCTCGGACCGCTGGGGACGCAAACCGCTGGTGCTGGCCGGACTTCTGGTGTCGGCGGGGGCGACGGTCGGCGTCGGATACACCGAGTCGGTCACGACATTCCTGGTCATGACCGCGGTGGCGGGCCTGGGCACGGGCATGTTCACACCGCCGCAGCAGGCCGCGGTCGCCGACGTCATCGGAGCGAACTCGCGCGGCGGACCGGTGCTGGCGACCTACCAGATGGTCGCCGACGTCGGCGCGATCCTGGGTCCGATCGCCGCGGGTGTGCTCGCCGACAAGCTCTCGTTCGGCATGGCTTTCCTGGTCACCGGTGGTCTCACCGTCGTCGCGGCGATGGTGTGGCTGCCCGCCAAGGAAACCCTGACCCAAGATCACGCACAGCCACCGGTGGGGTCCGACGCAGCGGATGGGGTGACAACGGGCACCGGATCTTCACGGCCCACCCGGTAGGCGGTTACGGAGCGTGGAGCCATTGCTCCGTTGGAGCGTAATCCTGGCTGGTCGCCGTCAAAGTCCAGGCTACGGGCTGCGCGACCGTGCATGAAATGGGAGCCTCTGTGGTAATCCGGCCGGAGCGGGCGGCACGGCTGAGGCGGAGTGATCCGATGGCTACTGCACTATGGACCGTGGCCGCGGCGGTGGCCGCGCTCCTGGTCATCTGGCGGTTGCACCGCGCCAATCTGACGGTGTCCACGATTCTGCGCGAGGAACGCGCCCGCACCGAAGCGGAACCGGTGGACGAGACGCACTACGAGCACGAGCCACACCGCGTGGGCCGCCACCGCAAGTCCCACTGACCCCTGTGGATAACTTTCTCGCCGTGTCGTCCCATGGGCATAACGTGGACCCATGGCATTCAACCTGGAATACACAAGCAAGCAGCACGACGTCACCTACGCCATGACGGTCGTGGCCGACGACGACGGCGAACTCGGCATCGAACTACTCGGCGCCAATGACCGCGGCACAGTAGTGGCGGAAGGCGCCCTGCGCCTCCCACCCGGAGGCGCGACCGAAACCGCGCGGCTCCTCCGCGAAACTCTCGACGCCATCGCAGGCTTCGAGGGCAAACGGATCCGCAAGTCCGTGGGCAACGCGAACCAACGGTGGACAAAAGACCAGGACATCACCTTGCGCGAGGCCTGGCTATCCCATCCACCGACAACCCCGGCCACCGACGTGATCCGCGCCCTCGCCACGGAACGAGAACGCACCCCCGCCGCCATCCGGGCCCGATTGCCCAGACTCGGCTGCGACCCGGACGTCGCAGGCCGTGTGCTCACCGAGGAGACAGCCGCCCTCATCGGCCGTGACGCCCAAGCTGGCTGACCGCAGCACGCAGTTCCACCGCCAACAGAAAGAGAGAACGCACCTGGGAAAAACCCATGCCCTGAATCGGGGCGTCCTCGGTGCGCGGAGCCGGTGAGTTCCCCCGGGACCACCGACTCCCCGCACCACACGGACATCCTTCACCTCGACAACGTCGAGGCCACCTGAGCGGACACCACGTCCACAGCCACAGTTCCACCCGCCGTCAAGCTGCCCCGACGCGGGACCCGCGCGGCACCGGATCAGGACCGCCACCGGACTTGGTCCAGCCGCCAAGCGGGGCCAGCACGGGACTCGCGCGACACCGCGCTGGACCTGTCGCCGACCTTGGCTCAGCAAGAAGCTGGCCCGGCAACCCTTGGGTCCAGCGGTGGGGTCAGTGGTGGGTCAGCGGTGGAGCTGGGCCGGTCACGGGCCAGCCACCACTTGGGCCGTCCCAGGCACGGAAGCCGATCCTGGTAGGGGCCTAATTCGCGACAGTCGGCTGACCTGGTAAAGCCGAACCGGCAGAGCCGAACCGGCAGAGCCGAACCGGCGCGCTGGCGCGAGCCCGCTTGCGGGTGACCTCGCGGCGTGGTTCCCACAACATGGTGCTCGTACGGTGTCGTGGCTTCGCAGCAACGGGACGCCTTCTCGCGGCGTTGTGTCTCACTGTGGGGTGCCGCCTCGCAGTGGGTGCCCTCTAGCGGCGGGATGCTTCTCGCGGCGGGATGCCTTCTCGCAGAGGCACCTCTCGCAGCGGACCACCCTCTCGCAATGGGCGCCTTCTCGCTGCGGAATGCCCTTTCGCAACGGGGGCACCTCTCGCAACGGCATGCCTTCTCGCGGCGGTGCTCTTGCCGCTCGGTGGTTGCGTGGTGGCCGCGCGGGGTGCTCGCTGTGGGCCAGGTTTCGGCTTGGTCCTGGCAGGGGCTCGGCATCGAGATTGGCGTCGGCTGGGGTGGCTCGCAGAGGGTTAACGCGAGGGTGCGGCGGGCCGATGTCGCGCGGCGGGGCCGTGGGCTGGGTGCGCCATTGGCGGTGTGCGCCGTTAGCCGGGTGTGCCGTCGGTCCTCGTCCCCTTGTCGGTCGGGTGTGCCCTTGTCGGCTGAGGTCCGCTGTCGGCTAGGGGTCTGTCGGCTGGGTGGGATGGCTTGGATCTTGGGGGGATTGTGGGCGGCGGCTTGGGGCGGGAGGTGGTCCTGGTCGGGGTGGGGGAACCATGATGGGGCCATGGTTGCCACGTGTCGGATAGAGGTTGAGCTTGGGTTGCGGTTGAGCGCGCCCGGGAATGTCACCGTGTCGGTCGCGGTGGCGGGTGAGGCGGAGGAGAGTCTCACCCTTGAGGGATCGCCGGGGACCTTGCGGATTGTGGGGATGCCGCATGGGACGCGGTTGCATGTGGTGGATGCCAGTCCTGGGGACCTGGTCTTTCGCTACCGGGCCACGCACAAGTACGGGACGGCACCGAGCGCGGTCACGGCTGCCGAGCGCATCGAGTATCTGCGCCCCAGCCGGTACTGCCCCTCCGACCGGCTCGGTGGTTACGCGGCCCGGTTGTTCGGCCACCTTGCCGACGAGGTCGACCAAGTCCGGGCGGTCGTCGACCACGTCGCGGGCCATCTGTCCTATGTGGGCGGTTCCAGTGGGCCTTCCGACGACGCCATCGACACGCTGTTGGCCACGGAAGGGGTGTGCCGCGACTACGCCCATCTCTGCGTCACGCTCTGCCGCTCGCTGGATATCCCGGCTCGGTTCACCAGTGTCTACGCCCCCGGACTGTCCCCAATGGACTTCCACGCCGTCTTCGAGGCCGCCTTGGACGGCCACTGGCACGTCTTCGACGCCACCCGGCTCGCTCCGCGCCAGTCGCTGGTTCGCATCGCCACCGGGCGCGACGCCGCCGACACGGCGTTTCTCACCACACCCAACGGCGCCGAACTGACTTCCACCACCATCACCGTCACCGCCGAACCCGGCCTGCCCGAAGACGACGGCACGTCCCTGGTCGCCCTTTCCTGAAATTGTCCACAGACCTGTGGATCACCCTGGGGATATCTCGGCAAACCACCAACACGCCACCAAGCGCGGCTCCACAGCGGCAATAAACTTCACCGATCGCCCGGCGGGCCGGTTTCGACCAAGGTCCCCTCGGACAACCGCAGCCAACGACTAACGCCGACGTCAGCCAGGAAACGGTCGTCGTGGCTGACGACGACGAAAGCGCCCTGGTAAGCGTTGAGCGCGCTCGTCAACTGGTTGACGCTGGCCAAGTCGAGATTGTTGGTCGGCTCGTCCAGCAGCAACAGGTGTGGCGCGGGTTCCGCGCACAGCACACACAGCAGCGTCGCCCGCAACCGCTCGCCGCCGGACAGCGCGGCGACCGGGAGGTTGGCGCGTTCCGCGCGGAACAGGAAGCGCGCCAACAGGTTCATGGTGTCCGACACCGGCAGCCGCGGCGCGAACGCGCGCAGGTTCTCCGCCGTGGACCGGTCCGGGTCGAGCAGGTCCAGGCGCTGGGAGAGGTAGGCGACCCGGCCCTGAACACGGGTGGTCAGTCCGCTGTCGGGTTCGAGTTGTCCGCTGATGATCCGCAACAACGTGGACTTGCCAACACCGTTCGCACCAATAAGCGCGATCCGCTCGGGTCCACGGATCGCCAAGTCCACGTCCCCGAAGAGCACCCGCCCATCGCGACTGACCCGCATCCGCTCGCTGTCGAACACCGTGCGGCCCGCCGGGACCGTGGTGTCGGGCAACGACAGCCGCAACGTCTCGTCTTCGCGCAGGGCCCGGTCCGCCTCGTCCAAGCGGGCCTTGGCCGCGCCGACCCGTTGGGAGTGCACGTCGTTCGCCTTGCCCGCCGACTCCTGCGCGCGCCGCTTCAACCCGCCCGCGATGATCCTGGGGATGTCGGACTTGGTGCGCGCCCCGGTGCTCGCGCGCCGCGCCGCCCGTTCGCGGGCCTGCTGCAACTCCCGTTTCTCCCGTTTGAGTTCCTGCTCGGCGCTGCGGAAGTTCTTTTCCGCGACTTCCCGCGCCGCCAGCATCGCCGTCTCGTAGTCGGAGAAGTTCCCGCCGTGAAACCGCACCTGCCCGGGCTCAAGTTCGGCGATGCGGTCCACGCGGTCGAGCAACGCTCGGTCGTGGCTCACCAGCAGCAGGCAGCCCTTCCAATCCTCCAAAACCCCGTAAAGCCGCCTGCGGGCGTCCCGGTCGAGGTTGTTGGTCGGCTCGTCGAGCAGCAGGACGTCGGGCCGCTTCAGCAACTGCGCGGCCAACCCCAGCGACACGACCTGGCCCCCGCTGAGCGTGCCCAACGGCCGGTCGAGAGCGACGTCCCCGAGCCCAAGCCGGTCCAACTCGGCGCGGGCCCGCTCCTCGACGTCCCAATCGGACCCGACCACGGCGAAGTGCTCCTCGCTCGCGTCACCGGACTCGATGGCCGCCAACGCGCGCACGACCGGGGCGATCTCCAGCACCTCCGCCACCGTCGCCCCACTCACCAATGGCAGCGTCTGCGGAAGATAACCGAGCACACCATCGACGGACACAGACCCGCCAAGCGGCGCGTACTCACCCGCGATCACCTTAAGCAGCGTGCTCTTACCCGCCCCGTTGGGCGCGACAAGACCCGTGCGACCAGCACCAACGGCGAACGTCAGGTCAGTGAAGACCGGAGTCCCGTCAGCCCAGGAGAACGACAGATTTGTGCAAACAATGGATGTCTTAGCCATGTGACAGCTCTCAGCGCGATGCGGGCGGACAAGAACCACCCGGGAAGCCGACGAAGGACAAGCACGACCAGCACGACGGACGTCGCCGGTCGAGACTCCGGAATCACCCGGAGATGTCGTCCTCTGTCACATGAAGCACTGAACTCCTCACATCGCGATCAACTGCCCACCGACCGTACCAACCCGGGGCACGACGACGCGAGCGAATAAAACGAACCGCAGCCGGTCAATGCCCGACTGCGGTCCTGTGTGGTGCGCCCGAAGGGATTCGAACCCCTAACCTTCTGATCCGTAGTACAAAGCGGATCATCCTGGGCAACCCTCGCAGTCCGTTTGCGCTGGTCACCGTCCTGGTCGAGTCCAGGTCAGGGTCTCCTATCCAGCCCCGTCCACCCCGTCCACCCCGTCCGTGAGACAGGTGTGAGACCGGGCCCGAACGGAGCCCATGCCATGTCAATAGCACCTCGCGCCGTCGAGCGCCCCGACGACATCCCCTTCCAGTCGATGACCGATCTGGTCGGGCAATGGCTCGCAGTTCGCCTGCGCACCTTCACGAGCGAGCGACCCGACCGAGCCGATCTGCTCACCGAACTCGCCTTCGGTTCCCGGATAGCCAGGGAGGCCACGAGCGGTCGCTGGTGTGTCATCGCCGAACTGCTGCGCACAGGGGCGGCCACCTCATGGACACAGCTCGCTGCCGCCATGGGAGTCACCCGGCCGCCGCCCGCGACGGCTTCCATCAATGGCTCAGCGGCCAACACGACCTCCGGCGAGACACCGGCACGATCGGTCTCAGCGACGAGGCCGCCACCGAGCTCGACACGCTCGCCGAGGCGGTGGCCTGGTGAGCATCGAAGCGCCTCTGGCCTTCCCGGACGCCGTCGAACTCGCGGCACTCACGCCTCGGGCACGCGTCCTGCTGGTTCAGGCCCGCCGCGACTACCATAGCGATCTGCCGCTGGCGAACACGCCGGTGATGCGGAAACTGCTGGCCACCGGCCGGTTGCTGGTCCAGCTCAACCGCGGCCAGATCTCTGCCCGGCGAGGCATGATCCTGTCCGGCGCCTCGGGCACCGGGAAGACCACCGCGCTCACGCAGCGCGGGCGCACGCACGAACGCGCGGTTCGCAAACGCCATCCCGGCCGGGCGGGTGAGGACCGGATTTCGGTCGTCTATGTCACCGTTCCGACCGATGCGACGCCGAAGATGCTGGTGGTTGAGTCCGCGCGGTTCTACGGCGTCGAGTTCGGGTCGCGGGCCACGATGCCCGACATCGTCAACACCGTCTGTATGGTCGCCGCGCGCACGCACCGGGAGCTGGTGCTGATCGACGAGATCCACAACATCCTCGATACCCGCGTCCGCGCGGAGGTTTCCGACCAGCTCAGGTACTTCGCCGAACGGCTGCCCGCGACGTTCGCCTACGCCGGGATCGAGGTCGAGGAACTCGGCATGTTCGCCGGGCCCCGCGGCCGTCAGATCGCCAACCGATTCACGCTCATCGGGACCACGCCGTTCGACTACGGCACGGCCGAACAGAAGGCGGCTTGGCGGGCGCTGATCGCGACCCTGGAACAGTCACTGCGGTTGCACCAGCACCAGCTCGGCACACTCGTCGACCTCGCCGACTACCTCTACGAACGCACCGGCGGCGCGATCGGCCTCTCCATGCTCATCCGCGGCGGCGTCATCCTCGCGATCGACGACGAGTCCGAACAGATCACCACCGACCTGCTCGACCTCGTTCCGCTGGACAAGGCTGCGACCAGCACGACCCCCGCACGGCGGCGCGGCAGAACGACCAAGTCCTGACCATCTGACTATGGCGACGTTTCGATGGATCGTCGCTGCGGGAGAATCGCCTGATGGAGAACCAAAACGAGCCGATATCGCCCGCGGACATCACACTTCTGGTTGGCCCCGGATATCCGGGAGAGTCAGAACTGATCCTGCGGATCTCACCAGAGCAGACTCAGCTCCTTCGTGAATGCCTTGAAGCCGAAGGCCTGCACGTGAGCAGCGTGATCGAGCACTCCGCGGGCTCCTGGCTCGAAGTTCTCGCGGTCAGTATCGGATCGGGTGGTGCCGTCACCGCGTTGATCGTCGCGCTGCAGAAGTTTCTGGAGCGCCACAAAAACAACAACGTGACCTTCAGACCCGACGGGCAGGTCGAGTCCATGACCGGCTACTCCGCCAAAGACGTCGCAGCCGTCGTGGCGGCCACCCGGCAGAAGCAGCACGAAGTCGACACAAGGTGGGCCACCGTGTTCCCCAAAGACGAGTCTCCAGCCATCGACCCGGTTGCTGCGGATGAGGTCGATCCGGCCTGATGGTTTCCCGGCTGCCGATCACGATCCGGCCTGCACACCAGGAGATCGATCGCCATCTCCTACCTCGCCCGGCTCGCCGCCCTGCACGATATGCCGGTCGAAGACCTCTGGCAGTAAGTCAGCCTCCGCAGGACCAAGGGCGGCAACGCCCGGTGCCTGGAAGGCGACCTGCTCGCCACTGTCTTTAATCAGCCCCGGCACCGGCTCGACCGCGAGATCGTCGAGCTGCGCACACCGGAACCGGGCTCGCTGCGCCACGAACGCCAGCTGGCTGCCACCGCTGCGACGCCCGCCACCGCGGCGGACAGGTGCTGCACCTGTTCTCCCACCACGATCACGTATGCACCCGCCATCAGGTCTGGATCGGCCGCCCGACCAGGTCGACCACCCGCAACCATGCTTGGTCGCGCTGCCCGAAGTCGTCGCCGCGCAACACCGCCACCGGCGGCTGCCACGCCGCATCGGCCCGGCCGCGACCTTCGACGTGGTGCTGACCGGATTCCTGATCTGCGGAATGCCCTGGAACTTCACCAACACCGACACCGTCACCGACGGCGACGCCTGGCACCACTGGGTCCGCCGCGCCGACCTGCTCATCCCGCCCGACACCACTCCCCACACGTTCAGCGCGTCCCGGCTCTTCGCCGCCACCTACCCCGAAGCGGTCTCCGTCGCCGAACTCGTAGACTCGCTGCGCTGGCGTCACCTTGCCGCCAGCGGACCGGAAGACCAACGAACGTTCGCCGCCTAGATCGGCCGCCGTCTCGGCCTGCGCGATTATCACCCGCTCGCGTTCCGAGACCCGATCGCGCACTGGATAGAGCAAGACTGCTGGCGGCAACCGAGCCTGCCCAACCCTGACTACCGCAGACTGAAAACCTTCGGCGGCGCCATATTCCCCAGGCCCAACGGAGACAGCGACACTAAGCGGCGCACCAGCGCCCACTGGTTCAGCGTCCACGGCCGCGGCGGCGACGCGATCGTTCACCACCGCGCGCTCAACCCTGTCATACTGCGCGACTGGTCACGCCAGATGGAGATGTTCACCGCGGCGCTCGAACTCACCGCGAGCACCGACACGCCGATTGCCAATCACGTCACCGTCAAGGACCAAAGCCCTGGCGACCACCGAGTGGACCCGGCCAGAACCAGCTCCATCGTCCTACCTGGACACCGTCGTCGAACCCGTCAGCTGGCCACAACGTCCCGCCCACGACCGCACACCGGCGCACAACCCAGACTCCCGCACGAGCACCGCGCCTACAACCGCGCGATGAAGAACCCGCTACGACCAGACGCCGTCATCAACACCGACAGCTTGCGTGTTGTCCCATCACATTGATGACACGACGATCGTGCCTCGGGGGTAGTTCGTCGGTGTTGCCGACGAGCCAGTGCAGGACGCCACGAGGTGTGCGTTCAGGTTCGAGTCGATCTCAGTGGACACCGGTGGCGGGCAGTCCCGCGGCGGCCTCGCCGATTGACAAAGCGTTCCGAGCTCGGCGACTGACCTTGTCCGTGATCGCGGTTGCGCCGATTGGCTGAATTCCCCTTTACCCCCGGGGCTGCCGAACGTTCTTGTCGCGGCCGGATGGGACGCTGGCGGAACCGACCACGGAAGGGATTTCCGACTGATGACCTACCAGCCTGGGCGCGAATTGAACCTGACCTATGACCCGCAGCGGGGATGGTTCAATTTTGTGCTCTACAGCGAAACCCCGAAGCTGTGGGGATCTGCGCTCAACGCCACCCAACAACTGAGCAAGTCCAGCCGGTACACGCAGGAATGGATTGGCCGGTTGCAGGACACCGAGCCGACCCCACTTCACATGGCCTTGGTCTCTAATGATGTGGCCCCGCGATTGTGGGATCCTTGCGTCTTCGACGACCCCAAGTCGCCGTCGGCAGTCGCTGGCGACGGCTGCCTGTGCCTGACGACCTTGCACGATCCGCTCACCTGGATGCCGGTGGTGAAAGAGCACTATCGCACGGTTAGCGGGAACATCGAGAACTGGACCTACTGGACATTCTCCCCGTTGTCGCTGCCCGAGGGCCAGGTGCTGGAACGGTTGATCATCGATCAGGACGCTGGCGTCATGTGGCTGCGCAACGATCGCGGCGAGCTGCACTTCCTACCCGAGAAGACCGGCGAGGGCTACAGTGTCGGCTACGGCGGCGGTGGACCCTGGAAGTTCGCCGCGATGATCGAGAAGATCGTGGCCTCCGACGGTCACGACATCACCCCGGACACGAGCCAGGTGACGGCGAATCGTCATCTGAGCGACTGGACGTCCTCGCCCGTGTCGGACCGGACGCGGGAGTTGTCCCTGGCACAGCTGCGGACCCTGCGGACGACGGGGACCGCACCGGCCTGATCGCGCCTCGGCGACGATCTCCGAAGGGCCGCCGTCGGTCGCGGCTGACATCGTCAACATCGTGGGCATCCCTCCCGAAACCTTCCCGAGAGTGGTGTTACCAACGTCCTGACCCAGCACAACTAGGTCTGGACAACTTAACGAGCACCCGTCCGGAGCTAGTTGACGAACTACAAGTCACGGCCGCACGATCCGTCAAGTTCGAGCGGACCGGACAACGGATTTGTCCGGTCCGTTCGAAGGTGGCGGAGTCCGGGGTTAGCTGGCGGGGGCTGGTGCAGGTGGCACGCCGCTCGACCGGGAAGATGCCTCGGTGCGGAATCTGGATCTCGTGCCCGGTGGCGCCAACGACATCGCGTTTCTACTGGGCCCGGCACACCAGCAAACCGTAACGGCGGGGCCGGTCCCGCGCGGTGATCGATCATGCTGACAGGACCCTGACCATGTCGCCGTCGGACGGCAGCGCGCGGCGCATCCCAGAGCTGGGCCTCGATGGTTTCGGCTCACCGCCCTTGACCTCTTGTTGCTGGTCGGTCTACACAGCGGGGAGCGCAGCCGCAGCGGCGGCGACCTTGGCTGCGACGTTGTTCAGTGTCGACTCCCTGGTGCTCAGTCCAGCGTGCGAAGCCAGCAGCGGGCTGACGTTGTTAAGGTCGTCGAAGCCCACCCCATGCAGGACAGGGATGACGCGACGAGTGGAAAGCAGTACGGCGAGCTCCTTCTCGGCCACGCCCTCGGACTCGATGCTCTGGAGCAGCGCAGGCGTGACCAGCACGATCCCGACGCGAGAGTTTCGTAGCCCCTTATCGATCTCGCGAATCATGAGCGAACCGAGTGGGAGGTCTTCTTCGCTAAACCACACCGAGGCGCCATTCGACTTCAGATGGCCATACAGCTCTTTCGCGCTACCTTCTCGGTCGTCCCAGGCGTGGCAGAGGAAGAGATCGCGGCGTTCCGGGTGCGCCTGAGCCTGCTCGCTGGCCTTCTGGGTGAAGGGCTCGACGGTGCGCCATTCGGTAGGTGTGTACAACACCGTCCTGCCGGTCCTGGTGCGGCGCGAGCCTCCGCCGCCTGACGAGCTGCCGTAGCCCCCGCCGCTACCATTGTACGACGACCCGCCACTGTAGGAATTCCGTGGCGAGTCATAGGAGGAATAGGAACGATACGACCTCCCCCCACGACATGCCGGGCATCGCGCAGCTGCCGCTGACGAGCGGTGGCCTTCGACTGGAGCTGTGCATTGCGCCATACGTGCATGGTAGATGCAACCTCCGACACTATTGAGACGCTTCGCCGCCTGACGCTTTCCGTGTCGGAACTCGACGGCGATCTGCTCGATCACCGCCGCACACGCGTTCGCGGCGGTGATCGAGCACTCCCAGCACACCGTCCGCTGACTCCCCGAGGGCGCTGGCCCGTTTCGGCGACGACGCCTCCGGTGACAGCACCCGGCACGGGGCCTCATGGTGGGTATGCCGCGTGCTCAGGGGCGGCCGCTGGTTTCGGCAGTTGCGGGCTTGTCCGGAGTTGGCGGAGTAGGTGTAGAGGTCGTTATCGGCACCGCAGCCGGTGGTCATGTACGGGTTGTTCTTACCGCAGATGACGATGGCGTCGTCCCGGCGAGGGTGCGGATCGGGGCGCTGAACACCGCGTAGGACTCGATGGTGCACGCAGGTTCGCCCTGGCTTCCGGTTCCAGGCCCGTCACGTCGTCGAACGGGGTGGCCGTGAGCTTGCCCAGCCCCAGGGTGGGTCCGCTCGACCCGCCGTCTTTCTGGTAGCCGCCAGCATCCCGGCCGCCGTTACCGACGTACCGCCGACGATCCGTACCGTCAGAATTACACTCGTGGCCAGCGTCGCTCCCTGTGCCCATCCATAAGCCCCCCGGCTAGATACTCCTCGGAGTGGGTATGCTCGCTGCCGCCACCGGTGACCGTGATGCTGCTACTGCCCGTGCCGGTGACGATCCGCCCTGCGTTACCCGGTCCGCCACTGCCCAGATTGTTGGTGCCCACGGTGGTTGTTTGTCCCCCGCTGGCGCTACCTAAGCCCCTCCGCCCCCATCACCGATGAAGCGATCAGCCGAAGACACCACGGCCACGGAATCAAGTGGCTATTCCAATTCGCATGCCCGCGCGGCCAACTTCTGGCTGGCCACCCCGACGGCCTATCCCTATGCGGAGGCGGCGACCCGCAGCAGCGGCAAGTGGGCCAGGCCGAGACCGAAGCCTATGACCAGCTCGTCCACACTGATGCCCATGCCCAGCCCGAACAGCGCCACGCCGCCGACGCGGCCCGCCAGGCTCCCACTGCGGTAAAGAAACTCGTCGCGCACGTTACCCGACGGCTTAGTGACGAGCTGGCGAACGTGGCCGATGGCTGGCTAAGCCCACCGTGCCCTCACCGAAGCTCTTCGCCACCGAATCCGCCAACTAGGTCTGGACACTTCTCCACCCAGTTGTCCGGACCTAGTTGACGGAACGCAGGTCAGCAGCAGTTTGTCTGTCTGGTCGACGGAGGCTCGTAGTGGGTTCCGCCACCGGCGTAACACCGCCAGGTGGCTCCGGCCTCCACGTCCAAAATCTTCGCAATGGTCGGTTGTTCAAGCCGGTTACGGATAGGTGTCGTACGCCGCTCGTGCAGCCGCGGGGGGGGGGGGGGGGGGGGGGGGGGGGGGGGGGAGGGGGGGGGGGGGGGGGGGGGGGGGGGGGAGGAGGAGGGGGGGGGGGGGAGT
>NZ_JBVJIN010000055.1:34848-37128 GCF_055586285.1 Actinokineospora sp. NPDC051303
CCTGTCTGGTCTCCCTCCCCCCCCCCCCCCCCCCCCCCCCCCCCCCCCCCCCGCCCCCCCCCCCCCCCCCCCCCGCGGCTGTTCTCAGCGATGTAGCCGATCACCGCGGCGCTGGGGTTACAGCGCGGTGGGGGCCTTCTTGTACCAGCCCGCGATCACGCTGACCAGGTGGACGATGTTCTGCGTGCGCATGATCGGCGCGAAGGCCTCAGGTTCGAAGTCCTTGTTGGCGTCGGTGGTGCGCCAGATGCTGGACTCCGCGACCGGCGCGGCCATGTGCGGGTCGAGCCTCTTAAAGAACGCAGCGATGTCGTCGAGTTCGGCGGGGTTCTCGCCCGCGCGCAGCTCGCGGAACACGCCGCCCAGCACACGCAGCATGCCCACCGAGCCGAGTAGCGAGGTGCGCCGAAGCTTCTGCGACATGGTCAGCTCATCGGGCTTGCGCTCGGCCTCCGGGTCGTCCTCCGTCACCGCGGCCAAGCCGCTGAAGGCGGTGGAGATGATGTCTAGGAAGTCCTTGACCTGCTCGATAACCTCACCGTCGGTCAGGCTCTGCTCGGCCTTCTTGCTGATCCTGCCGCCAGCCCCGGCGATGACGGCGCGGGTGATGTCCGCGACGTGCTTAGCGCCCATCAGGTTGGGGTTCTTCAGGGTCATGCGGTCCTGCTCCGCGTCCACCCGTCCCTTGAGCAGCGGGTGGTCGATGACGTCGGACAGAGTGCGGTTGGCAACCTTGTAGTTGTCGAAGCGTGCGCGCACCGCGCTGCTGATGCCCTTGGCGTTGTCGGCGACATCGACGAACATCTGCTGCGACTTGATCGGGTCAGGCTCGACGTAGATGTCCAGGCCGACGTACTCCTCCTTGAGGCGGGTCATCTGTTTCACGAGCCGTTCGCGCTCAACCTGGAGCTTCGCGGCCCTGTCCACGCTGACCTTGCGTGCGAGTTCGCGGTCGATCGCGGAGACGGCATCGGTGATGCGCTGCTTCTCGATGGAGACACCCAGAATCCGGTGCTGGCCATCGATGGTGCGCAGCGTGGCGATGCCGCCGATCGCCCACGGAACGGTCAGGTAGCCGACCCGTCCCTCCTCGTCAGCCTTCTGGAACGTGCAGCCGCCCCCGTCACGGGCAAGGAGTGCAGGGGCGACCCAGTCCTGCTTGGAATCGAGGTACTCACCGAACTGCTTGGCGTGCAGGCGGTCGACCTTGCGGTTGTCCTTATCGACGTTGTTCGGGTCGGGGACCGGAAGGATCGTCGGAAGATCCAGCAGCGGAACGCGCGTCGAGTACACCGCGCGCCCTCCCTGCATCGTCTTGAGAGCCAGGTACGTACTGGAGTCCTGCGGCCGCGACAGCAGCCGGGAGTCCACATCGATACTCATAGCTAACCTCCTATTTAGGGATTCACCCTCCTAATGGAGGTCGAGTAAGAGGTAACTTACCAGGCGTGTACCTAAATTTCAAGATAATATCTTATCTATCCTGTCAGGCGCCAATATTGCGCCCTCTTACGTTGACAAAGTTGACTGACCTGCAGGCGCTGCTCGACAGAGTTGACCAGAGATAAGAGTCAAGCGTCAGAGCTCGACTCCACAGCAGAACGAGCCCGCCAGGTAGCGACCGACGCTTCAACCCTGGCGAGCTCACCCCCGCCCACGCGCCGCCACCATTGCCCCTCGACGTCACGAAACGCGAACGTGATGTCTGCAGTCCCCCCAGTTCAGCATCTCCACGTTGATGCCATCGATACCTAGACCGGGCAGCTCGACGTCTTCACGCGGCCCGAGAGCATCGGCAGCCTTGAGCGGACCCGGCCGGGGCGAGGCGTTCCACACCACCGTGCTCCTCAAGGCCCAGTGTGCGTGCCGGACGCCCGCAGACATGTGGAGCACAAGATGTAGCCAGGCGTTGACCTGCGGAAGGCATACGGCCCTGGAAGGAGCAGGCCTGCGAAAATCTTGTCCCAGACACCTAGAAGCTCACGTGATTGTCACAGGTCAATCGCGGATGGATACACAAGCACACGAAGTCCCTGGCAATGGGCCTTGCTAATGATCGAGAGGTCATCTACCGGGACCTTTGCCATGTCTCCACCATTACCGCAGTTCACACTACCAAATTGGAAAGGGTTCAGCGCCAGCTGGGGATCTGGCCGAGCGTAAGGCTCCTTGGTCTCAAGTGATCGGTGCGACACCGTGGTTGATCAGGAGTTCGTTGAGTTTTTCGGTGGGGGTGGCCCAGTCCAGGGTCATGCGGGGGCGCCCGTTGAGCTCGCGGGC
>NZ_JBVJIN010000056.1:0-35938 GCF_055586285.1 Actinokineospora sp. NPDC051303
AACGAACCCCCCCCCCCCCCCTCCCCCCCCCCGCCCCCCCCCCCCCCCCCCTCCCCCCCCCCCCCCCCCCCCCCCCCCCCCCCCCCCCGCCACCGAGTCGGGCACGCGCTTTCCAGTCCTGCGGCCTGGCGCGGGCCCGCAGGAGCGAAGGCCGCCTCCGCGACAGTCGCGGAGGCGGCCTTCGTGGACGGTCACCGGTCCGGCATGTACCGCTGCGAGATCGTGGCCTTCCACTCGTCCAGCAGGCGCCCGCGGCGCTCGGCGCCGCCGCCGATCATCGCGTCCAGCGCCAGGCCGCGCACCAGGTTCACGCTCAGCAGGAGCATCGTCTCGATCTCGGTCTCCGACAGGTCCACCCCCGCCGCCTCCCGGTAAAGCTCCAGGGTCGCGTGCCCCAGCGCCCGGTCCACCGGCCGCAGCGTCTCCCGCAACTCCGGGTCGGTCCGCGCGGCCACCCACAGCTCCACCGCCGCGGTCGACAGCGTCCCCGAGTACGCCTCCCACAACAGGTCGATGCCCTTGGTCACCCGTTCGCGGCCCGGTGGCAGCGCCGCCGACGCCGCGGTGACCTCGCCGATCAACCGGGCGAACAGGTGCTCCAGAGCCGCGGTCATCAGCTCGGCCTTGGTGGTGAAGTGGTGCTGCTGCGCTCCTCGGGAAACGCCCGCCCGCGCGCAGATCTCCTGCACGGTGGTCCGCCCATAGCCCAGTTCGACCAGGCAGTCGATGGTGGCGTCGAGCAGCGCTTCGCGAGTCTGCTCGCTGCGCTCCTGCTGCGTGCGATGCCTGCGCGCGGTCGGCGACACCACGATGACCTCCCCGGGGACCGAGTCTTCGGGCACTTTACGGACAGTCTGGCGAGCATGTACCTTCCTACTTGAACTTACATTCAGGCTCGATTGTTTCCTAGTAGGAGGAGGTCGGGGTCGTGACCCTCACCCAGCGTTCACCCTGGATGGACGAAGACCTGGACGCGTTCCGCGACCTCGCGCGCACCTTCTGCGAGAAGGAGCTGTCCCCGCACACCGAGCGCTGGATCGAGAACAAGCAGGTCGACCGCGAGCTGTGGCACAAGGCGGGCGAGGTCGGGCTGCTGTGCCTGTCGATCCCCGAGGAGTACGGCGGCGGCGGTGGCACCTTCGCCCACGAGACCGTCCTCATCGAGGAGCAGGCCCGCGCTGGCGACGGCGGCTGGGGCGTGGCCCTGCACAACGGCATCGTCGCGCACTACGTCCTCGCCTATGGCACCGAGGAGCAGAAGCACGCCTGGCTGCCCAAGCTCGCCTCCGGCGAGTGGGTCGGCGCGATCGCGATGACCGAGCCCGGCACCGGCTCGGACCTGCAGAACATCAAGACCCGGGCGATCCGCGACGGCGACGAGTACGTGGTGAGCGGCTCCAAGACCTTCATCACCAACGGCGGCCAGTGCGACTTCGTGATCGTCGTGGCCAAGACCGACCCGACCAAGGGCGCCGAGGGCACCTCGCTGATCATCGTGGAGGCCGAGCGGGCGGGCTTCCGCCGCGGCCGGATCCTGGACAAGATCGGCCTCAAGGCCCAGGACACCGCCGAGCTGTTCTTCGACGACGTCCGCGTCCCGGCGGCCAACCTGCTCGGCTCCGCCGAGGGGCAGGGCTTCGTCCAGCTCATGCAGCAGCTTCCCCAGGAGCGCCTGATCATCGGCGTCACCTCGGTGATCGCGATGGAGCTCGCCCTGCGCGAGACGCTGCGCTACACCAAGGAGCGCGAGGCGTTCGGCCGCCCGGTGTTCTCCTTCCAGAACACCAAGTTCACCCTCGCCGAGGTCGCCACCGAGGCCAGGGTCGCCCGGGTGTTCCTGGACGACTGCATCGCCAAGCACCTGCGCGGCGAACTCGACATCCCCACCGTCGCGATGCTCAAGTGGTGGACCAGCGACCGCGCCATGAAGGCCATTGACGAGTGCCTGCAGCTGTTCGGCGGCTACGGCTACATGAGCGAGTACCCGATCGCCCGCATGTTCACCGACCAGCGGGTTCAGCGGATCTACGGCGGGACCAACGAGATCATGAAGGAAATCATCTCCCGCACGCTCTGACCCGCAGCTCCAACCGAGAGGAACACCGCATGGGCACCGGACCGCTGGCTGGTCTGAAGGTCGTGGAACTCGCCGGGCTCGCCCCGGCCCCGTTCGCCTGCACCGTGCTGGCCGACCTCGGCGCCGACGTGGTCCGCGTCGACCGCGCCCGGCCCGGCTTCGACGTGCTGACCTTCCCCAACGACCCGCTGACCAGGGGACGGCGCTGGATCGGCGTCGACGTCAAGTCCCCGGAGGGCCTCGACCTGGTGCTGCGGCTGGTCGACACCGCCGACGTCCTGGTCGAGGGCTTCCGGCCGGGCGTCGCCGAGCGCATGGGCTTGGGCCCCGACGCCCTGCTGGCCCGCAACCCCCGGCTGATCTACGGCCGCATCACCGGCTGGGGACAGGACGGCCCGCTCGCCCCTGCGGCCGGGCACGACATCAATTACATCGCCATCGCGGGCGCGCTCGACCCCATCGGGCAGGCGGGCCACAAGCCGACCGTGCCGCTCAACCTGCTCGGCGACTTCGGCGGCGGCGGGCTCATGCTGGCCATGGGCGTGCTCGCCGCGGTGATCGAGCGGCAGTCCTCCGGCAAGGGCCAGGTGGTCGACGCGTCGATGGTCGAGGGCGCCGCGCTGCTGACCACGAGCCTGCACGGGCTCAAGAACCTGGGCCTGTGGAGCAACCCGCGCGGGGAGAACCTGCTCGACGGCGGCGCCCCGTTCTACGACACCTACGAGACCGCCGACGGCAAGCACGTGGCCGTCGGCGCGATCGAGGCCCGGTTCTTCGGCGAGCTGGTCAAGGTCCTCGGCCTGGACCCGGCCGAGGCGGGAGACCACATGAACCCGGAGAACTGGCCCGCCCTGCGCGACCTGCTGACCAGGACGATCAAGACCCGGACCCGGGACGAGTGGGCGAAACTGGCCGAGGGCACCGACTCCTGCCTGTCCCCGGTCCTCACCCCGGACGAGGCGACGGCGCATCCGCACAACGTCGCCCGCGGCACGTTCGTGGAGATCGGCGGGGAGCGCCAGCCCGCGCCCGCCCCGAAGTTCAGCCGAACCGCCCCCGGCGTCCCGACCGCGCCGAGCGAGGCCCGGGCGGACACCACCGAGGTCCTGGCCGAGTTGGGGCTCAGCGCCGACGAGATCGACCGCCTGCGCGCCGCCGCCGTCATCGCCTGACCGGCTGGGCGTTGCCTGCCGCCGACTGAGCTGACCTGGCTGCTGGCGGTCTGGCTAGGGTGTGGCTGTCGCCGAGTTGGCTGGCTGACCCGCCAGCGGTCCGGCTGGACCGAGCTGGTTGCCTGCGACTTGGCTGGGCCGACCCGCCTGCGGTTCGGTCGGACCGACCTGGCTGCCCTGCGAGCAGGCTGAGCCGATATGGCTGTCAGAGAGCTGGCTGGCTAGCGCGTCGGCGATCCCGGTTCGGCCCGCGAGACAGGCTATGGGGGCGCTTGTGGCATCCCCATAGCCTTGTCAGCTCGCGTCGCGGCCGTGAGGCGCGCGTTCGTGCCGCGGCGGGCCTGCCTGCTGGGCAGACGCGCCTGCCCCCGAGGGCGTCGCGCCGTGGGAGATCCCTCCACCGGTGCCGCCGTCAGTTGTATAACGCCCGCGGCTCCCGGGGTGTCCATCCTGGGCCGGCTGCTCAAAGGTGACACGTTTTTTGGGATGGCCGGGTCACTCCGCAAGCAGGTGAACGCCCTCGCCCGTCCGTGGTGGGGACGAGCGTATGTCCCGTGTGTGACCGCCTGGGTAGACCCGTAGAGTGATCTACAGCGCCATTGGGGGTCGCCACGGGGAGATTTCTCACTCTCGGTGCGTCCAAGTGCGTGAAAGAGACGCCTCCCCTGGTCGAGATGGGGGATCATGGCGCGTGATGGGGCCCGCGGAGCAGCGGCGTCGCGGGCGGAGTGGACGGAGCGGGCTGATGAACGCGAAGAAGGTCGCGATCCTCGTGGCGGTCGCCTTGGTGCTGTTCTATGTGATCACTCAGCCGACCCAGGCCGCGGAGGCCGTGCAGGGTCTGCTCGGCGCGCTGCGGGACGGTGCTGAGGCCATCATCACTTTCCTCAAGAACCTCTTCGCATAGCCCGATACCTCTTACTGACGGGTAAGTGCCAGGGCGGTGGCGGAGCTGTGCCGCGCGGGCGATCACACTCGGTGATGATCTTGTGTTTGGGTAAGATCCAAATTGGACCGTCCGGGTGGATCTCGCGTTCTGGAGGCCCGTTCGGCGAACTGATCCGTTTTGGGTCTGGCGATCTGTCGGTCCCTGCCCCTACGGTTTCAGCCATCGAGTGATCATGAGACCTCCAGGAGGCAGAATGCTCGACGACCCCGGGGTCGACGCCCTGGTCCGCCAGTGGACCGCTGAGCGCTCGCAGGACGCCGACGCTGACGAGGCGGCGCGCATCGCGTCGGAATGGCTTGCCGACGCCCCTGTCGTCGCGACGCCGGGCATTCCCGGCCAACGCGCACGCGCAGGTTCGTCCCGCTGGGCGACGGTCGAGGCCGCCGACCCGCGCTACATCTCGGCGATGCGCAAGCGGCTGCCCGAGGTGCCCCACGAGCTGCTGGCCGCCGCGGCGGGCTGGTGGCAGATGGTCGGCGGCGTGGCCGAGGCCGAGGAGTGGTGGGACGCGGGCATGAGCCCGCTGGACCAGCGCGCCCTCGACTACCGCGCGGCCGGTCTCGCGCCGTCGGACCTCGCGCGCAGGCTCGGTCCCCTCACCGTGCTCGAACACCTGCGGCGCGGCAGCGCGCCCGCCTGGTGCGTGGCCCGGCTGCAGCGCCAGCGCCGCGACGGCGCGGCCTGATCGTTTCGCCCGAGGTGGCGTTCGCCACCTCGCGTTACGCCGCTGTGCTCTTGTCGTTGATGCTGTCGTCCACCGGCGCGTGTCCACGCCCCGGTGGTGACTGAGGACTGGAGCGCGGTGGCGGACACGAACTCCCCGACGTCCCGACGCGGGGGCGTCCTGATCAGGCTGACGATCGTGGCCATGGCCCTGGTCGTCGCCGCCACGGCGGTGTGGCTGGTCCAGGTGACCGTGATGTCGCGGTCGAGTCCGGCGAGCGCGGAGATCCCTTCGCTGGAGATCCCGGCCGCGCCCGTCGAGCCGAACGCGGTCGCGCCCGTCCAGGCGGGGCCGGGGCCCACCGCGCCCAAGCCGCAGGCCGGGCAGAACGGCCCGGACTCGCTGCGCGCGTGGGCGGAACGGCTCGCCGGTCCCACCCAGATCCCGGTGCGGGCGCTCATGGCGTACGGCGGCGCGGAACTGGCGGTCCGGGCGACCACGCCCGGGTGCAGGCTGTCGTGGGCGACGCTCGCGGGAATCGGCCGCATCGAGTCCGACCACGGCCGCTACGGCGGCGTCACCCTCGGCGCGGACGGCCGCCCGTCCACACCGATCATCGGCGTCCCACTCGACGGGTCCGCTGGCGTGAAGGCCATCGCCGACACCGACGGCGGCCACCTCGACGGCGACGCGACGGTCGACCGCGCCGTCGGCCCGATGCAGTTCATCCCGTCAACCTGGAAACGCTGGGGAGCCGACGCGAACCTCGACGGCCGCGGCGACCCGCAGCAGATAGACGACGCCGCGCTGGCCGCTGGCCGCTACCTGTGCGCCAACGGCCGCGACCTGGGCACCCCGACCGGCTGGTGGCAGGGTGTCTTCTCCTACAACAACTCCGTGCCCTACGGCCAGAAAGTCTTCGGCCTAGCCGACGGCTACGCCCGCACGTCAGCGACGGCCTAACCGCGTCCCCGTTAGACCCCATCGGTCCTACGACTAATTACTGAGATCGCTTCATACTTCGGTCCGATTCGGAGACTGCTCCATTCGGGCCATTCTCACGTCATGAGCATCAGCCGCCGAGCAATCCTCGGCACAGCCACCGCCGCCAGCGCCGCGGCCACGATCGGCCTTGCCGAAGCGCCCGCCGCCGCCCGCCGCGAGACCACCACGTTCGTCTTCGTCTCCGGCGCCAACGGAACCGCGTCGGCGCCACCCGAACTGGTCTTGCGCGGCCACCGCGCGGTGGGTGTCGACCTCCCCGGCCACGCCCCGACCGACGCCCAGTTCTCGCGGGCCTACCAGGCGCCCCAAGACCTGGCCGCGCTGGCGACCCTCCCGTCCCCCATGGCAGGCGTCACCCTTGACGACCACGTCACCGCGACGATCGAGGTCGTCCGCCGAGCGGCCCGCTTCGGCCCCGTCATCCTGGTCGGCTCCAGCCTGGGCGGCGCCGTCCTCAGCCGCGTCGGCAACAAGATCCCGGACCTGCTGCACCGGGTGGTCTACGTGTCGGCCTTCTGCTGCTCTCAACCGGAGTTCCCCAGCGCGGTCAGCTACCTGACCACCCCGGAGGCGGCGACAAGCCACCTCCTGACCCTTCCCGCCCCGATAGCCGACCCGGCGAAGATCGGCGCCGTCCGCGTCAACTGGCGCACCGCCGACCCCGACTCCCTCAGCAGGTGGAAGGAAGCCTTCATGTCCACCGCGACCGAAGCCGAGTTCCTGTTCGCCCTCAACGCTTTCCAACCCGACGAGGCCCTGGACGCCCCCACCGCCGACTCCCGCATCAACCCGGGAACCTGGCGCCGCGTTCCCCACACCTACATCCGCCTCACCCAGGACCGCTGCATCCCGCCTGCCCTGCAACAGCGCATGATCAACGACGCCAACCAGGCCACCCCGAACAACCCGTTCGACGTCCGCTCGGTGAACACAACCCACATCCCCGACGCGGCTGGAGCCCAGGAGGTGATAGACATCCTCGATTCCCTGGCCCCGCATTGACCGCAGGACCACACGTTCGCCGCCCCAGCCCACCGCTGCGCACTCGGCCCGATCCGCGCGCTTTGCCTCGATCCGGCTCCGTCCGGCAGGCCCGCCCCGGCTCGCAGCCGCGTTTGGTTCGCGCGGCACGCGCCCGGCTCTGACTGTCCAGTTCGGACTGATGTGCCGGCCCCAGCCTGGTTCGGCTTGGTCCCTTTCGGTTATGTCCACCCGAGTTCGGCTCGCGGCCTGCTGGCTTGGTTCTGCCTTGCGTTGCTTGGGCTCGCCGCGGTCGGCGGTCTGATTTGAGTCTCAACTGGACGGTCCGGCTCGCCCTGCTCCCGCCTGCTTTGGCAGGCTCGGCCCACTCTCTGTGTTCCCAGCGGGTCAGGGGCCGACGATTACCGCGCGGTCGCGGATGCGGTCCCAGCTGGCGACTGGGAGGTCGGTGAGGACCAGCAGTTCATCGATGTTGGTGAAGGCTCCCCGGGCGGCGACGATGCGGTCGGCTTCCTCCGCCGTGATTCCGCAGACTTCGGCGATGACGGGGGTCGGAGCGGTGGCCAGGTCCACTAGGCCGCCGTCGTCGTAGGTGGTGTTGAGGTCTGGGCGGCCGATGTTGAGTTCCCTGGCCATCAGGGGGTCGGTGGCTGCCAGGTGCCTGGCCTGGGCGCGGCGGGTGCGGGCGGCCAGGACTTGGGCGATGGCCGGGTCGACGGGGGCAGGCGGCGGGATGGCCGGGTAGCTGGCCACGGACAGGCCGTAGGCCTCGCGGCGCAGGGGGCCGAGTTGGGCGCACGCGGCGACCAGCGTCGCAAGCAGAGTCAGGATCACCACCGCGTCCAGCGGCGTCGTGGGCGCGTCCGGTTTGGCGCCCTGCACCATGGCGTAGCCGAAGATCACCGCGTCCAGCACCCCGTACACCCCGGCGAGCAGCCAGACCGATCGGCGCCGCAGCCGCACGGCGGCGTGCACGAACGGCACGGCGGCGAGTAACCCCATGGAGACGATGACCACCGCGAAGTACCACAGTGAACCGAGTTTGCGGATGACGGGCGCGGACACAGTGGATCTCCCTGGTGGTGGTCGGACCTCATCGGCGACATCGGCCACGGCCGACGCATGTTACGGGACGGTCGAACTCGGCCGTCGCGGCGGGGAGAACACCGGTCACGCCGACTCCGCAGGGTGATGGGGGTCTCTCAGGGGTGCGGGGCTAGCATCGGGGCGTGGCCGATTTGTCTCGTGCTGGGCGCAGGGTGCTCGTCATCGCGGTGTGCGCGGTGTCGCTGGCCGTGTGCTGCGGGTTGGCCTGGTGGCAGTGGCAGCGGTTCGAGTCGGCCAATGGGACGTTTCAGAACCTTGGCTACGTCTTGCAGTGGCCGTTGTTCGGGGTCGCTCCGGCCTACATGTTCTGGCGGATGCGCAGGCTGCGGGAGCGTGAGGCGGCCGAGGTGGCGCTGCCGCGGCAACGGCACTCGCAGGCCGCCGACGACGAGCACGACGACGAGTTGGCCGCCTACAACCGCTATCTCGCCCGTCTAGACGCTGACCAGGAGACCCGATGAGCATGACCGACGAGGAGAACCCGGCCCAGGCGGTCGCCGCCAAGGGGGTTCGCGGGGCGCTCGCCCGGTACCGGGTGCTCGCCTACATCGTGGGTGTGGGTCTGCTCGCCCTGGTGGTGGCGATGGTCGTCAAGTACGGCTTCGACAACGCGACCCCGGTGGCGATCGTGGGACCGGCGCACGGCTTCCTCTACGCCGTCTACCTGCTGGTCGCGTTCGACTTGGCGCTCAAGGCGCGGTGGTCGGTGAAGGGGACGCTGCTCGTGCTGGTGGCGGGCATGATCCCGTTCGTGTCGTTCGTGGTGGAGCGGAAGGTCACGCACAAGGTTCGGGCGGGCGAGAAGCTCTGACGGCTTCGGCCATCGCGGTCTGACCGTCGGCGGTCAAACCTGACACCACGCCGAGAGCGTCGGCGGCGGAGCGGTTCTGGCTGAGTTTGGCCTTGGCCTCGATCCGGCTGATGACCAGTTCCACGCCGACGATGGCGCGCAGCTGACCCTGGACGAACCGCTCGGGCGCGTCGTCCACCGACCACGGGGCTGGCCTGCCCGCCTCGTGTTTCTCGGTCAACCGGCGGACCAGCGTGGCCAGCCAGTCCACGTCGTCGTGCACGACCAGGGTGCCGTAGACGTGCGCGGTCACGTAGTTCCAGGTTGGCACGACCCGGCCGTGCTCGGCCTTGGCCGCGTACCAGGACGGGGACACGTAGGCGTCCGGGCCGCGCAGGATCGCCATCGCCTCGCCCAGGACCGGGAGGCGCCACTGGTCGTTGGCGCGGGCCAGGTGCCCGAGCAGCGAGCCGCCGTCGTGGACGAACGGCAGCGGGGTCGCGCGCAGACCTGATGGCGTCGCCGTCACCAGGTCTGCCGCGCCGTGGTTGGCCAACAGGTCGTCGACCAGGGAATCGTCCGCCGTGAAGTGCGCGGGGGTGTGCATCAGAGCGACTTGCGCACCGTGTACGGGGGGACCGTGCAGCCGCGCAGCGCGTCCGCGTCGATGGTCGACGGCCGGTACGGCAGGGTCTCCAGCCGCGCGACCATCCGCTCCAGCGGGTCCGCGACAGACGCGGCGGGTTCCGAGAGACCGAACAGGAACGCCCACTCGTGCTCGTCGGAGCCGTAGTACACGGTCGTGCCGAACACCTCGTGGAACCGCCGCCACGACCGCAGCAGCGTCTCGTTGCGCCACATCGTCTGGCAGCCCGCCTGGCACACCACGACCCCGCCCTCGGCGAGCACCGACTCGCAGCGGGTCAGGAACTCTTCCTCATAGAGCCGGTTGTGCTGGGCGAACTCGGGCCGCTCGTCGGGCAGGTCGACCAGGACGATGTCGTAGGTCTCCGTGGTCTCGGCCAGGAACCGCCACCCGTCCGCGTAGTGCACCCGCACCGGGCCGTCACCGGCCACGGCGGCGGAAAGCTCCTCGGGCGTGTACCCGTAGGGCAGGTGCTCGGCGCACAGCTCGACGGCCCGCTGGTCGATGTCCACGTGGTCAACCACCGACGCGCCCGCCGCGACGGCGATCTGGGACACCACGCCCTCGCTGGAGCCGACCACCAGCACCCGCTCCACCTTGGCCGCCAGCAGCAGCGCGGGCACCAGCAGCGCCTCGTGGTAGGTGAGCTGGCTGAACTCGGTGCTCTGCCGGTCGTCGTCGCAGAACAGGCTGACGCCCTGCGCGGTCTTGCCGATCACCACGTGCTGGAACTCGGTGCGGGTGTCCACCAGAACCTCGGGCATCTCCCACACCCGCGTCATGCCCGCGCCGAGGGGCTCCACGATCGTCGTCATCGGGCGGGCTCCGATGGCACCGGGTATCCCCTGTGGACGGTGGTGATCCGGGCGTCGAGCGCGCCCAGGTTGTCGCGCAGCAGGGCCACCGCCAGCTCCGGGTCCGCTGTCTCGCCGCAGGTGAACACATCCACGAACAGCGACCCGATCTCGGGGTAGGTGTGGATGGACGCGTGCGACTCCGACAGCAGCGCCAGCACGGTCACCCCCTGCGGCTCGAACCGCTTCGACACCACGTCGCACACGGTGGCCCCCGCGCTGCGCAGCGACTGCTCAAGGGTGTCGCGGAGGAAGGTCAGATCGTCGAGCAGCAACGGATCGACCCCGTCGAACTCGGCGAGCACGTGTCGGCCTGCGAAGTAGCCGACACCCTGTTCGGGCGCACGGTCGTACGACATCTGTCTTACCTCCTGCGAGGGGGATCAGCCGACGAAAAGCGTCGGAAGGGGCGGAAAGCCGTTGAAGGACACCGAGGAATAACTTGCCGTGTAGGCGCCCGCGTCGAGGATGTCGACGTGGTCGCCCGCCCGTAACGCCGTCGGCAGACGGTACGGGGTGTGTTGGTAGAGCACGTCATCGCCGTCGCAGGTCGGCCCGGCGATGATCACCGGGCCGTCCGGGGACTCCACCGGGTGCGCGGTGCGCAACCGGTAGGCGATGTACTCGTTCTCGGTTTCCGCCAGTCCGGAATAGCGGCCGATGTCGAGATAGACCCAGCGGTGCTCGTCGGTGTCGGACTTGCGCGACACCAGCACCACTTCCGAGCGGATCAGGCCCGCTGTGGCCACCACCGCGCGTCCGGGCTCGATAAGCAGCTCGGGTGCGGTGTCGAACTGCTCGGCGACCGCGGCGCGGATCGCCGCGGCGTGCGCGGCCAGCGGGGGAGCGGGGGTGCGGTAGGCGGTGGGGAAGCCGCCGCCGAGGTTGAGCGAGCGGGTCGGCACGCCGCATTCGGCCAGCCCGCGGGCGATCCAGGCGGCCTGGGCGATGCCCGCGGTCCACGCGGCCGGGTCGGTGTGCTGGGACCCGACGTGGAAGCACGCGCCGTCGACGTCGAGGCCGAGGTCGGCTGCCCTGGCCAGCAGGCGCAGCGCCATCTCTGGCGCGCAGCCGAACTTGCGGCCGAATGGGGTGCCCGACGCGGGCGCGTCGACCAGGAACCGGCATGACACCCGTGACCCCGGCGCGTGTTCGGCCAGGTTCGCCAGGTCACCGTCCGAGTCGAACGTGAATCGCCGCACACCGCGGGCGAAGGCGTGCGCGATGTCGGCGGGTTTCTTGATCGGGTTGCCGTAGGACAGCGACTCCGGCGCCGCGCCTTGGGCCAGGCACAGGTCGATCTCCCCGGTGCTCGCCACGTCGAACCCGGACCCTTCCGCGACCAGCGCGGCCACGACCTCCGGGGCCGGATTCGCCTTGACCGCATAGAAAATCGCGGCCTCGGGCAGCGCCTCGCGCAGGGCGCGGTAGTTGGCCCGCACCACGTCGAGGTCCATCACCAGGCATGGCGTCGCGGGCGCGCGGTCATCGAGGAACGCGCGCAGCCGGGTGGACACGTCCGGCGACGACAGAGAGTCGAGCACGGCGTGCACTGTAATACCGAGATGGGTGACCACGGATGGTGTGGCCATCGCCGACTGAATCACATCGGCCCGTACCATCCGCCCGCAATGGCCACTTTCGGGTCATCTGTTTGTCGTGCACATCACGTATGTTCCGGGGTTTTCCGCCCCGCCCGGCTGCCCACATAGGCCCCGCGGCGCAGGTCCGCCAGCCACCGCGGCCACAGCAGCACCTGCTCGGGCCGGTTGAGCACCGGGTCGAAGTCGACCCGCTCGCCGGTCGCCTCGGCCAGCAGCGTCAGATGGCCGATGCGGCTCCCGTCGGACAGGGCGAGGGTGAACCGCAGGGGCACCGCGTGCGGCAGGTCGGCGAGGGAGTCCGGCAGGTCCGCCGACGGGAGCGCCAGCAGGACCGCGCGGTCACGCTCGCCGCCCAGCGCCATGATCGTGCTGAACCGGGCTCGGCCCCAGCCCGCGGCGGGCAGCGGCAGCACCCGCAGCGGCCCCTGCCCGCTGCTCGACAGCAGGATGTCCCACGGCCCGCCCGACCCGCCGTCCGGAACGCGGATCGCCAGGCCCAGGACGTCGGGCAGGGGCTCTGGCAGGCCGGCGCCACGGGAGAGCCGGACGACGACCGTGGTCGCCCGGTGCGGCAGCGGCAGCCAGTCCGGGCACGACGGCGCCGCGGCCAGCGTGCCGTAGAAGCACCGGCCGCGCGGGTGCACCGCCCGGTCGCCGCGCAGCCGCGCGAGTCCGGCGAAGGCGCGGTTCGCCACCGCGCGGCCCGCGGCCACAAGCTGTGCTGGCATGTCGGTCTCCTCCACTCGGCGTGTCGGCCCGGGTACCCGGATGGACGGCGGGCCATGCGAGCGTGGTCAGCGGCCGATGCCGGTGAGCGAGCGCACCGCCATCTCCTTCGCCTTGCCGACGTCGGCGCGCTCGCGGCTGAGCACGGTGCCCAGGTACCCGCAGACGAACGACACCGGGATCGACACGATCCCCGGGTTCGCCAGCGGGAACAGTTGGAAGTCCACAGAGGACACAATGGACGTCGGGGCTCCCGACACTACGGGGGAGAAGAACACCAGCAGCAGGCACGAGCCAAGGCCGCCGTACATACCCCACAGGGTCCCGTTGGTGTTGAAGCGCTTCCAGAACAGCGAGTACAGCAGTGTGGACAGGTTCGCCGAGGCCGCGAAGGCGAACGCCAGCGCCACCAGGAACGCGACGTTCTGCCCGTTGGCCAGGATGCCGCCGATGATGGCGAACACCCCGATCACCACTGCGGTCAGCCGGGCCACCCGCACCTCGGCCGCGGCGTCCGCCTTGCCCTTGCGGACGATGTTGGCGTACACGTCGTGCGCGAACGACGCCGACGCGGTGATCGTCAGCCCCGCCACCACGGCGAGGATCGTCGCGAACGCCACCGCCGCCACGATGCCCAGCAGGACCGTGCCGCCGATCTCGAAGGCCAGCAGCGGCGCGGCCGAGTTCTCCCGGCCGGTGGACTGGAGGATGCGCTCGGAGCCGACCAGCGCGGACGCGCCGTAGCCGATGACCAGCGTCGCGCCGTAGAACACGCTCATCGTGCCGACCGCCCACACCACCGACCGGCGGGCCTCGGTGGCGTTCGGGACGGTGTAGAAGCGCATCAGCACGTGCGGCAGGCCAGCCGCGCCCAGGATCAGCGCCAGCGACAGGGAGACGAAGTCCAGGGTGGTCGTCGGCGTCTTGCCGTACTGCCCGCCGGGTTCGAGCACCTTCTCGCCCTTGGTGTTGTTGGCCGCCGCCTGCTCCAGCAGCGCGCTCAGGCTGAACCCGAACTTGCCGAGCAGGAACACCGTCATCAGCACCACGCACAGGATCAGGATGGAGGCCTTGATGATCTGCACCCAGGTGGTGCCCTTCATCCCGCCGACCAGCACGTAGAAGATCATGATCGCGCCGACGACGGTGATGACCAGCGCCTGCCCGGCCTTGCCCTGCACGTTGAGCAGCAGCGCCACGACCGCGCCCGCGCCAGCCATCTGCGCGAGCATGTAGAAGAACGAGATCACCAGCGTCGAGGTGGCCGCCGCAGCGCGCACCGGCCGCTGGCGCATCCGGAACGCGAGCACGTCGCCCATGGTGAAGCGGCCGGTGTTGCGGACCAGCTCGGCGATGAGCAGCAGGTTCACCAGCCAGGCGACCAGGAAGCCGATGGAGTACAGGAAGCCGTCGTAGCCGTTGATCGCGATGGCGCCCGCGATGCCGAGGAACGACGCGGCCGAGAGGAAGTCGCCGGACAGGGCGATCCCGTTCTGCATCCCGGTGAACCGGCCGCCCGCGGCGTAGTAGTCGGCGGTGGTGCTGTTGCGCGAGCTCACCCGGTACACCACGTACAGCGTGATCACCACGAACGCGGCGAACACCGCGGTGTTGAGGACCGGGTCGCCGATCTCGTCCGCGGCGAGGACGCGCGGGTCTACGCGCTGTGTCACTTGTTCGCTCACGGGGCATCGACTCCCGCCGCCGCGCGGATTTCGGCGATCCTCGGGTCGATCTGCCTGCGTGCCCACCGCACGTACAGCGCGGTGATCGCGATGGTGGAGACGAACTGGAGCATCCCGAAGACCAGGCCCACGGTGACCAAGCCGACCACCCGGGTGCTCATGAAGTCCTTGGCGTAGGCCGCGAGCAGGACGTAGGTCAGGTACCAGACCAGGAACAGCGCGCTCATCGGGAAGACGAACCCGCGGAACCGGGAGCGCAGCGCGGCGAACTCCGCGCTGTCGTGGATGGCGGCGAAGTCGGGTCCCCTCGGCGCCTGCGCGCCGGGCCCGGACCCGATGCCGCCGAACGTGGCCGCGCGCGGTCGAGCCGCGCGCCCGCCCGCCGGGGATTGGACGACCTCGGTCATGCGTTCCTCCACAGAAGGTGCGGTCGGGGAAATCGCGGCGGCCCGCGGCGCGGCGCCCGGGGAGAATTGCACCGAATGGGCCGCGGCGCCAGGCGCGGCAATGCGGGCGCCTTGGCGGGCGTCATAGTAACCACGGCCCGGGTGAACTCCTAATGTGTCCGCGCGCCCGCGGTGGTTCGCCCGTGATTTCCGGCGCGGATCACCGAACGGTACCGGTTCAGTGACGGCTGGGCACTACTCCAATGCTCACACTTAACGGTGAACTACTTTCTCGGCAGGTGTCGACTCGGCCGCGACAGTAGGTGCGTGGCTAACTATTGCCATGTGAATCACCGGTCGGGCGGCCCCTGTCGGTCAACATTTGCGCAGGTAGACGGCGTGACTGGCAGTCCGACGGCACCGGACTGGCGGTGTTAATCGTTTAACTACCCAATCGTGGTATTAAGTCAAGCAATCCCAAACAAAGCGTGACGAAATGACGATCATGTTCGTCAGTGTCGCCCGCGCGCACCGCTCCGCGCCGTTATCCGGCGGCGTCTGCGCTGGTCAGAACGGTGCTTCCGGAAATCCGGCCGCGTCCCCGGAATGATGTACGCTCTGGCCTCAAGTTCTCGCCGAAGTCGCCGATGTCCGGGAAGGGCCCCGCCCGGCGTCAGGAATCGGCAACCGTGGTTCCGCGGGCAGCGCTGGAGTAGCGCCTGTTCTGTTGTGCTCTAGGCAGTCCAGGATTTGTCGTGGAAGGAGAGCGGCACGGTGAGGCAGTTATTCCGTCAGCGACCCGAGTCCCGCCTGGAGGATCGCGCGTGAGGGAAACCGTGACCCAAGCCGAGAGCGGTGCGGCCACGCACCGTGCCGCCGCCGGTGGGGAAGCCGGCGGCGGGTTGAGATGGGCCACCGTCACCCGCTGGCGCGACTGGAACATCCCGGTCAAGCTCGCCGCGGTCATCCTGGTCCCGGTGATCTTCGCGATCGTGCTGGGCGCCCTGCAGATCAGCGGCCAGGTCTCCCGCGCGGAGTCCTACCGCAGGGTCGACCAGCTCGTGGCGGTCAACGACAACCTGCGCAAGGTGCTGACCTGGTTGCAGCGGGAGCGCACCAAGGCGGCCGTGCTGCTCACCACCGGAGCCCGTGACGTCGCCGCCGAGATCGGCGGCGAGCGCCAGAGCGTCGACTACGCCCGCGAGGAGCTGCTGCGCGCGGTCGGCAAGGCCACCTTCGACACCGAGGTCACCCGCGCCCGCTACCGCGACGTGGTGTCCGCGTTCGACTCCCTCACCGCGCTGCGTCGGCCCGTGGGCATGGGCTCGGTCGACAGCGGCACCGCGTTCGCGGGCTACACCTCGATCATCCACGTCCTGCTCGACTTCGACCGGGCCGCCGCGGAGGAGGTGGTCGACCAGCGGCTCGCGGGCACCGCCGCCGCCCTGCACGACCTGGAGGCGGCCAAGGAAGAGGTGTACTACCAGCAGGGCCTGGTCGCGATCGGCATCGCCCGCGGCGGCCTCAACGCCGCGGACCTCGGCGCGCTTCGCGCGTCGCAGTCCCGGCTGGACGAGCGCACCGCCGACTTCCGCGCCATCGCCACCCCGGCGCAGCAGGCCGAGTACGACCGCCTGATGGCCGCCCCCGGCGTCCGCGCCCGACTCACCCTGCTGCGCCTGGCCATCGGCGCGGACGGCGCCGCCGCGGCTGGGGTGCCGCTGCCGTTCACCTCGGTCGACTGGAACGCCGCCTCCGAGCGCACCTCCGGGCGGATCAGCAACGTCAGCTCCCGCCTGGGCACCGAGGTCAAGGCCGCGTCGGCGGCGCTGCAGGACGACGCGAGCGACGCGGCTGGCGTGGCCTCGGTGATCCTCATCCTGGCCCTGGTCACCGCGGCCGCGATCATGATCGTGATCGGCAGGCAGCTGCTCCGCTCGCTCAGCGTGCTGCGCAGAAGCGCCCTCGACGTCGCCCGCAACCGGCTGCCCGCCGCGGTCGCGCGCATCCGCGACGGCAAGGACGTCGTCGCGCCGGTGGTCGAGCCGGTCGCGGTGCTCGCCGACGACGAGGTCGGCCAGGTGGCCCGCGCGTTCGACGCGGTGCACGAGCAGGCCTTGCGCCTGGCCACCGAACAGGCCGGATTGCGGGCCAACTACAGCAACGTCTTCGTCAACCTGTCCCGCCGCAGCCAGGGCCTGGTGCAGCGCCAGCTTCAACTGCTGGAGCGGCTCGAACGCGACGAGGAGGACGCCGACCAGCTCGCCACGCTGTTCCAGCTCGACCACCTCGCCACCCGGATGCGCCGCAACAACGAGAACCTGATGGTGCTCTCCGGCAGCGACCTCGCCCGCCGCGCCCAGGCCCCCGCCGCCCTCGGCGACCTGCTGCGCGCCGCGGTCTCCGAGATCGAGCAGTACCAGCGGATCGTCATCGCACCGCCGCCCACGGTGCTCGTGGTCGGCTACGCCGTGGGCGACCTGGTCCGGCTCACCGCGGAGCTGCTCGACAACGCCGCGTCGTTCTCCGCGCCCGCCACCCACGTCACCGTCGCCAGCCAGCACACCGAGTCCGGCGCGGTGCGGGTCGAGGTGATCGACCGGGGCATCGGCATGACCGAGCAGGAACTCGCCGACGCCAACGCCCGCCTCGCCGACACCCGCGCGCTCGACGCGTCCACCGCGCGCCGGATGGGCCTGTTCGTGGTCGGCAGGCTCGCCTCCCGGCACGGCGTGCAGGTGCGGCTGCGCGCGGGTGCCCAGTCCGGGGTGCGCGCCACCATCACCGTGCCCGCCGACCTGGTGGCCACCGAGCCGTCCCCGGCTCCGGCGGCCCGAGTGGACACCTCGTCGGTCCTGGTCAACGGTCACGCCAACACGCAGGGGGGCGGTCACACGAACGGGCACACCAACGGCCACGTCCCCCGGCACACCAACGGCCACCAGAACGGCAGGGCCGCCAACGGCTCGGCCAACGGCCACCACACGGGCAACGGCCTGCCGAGGCGCGGCGCGGTCAACGGCTCGGCCACGCCGGACCCCACCTGGATGCCCGGCGGCGACGGCGCGGAGATGCCCGAGACCATGCCCCGCCCCCGCGACCCGGCGCCCGCCGTCCCGGCCGCGGACGACCTGCCGCTGCCCCGACGCGAGCCCAAGCCGGTCGACGCCGACCCCGCCGACCCGTTCTGGCCCGCGCACCAGGTTCCCGGCGCGTTCGAGGAGACCTCGCCCGCGGACACGCTGTTCGCCCCGGCCGTGCCCAGCGACCCCGACCCGGGCGACGACAGCGGCTGGTGGGACACGACCCTGGTGCACGAGCGGCCCGAACCGGCCGAGGCCGCCGTCGCGCTGCACGAGACGACGCCGATCTTTGACGAGATGGTCTCGGCGTGGTTCCGCGCGGTCACCGACGACCCGAACTCCACCGCCGAGGACGCCCGCCGGACCCCCACCGCCTGGGACTTCGCCGCGGACCAGGGTTTCCACGCCGCGCAAGCGGTGTCGGCCGCGGAGCCAGAGGACTACACCAACTCCGGCCTGCCCCGCCGCACCCCCCGACAGAACCTGCTGCCCGGCAGCGCCGAGCCCAGTGCCCCGCGCTACAGCGCGCCCGCCCCGGGCCGCGACGCGGACGACCTGCGCACCCGCCTGTCCAGCTTCCAGCGCGGCATCAGCCGAGCTCGCGGCTCGCACCACGCCGGACCCGCGCACAGCAAACCGGAAAACCCGGCGCTGGACCTGCGCGGCGCGCGCTGGCGCTTCGCCGCGGACGCCGGGTGGCAGGCCGCTGAGGCGGTCAGCCGGTCCACTCGCGACGACCAGCCCGCGGGCGGCCTGCCCCGCCGCACCCCCCGCGAACGGCTGCTGCCCGGCAGCGTCGACGCCCCGGCCCCGACCGAGCCGGTGCCCGTCGAACGCGACGCCGAGGCGCTGCGCTCGCGGCTGGGCAGCTTCCAGCGCGGGATCGGCCGCGGCAGAAGCAGTCTCGCCCAGCGGTCCCCAGACCACGCGGACCAGGAGTCAGCCGATGACGAAGCCTGAGTTCAGTGCTGTGCACGGTCTCATGAGGAATGGAGCACGATGACGTCCACGCAGTCCAAGCCAAGCCAATTCGGATGGTTGGTCAACGACTTCGCGGAGCGGGTCACCGGAGTGGCGCACGCCGTGGTGGTTTCGGCCGACGGCTTGCTGCTCACCTCATCCGCGCGGCTTCCGGTGGACCGCGCCGACCAGTTGGCCGCCGTGGCGTCCGGACTGGTGAGCCTCACCCAGGGCGCGGCCCGCTGCTTCGAGGCGGGCGCGGTCAAGGAGACGGTGGTCGAGATGGAGCGCGGCATCATGCTGTTGATGGCCATCAGCGACGGGTCGTGCTTAGCGATTCTGGCGGCCCCGACCTGCGACATCGGCCAGGTGGCCTACGAGATGACCCTGTTGGTCGACAGAGTCGGCCAGATACTCACCCCGGAATTGCGCGCGGCCCTGCAAGGGTCGGCTGGAAGGATGGTGGGGCAGCCCGCATGAGGCACGCATGAGCAGCGACTGGGCCGCTGAGCCCGAGCAGACGATTGCCGACGTGATGAACGGTCTCACGCTCGGCGGGGGCCGCAAACGCAAGTTCAGTCGGTCCGAAGTGGACACGCCGAGGTCGCCGATCCAGGTGGTCGAGGCGCCCCCGGTCGAGGTCGCCCCTGGCCCCGTCGAGCCGGACTGGCCCGACCGGGACGACTCCGCCCCGTTGCCGGTGGTGGTGCTGCCCGATCCGGCCGAGCAGCCCGTTGACGCGGCCATCGTGCGCCCGTACGCGTGGACGCGCGGCCGGACCAGGTCCAACTTCGAGTTGCGCCTGGAGACCATGGTCTCCACCAGCGACAGGGCCGCCGACCTGACCGCGTTCGCCGAGTCCGAGCACCGCGTGATCGGCGCGCTGTGCCGGGACCCGCGCTCGGTCGCCGAGGTGGCGACCCTGCTCGGCGCGCCGCTGGGCGTGGCCAAGGTCCTGCTGGGCGACATGGCGCAGTTGGGGCTGGTCACCGTGCACAAGACCGCAACCGGCGGCGCCAACCGGGCGCACCTGGTGCTGATGGAAAGGGTACTGAGTGGACTCCGTCGGCTATGACGACTCGGCGGCCCCCACGCTCACCTCGGTCAAAATCGTGGTGGCTGGCGGCTTCGGCGCGGGCAAGACCACCTTCGTCGGGTCGGTCTCGGAGATCGTTCCCCTCACCACCGAGGCGGTGATGACCAGCGCCAGCGCCGGGATCGACGACACCGCCGCCACCCCGAACAAGCGGACCACCACGGTCGCCATGGACTTCGGCCGGGTCTCGCTCGACTCCGACCTGATCCTGTACCTGTTCGGCACACCGGGCCAGCAGCGGTTCTGGTTCATGTGGGACGACCTGGTGCGCGGCGCGATCGGAGCGGTCGTCCTCGCCGACACCCGCAGGCTCGCCGACTCGTTCTCGCCGATCGACTTCTTCGAGGAACGCAACCTCCCCTATGTCATCGGCCTGAACTGCTTCGACGGCCTGCTGAACCACGATATCGAGGAGGTCCGCGACGCCCTCGCCATCGCCCGCGACGTTCCGATCGTCCCCTGTGACGCCCGGGACCGGCACTCGGTCAAGAACACCTTGATCACCATGGTCGAGTACTCCATGCGCCGCTGGGTCGCGCTGCACGGCGCGGGCGTCGGCTGACCTTGCTGTCCACTGTGGCTTGGCGGCTTAGCTGAGGCCCAGGTTCGCCAAGTCCTTGGCGTACTTGTCGATCAGCGGCGCGGACAGGTGCGGGATGTCCGCGTCCGGGCCGATCCCGGCCGCGCGCACGGCGGCGCGGAACGCGGTGGCGGGAAGGGCGGAACCAGGCACGGCGGCGCCGGGGCGGGTGAACGCGTGCAGCAGGGGCAGCAGCGAGTGCTGCTTCTGCCGGTCCGGCAGGGCGCGCAGCGCGGTCTCGAAGCGGGCCAGCCAGTCGCTGTAGTCATCGATCCGCTCGATGGGGTGGCCCGCGTCGGTCAGCCAGTCGACAAAGACGTCCAGTGAGATGCCGTCGTCGTGCGGGTTGAGGACGTTGAAGGTCCGGTAGCCGGGCTGGCTCCCGTCAGCGGCGCGCTCGCCCAAGGTGGTGATGGCCTCGGCGGTGAAGTCGGCCGGGAGCCCGTCGTAGTGCGCGCGCTGACGGTTGCCGTCGGTGTCGGTCTCGTAGAACGACCGCGGCGCGATGCCGGTGGCGAGCAGGCTGAGCAGCAGGCGGGTGAACATGTCGGACACGTTGAGCTGTCCGGAGAACCGGCTGTGCGCCAGGATCATGTCGGACCGGAAGACCGCGACGGGCAGACCGCACCGGTCGTGCGCCTCCCGGAGCAGGACCTCTCCCGCCCATTTGCTGGTGGCGTAACCGTTGGCGTAGCTCTGGTCGAGCACGCGGACCGGGCTGGTGCGGCGAATGTCGGATTCCTCGTCGGCGCTCGCGGCCTGCGCGGCGATCACGGCCACGGTCGACAGGTACGTGACCGGCTTGACGCGCCGGGTGATCGCCATCCGGATCAGCTCGGCCGTGCCGACGACATTGGGGCCGAACAACTGCTCGTACGGCAGCACGTGGTTGACCAGGGCGGCCGGGTGGACGATCAGGTCGACGGTGTCGGCCAGCCGCTGCCAGGTCGGCTCGGCCAGCCCCAGGTTCGGCTCCCCGATATCGCCCGCGAGGACTTCCAGGTGCTCGGCCGCCAGATCGTGGAAGCGCCGCACCAGGTTGGCGTCGCCGCTGTCGAAGGCGTCGTCCAGTCGTTCGCGCGCGGCGGCCGACGTGCTGCCCCGGACGACGCAGATCAGCCTGCCACCCGTGCGGGACAACCGTTCCAGCCATTCCAGGCACAGAAACCGGCCCAGGTAGCCGTTCGCGCCCGTCAGCAGGACCGTGCGCACGGGGCCACTCGGCCGTGGCAGTGCCTTGGCCGAGGCGAGGGTTTCGGCGTCGATGAACTTCTCCAGCGTGAGGTCGTCCGCGTGAGCCCGCGTGCTGCCCGCGCCGTGCACGGTCGCGAAGGTGGGTCGTTCCGACCCGGACCGCAGGGTCGTCTCGATGCGGTCCGCCAGCCGCCGCAGGTCGTTCGCGGGGCTGACGAGGTCGCCCACCGGGATCTCGACGCCGAAGATTTCCTTGAGCAGAGTGGAAAACGACAACGCGGACAGCGAATCGCCGCCCAGGTCCATGAAGCGCGCGTCGGCGCGGAGCGCGGCGGGGTCGCAGCCCAGCAGCGCCCGCACGGCCCGTAGGACGGTGTCGAGCACGGGTTGCTCGCGGCCCGTGTGCCGCAGCGCGCGCAACTCGTTCGTCTCCCGCTCGGCGAGTTCGGCGTAGAGCTGTTCCAGGCGCTCGCCGTAACGGTCCTTGAGCTTGGGGCGCAAGAGTTTGCGGATGTCGGACAGCAGCCCGTTCGCGGCGCTGAACGGCTCGGTTTCGATCAGGAAGGCCCGGGGAATCTCATAGGAGTTCAGGCCCGCGTCTTTCGCGATCCGTTGCAGCGACTCGGTGACCAGCGGCCGGAGGTCTTCGGCGTCGGCTACCCGGTTGAGCGCGTCTTCGGTGGGCACGATCACCGCGAGGAGGTAGGCGCGTTCACTGCTGCCGTAGACGAAAATCTGCCGCACCAGGGGACTGGTGGCGAAAATGGCCTCCAGCCGAGACACCGCCACGAACTCGCCTTGCGACAGCTTCAACACGTTCTTCCTGCGGTCCACATAGACCAGCTCGTCCGGGCCGACCTCGGCCATGATGTCGCCGGTCTTGTAGTAGCCGTCCGCGTCGAAGACCGCCGAGGTGACCTCGGGGCGCTTGTAATACCCAGGGATGATCGTCTCGGTCTTGAGCAGCAACTCGCCCCGGGGATACGGCGAGTCGGTGCGGAAGTAGCCCAACTCTGGGACGTCGACAAGCTTGTAGTCGAGCACCGGCGGCCGGTTCACCTTGTGGTCGAATAGGATCGCGCCCGCCTCCGTCGAGCCGAAGCCGTCGTGCAGCGGAAGGTCCACACAGGACTCGACAAACGCCTGCATCTCAGCGGAAAGCGGCGCGGACCCGCTGCCGACCCACACGAGGCGCCCGCCGAGGAACCGCTCGCGCAACTCGGCCCGCACGGCGGCCTCGACCGCGGCCCGGTCGCCCGGGCCGGCGGCCCTGCGGTCCAGTTCGCTTTGGTACCGCTGGAAAAGCATGTCGCAGATGCGGGGCACCAGGAACAGCTCCGTGGGCCGGACCAGCGTGATGTCCTCGAACAGCGTCGACAGGTCGCTCGCCGCGGTGAAGTAGGCGGTGCCGCCGTTGGCGAGGGTGGTCATCAGGGTCACCCGCCCCGCGATGTGGCTCATCGGCATGAAGTTGAGGCCGATCACGGGCCGGTCGTCCGCGCGCGGCCAGAATCCCCGCCACAGCGCGCACATCAGCCGGTCGGTGTACATCGCGCCCTTGGGCGTCCCGGTGCTTCCGGAGGTGTAGATGAGCATTGCCAGTCGGTCGCCGTCGAGTTCGGCCGCGGGTTCCGGCGCGGGCGGCAGGTGTCCGCCGCGCTCGACCACCTCGGCCAGCGAGTCCAGCGCGATCGGGCTGCCCGCCGCCGCGAGCCGCGCCCGGGCCGCGTCGACCCGCTCCCGCTCGTCGTCCACCTCCGGGTGGAAGTCGAAGACGATCAGGCGGCGCACCGACGCGCTGTCGAGCGCGATCTCCACGGCGGTGTCGAGCAGTTCGGCGCTCGTGGCGAGAATCCGCGGCTCGGTCTCGGCGAGGATCGGCTTGAGGGCGCCCGCCGACGCGCTCGACTGCAACGGCACGCACACCCCGCCGAGCCGCGCGCAGGCCAGGTCGAGCGTGGCGTAGTCGGTGCTGGTGAAGCCGAGAATGCCGACGAACTCGCCCGCAGCCAGCGGGTGCCGGGGACTGTGGCGCCACTCAGCCGCGACCGCGCCGACCCGGGTCCACAGGTCCCGGTAGGTGATCGTGTCGAAGCCGGGCAGCAGCCGCGACGTCGTGCGGCCCGTGGCCGGATCGGTGACCAGTTCCCGCTTGCGCTCGCCCAGCGCGGGCCGGTCGGCGTAACCGGCCATGACCGTGGCCGTGATCGCGGCGGGGGACAGCCCGGGCTGTCGGATCGCGGCGGTGACCGCGGGCAGCGGAATGGCTTGGCGAAACCGCTGGTCGGTGGCCCGCAGCTCGGCGGCGCGGCACTCCCGGCGAGCGTCGTCGTCCGGGAGTTCGGTCTGCGCACTGGTCGACATGATCAGCCTTCCCTGAGTCGCGACTACGCACGTCAGGAGACCCGAGACCTGACTAATGGATGCGTTGCACAACTAACTGTATGCCTGGGGTGCCGCCATTCGCAGTAGTGGGGCTTGTGATGTGGATCTCGTTCCGGGCGAATCGCCGCCGCCTCAGGTCACCCGGGCGTGCAGCGCCGTGAGCCCGTGCACGAACGCGTCGAGGGCGAGTTCAAAGCTGTCCGCGTCGATCTCGTCGGCGTGTTCACGCAGCCGGTGGGCCTGGCCGAGGTGTGGGTAGCGGTCGACATACACCTGCACGTCGTCCTCGAAGCCGCGGGAGAACGAGCTGATCGCCGCGCCGAGGACGAGGTACTTGGTCGACGCGCCGATCATCGTCGCGTATCGCGGCGGCCACCCGGCTCCGACGAGGCCGCCGTGCACCGCGTCCGCGCGTTCCAGCGACCGCTCCCGGCGCGCCGGGCCGGTGGCCAGCAGCGGCACCATGTTCGGGTGCGCGGCCAGCGCGGCCCGGTACGACCGCGCCCAGGTGCGCAGGCCGCTGGCCCAGTCGCGGGCGAAGTCGCTGACGTCGACCTCGGCCATGATGTCGTCGGCGATGTCTTGCAGCAGTTCGTCTTTCGTGCCGTAGTGGGTGTAGAGCGAGGGCGCCCGCACGTCCAGCGCGGTCGCCAGCTTGCGCATCGACAGCCCGGCCAGTCCCTCGCGGTCGATCATGTCGAGCGCGGCGGCCCGGATGCGGGGGCGGCTCAGGATAGGGGTGCTCGGCCGTGGCACGTGTGTCTCCCAGGTCACTGCGGCGGTGGTTGCCGCCGATGGCGCGCGGATTCTATTCTGAGTAAACCTAACACCGTATGGTTTGTGGACGGGAGACCCGCGATGGATCTGGCCCTCACTGGCGAGCAGCAGGCGCTGTGGGACCTCGCCAGGGACTTCATCGACCGCGAGGTCGTGCCGAACGCCGCGGAATGGGACCGGCGCGAGCAGGTCGACCGCGCGATCGTCGGCAAGCTCGGCGAGGTCGGCTTCCTCGGCATGACGCTGCCCGAGGAGTACGGCGGCTCCGGCGGCGACAACCTGAGCTACTGCCTGATGATGGAAGAACTTGGTCGCGGCGACTCGGCCATCCGCGGCATCGTCTCGGTCTCCCTCGGCCTGGTCGGCAAGTCGATCGCCGGATACGGCTCCGAGGAGCAGAAGCGGCACTGGCTGCCCCGGATCAGCTCCGGGGAGTCGTTGGCCTGCTTCGGTTTGACCGAGCCCGACACCGGCTCCGACGCGGCGAGCCTGTCGACGCGCGCGGTGCGCGACGGCGGCGATTACGTGCTCACCGGCTCGAAGATGTTCATCACCAACGGAACCTGGGCCGACGTCGCGCTGATCTTCGCCCGCACCGGCGGGCCCGGCCCCAAGGGCATCAGCGCTTTCCTGGTGCCGACGGACTCCCCGGGCTTCGACCACCGCGAGATCAAGGGAAAGCTCGGCCTGCGCGGCCAGTCGACCGGCGAGCTGATCCTCGACGGCGTCCGCGTGCCCGAGAGCGCGCGCCTTGGCGACGAGGGCGTCGGCTTCAAGATCGCCATGTCGGCCCTGGACAAGGGCCGGATGTCGGTCGCCGCGGGCTGCGTCGGGCTGGCGCGGGGCGCGCTGGAGGCCAGCGTCAAGTACGCGGGCGAGCGCACGCAGTTCGGCAAGCCGATCGCCGGTTACCAACTGGTGCAAGAGATGCTGGCCGACATGGCCGTCAACACCGAGGCCGCGCGGCTGCTGGTGTGGCGGGTGGCCGACCTGATCGAGCGCGGCCAGCCCTTCGGCACCGCGGCGTCCATGGCCAAGCTGTACGCGAGCGAAAACGCCGTCAGCGCGGCGAATCTCGCCATCCAGGTTTTCGGCGGCTACGGGTACCTCGATGAGTACCCGGTCGCGAAGTTCCTGCGCGACGCCCGCGTGATGACCCTCTACGAGGGCACCAGCCAGATCCAGAAGCTCCTGATCGGCCGCGCGCTGACCGGCGTCAACGCATTCGTCTGAGGTGACCGCATGGATTTCTCACTGAGTTCAGAAGAGCGCGAGGTCCGCGACTGGGTGCGCACGTTCGTGCGCAAGGAAATCCAGCCGCTGGAGCAGGAGGTGCTGCGCCGCGAGCGCGCGGGCGCGCCCGGCCTGCCCGCGGATGAGCTGCGGGCATTGCAGCTCAAAGCCAAGGAATCCGGCTTCTGGGGGGTGCAGACCCCCGAGGAGTACGGCGGCATGGGCCTAGGCGCGGTCATGACCGCGCTGCTGGAGGCCGAGCTTGGCCGCTCGTTCGTGCCGTTCCGCTTCGGCGGCGCCGCGGACAACATCTTGTTCTACGCCAACGAGGAGCAGAAGCAGCGCTACCTGCTGCCGACCATCGCCGGTGAGCGCAAGTCCTGCTTCGCCATCACCGAACCCGGCGCGGGCTCGGACGCCAAGGCGATCCGCACCTCCGCCCGCCGCGACGGCGACGACTGGATTGTCAACGGGGAGAAGACTTTCATCACCGGCGGCAACGAGGCCGACTTCACCATGGTCTTCGCCGTCACCGACCCCGACAAGCACCGCGAGGGACGCGTGGGCGAGTCGGTCACCTGCTTCCTGGTCGACCGCGAGCGGGGCTGGCGCTCCGAGCACATCGACACCATGGGGGAGTGGGGCCCGGCCGCGCTGGTGTTCGAGGATGTGCGCGTCCCCAAGGAGAACGTGCTCGGCGAGGTCGGGCGCGGATTCGAGCTGGCGATGAAGTGGATCGGCCGCGGTCGGTACATGCTGCCCGCGCGGGCGCTCGGCGCGTGCGAGCGGCTGGTGGAGATGGCGATCGAGCAGGCCAACACCCGGGTCACCTTCGGCGCGCCCATCGCCAACCGGCAGGCGATCCAGTGGATGCTGGCCGACTCCGCGGTCGAGATCGAGGCGCTGCGCTGGCTGGTGCTGCACGCGGCCTGGGTGGTCGACCAGGGCGCGGACTCCCGGCACTGGCAGTCCATCGCGAAGCTCTACGGTGGGGTGAAGGCCAACGAGATCGTCGACCGCGTGCTGCAGATCCACGGCGGCATGGGCTACACCCGCGAACTGCCGGTGGAACGGTGGTACCGCGAGCTGCGGCTGCTGCGGATCTACGAGGGCACCGACGAGATCCAGCGCAGGACGATCGCCCGCAACCTGCTCAAGGGACACGCGAGCGTGTCGGGGACACTCGGCTGAGAACTCTTACGACAACGAACTCTTTCGACAACGCACTTTCGACAACGCAGGACGAGGAGCGACATGGTCAGGGCGGCAGTGCTGTCGGCGCAGGGTAAGCCGTTGGAGATCACCGAGATCGCGCTGCCGGAGCCAGGGCCGGGCCAGGTCCGCGTCCGCGTCGCCGCGGCGGGGGTGTGCCACTCCGACCTCTCCCTCGCCAATGGCACGCTGCGCCAGCCGGTGCCCGCGGTGCTCGGGCACGAGGGCGCGGGGGTCGTGGTGTCGGTCGGGGCCGGGGTCACCCGGGTCGCGTCGGGCGACCACGTGCTGCTGAACTGGGCGCCGCCGTGCCGTGAGTGCTGGTTCTGCGAGGCGGGCGAGCCCTACCTGTGCGCCCACGCCTCCGACGCCGCGGAAGTGCCGTACGGCACGCTTTCCGACGGCACACCGCTCTACCCGGGACTGGGCACGGGCGCGTTCGCCGAGGAGACGATCGTGCCCGAGCGCGGCGCGGTGAAGATCCCCGCGGACGTGCCGCTGGAGCAGGCGGCCGTGCTCGGCTGCGCCGTGCTCACCGGCGCGGGCGCGGTGTTCAACACCGCCCAGGTGAGCGCGGGCCAGGCGGTCGTGGTGGTCGGCGTCGGCGGCATCGGCCTGTCGGTGCTCCAAGCCGCCCGGATCGCGGGCGCGTCCCCGATCATCGCCGTCGACCTGCACGAGTCGAAGTCCGAGCTGGCGCTGTCCCAGGGCGCGACGCACTTCCTGGTGTCCGGCGACAAGACAGCCAAGGCCGTCCGCTCGCTCACCGAGGGCCGCGGCGCCGACGTCGCCTTCGAGTGCGTCGGCCTGCCCGCGACGATCCGCACCGCGTGGTCGTCGAGCCGCCGCGGTGGCAAGGTCGTGGTGGTCGGCGTCGGCTCGGCGAAGGCGATGGTCGAGTTCAGCGCGCTTGAGCTGTACTGGATGGGCCGCACGCTGACCGGCTGCCTGTTCGGCTCGACCGACCCCGACATCGACGTGCCCCGACTGCTGGACCTGGTCGGGTCCGGACGGCTCGACGTCGCGGGCCTGGTCACCACCGTCACCGACCTCGATGGCATCGAGGGCGCCTTCGAGGACATGCGCCAGGGCCGGGGCGGCCGGACGCTCGTGCGCTTCTGACGTCGCCGTTTCGCGAAGCAACCCCGTCCGAGCGTCGCTCTCGGGCGGGGTTGCGGGCATGGGCCTCAGCGAGTGCTGTCAGTGTTTGACCGGTGTCCGAACATCGGATTCCCGACTCTGGGAGGGCACCTGCGCGTTCATCTTCAGTGTGATCTGAGCGTTTTCGGAATCAAGTACGCTGTCCGCGTTGAACCAGATGTGCTGATCGCCGTCGCCTGGGATGTAGAACGTCTTTTCCGAATCGGTCACCGCTTTGGTGTTCACCATTTTTGGGGTGACTGATTGGGTCAGCAGTTTGATGTTGTTGTCGACGTCCGCGATCTTGTTCAGCAGGTAGACAGTTGCCGTCTGGTCTTCAATCTGCGTGACGGCGAACTGGGCTTTTCCGCTGCTGAGCGTCAGTGCGTGCTCGGTCTCGGCCAGGGTCGCGAAGAATCGGCTGAACTGCTTGAAGTCGTATGTCGTCCCGGCCTGGACGTCCAATTCTTGGTTCACTGTCAGGCAACTGGTGTCCACCGGCATGGACGCGCTTCCGATGTAGGCGGTGATCTGCGCGTTCTCCTGGTCCTTCGGGATGGAAGCCGTGACCTTTCCCGAGGTGTCTCCACCCCAGACGAACACGACTATCGCCAATCCCATGTTGTTCGTCGCACCCGGAACCTTGACATCATCGGATTTGTCGTTGGCCCATGAGATGTGTACCACCGCGGGATTGTCGTTGCGGTTCGAGTTGTAGAAGAAGAAGGCGTAAAGCTCGCTTTTGTTGAGGTTGTTGATCGTTGCGGAGTCGTTCGCCTTGAGGGTGACGCATCCGCCCTGGTCCCAGTCGTAATCCATGTTGTTCAAGCCTTTCTTGGGATGCTCGTGATTATGTGTGTGACGACGCGGCCGGACACGGCTTCTTATCCGTCGTCAGGTGATTTCTCTGCTTCCAGTGTGTCCCAATCGGGTGTGCCCTGCGAGTCTCCACGGGGTTGTCATGCGTCCGTGCGGGAGGCTTACACCTGTGGGTTAGAGCGCGACCACGCGCCGGGTGATGGCGCGGGGACGGCGACCGGCCGCCACTCGGACTAGCGAGCCTCACCGGCCCGGGGGTCACTCGCAGGGCTTAGGCAATTGCCACTCTGTGGCGGTAAGGTTTACCGGACAACCAGGTTCGAGCGCGCCGCTAGGAGGGCCATGACCACCCCGGTCGCCATGCACATGAGCGACGGCCTCGTGAACTCCCCGACGGCGCTGCTGTTCATCGGGATCGCCGCGGTCGGGGTCGCGGTCGCCGCGGCCAAGGCGCGCGCGGACCTCGATGACCGCACCGCGCCGATGGCGGGGCTGGTCGCCGCGTTCGTCTTCGCCACCCAGATGATCAACTTCCCGGTGCTGCCCGGGGTGAGCGGGCACCTGCTCGGCGGGGCGCTGGCCGCGATCCTCGTCGGGCCGTGGGTCGGCGCGCTGTGCGTGTCGATCGTCCTGGTCGTGCAGGCGCTGGTGTTCGCCGACGGCGGGCTGACCGCGCTGGGCGCCAACGTCACCAACATGGCGCTCATCGGCACCGCGGCCGGGTTCCTCGTGGCTGTCGCGCTCCGCCGGTTCGCGGCCAGGGGCAAGAGCGCGCTCGTGGCCGTCGCCTTCATCGCGGCCCTGGTCAACACGGTCGCCGCTTCGCTCGGGTTCGTGCTGGAGTTCGCCATCGGCGGCGACGCCGCCTTCGGCCTCGGCGGGGTCGCGGCCACCGTGGTCGGCGTCCACGTCCTGATCGGCGTCGGCGAGGGGATCATCACCGCGCTCACCGTCGCCGCCGTCGCCGCCGTGCGGCCCGACCTCGTCTACCTCCTGCGCGGCACGCGGCGGCCGTTGGAACTGCGCGAGAGGAGCGCCGCGTGACCAAGACCAACCGGAACCTCGGCTTCCTGCTCGGGTTCCTCGCCGTGGCGCTCGTCGTGGCGGGCGCGCTGTCCTTCCTCGCCGACTCCGACCCCGACGGCCTCGACCACGCCACTCTTTCCGGCTGCCAGGTAGTCGAGACGGACCAGGGTGAGCGGCTTGAGGGCTCATGCATAGCCCAGAACGCCCAAGAGCACCGCCTGGGCACCGGACCACTTGCCGACTACACGGTAAACGGCGGCGAGGGCACCACCGGTCTCGCGGGAGTGATCGGCGTCGTGGTCACCGTCGTCGTGGCGGGCGGCCTGTTCTGGGTCCTGCGCAGGCGCCCGGCGAAGGAGTAGGCCGGTGCCGCTGCTGCACCGGCCGGACGACACCCCGGCGCACCGGCTGCCACCCCAGGTCAAGATCGTCGCCGCCCTCGCGGCGGTGCTCTGCGTCGTGTCCACACCGCGAGAGCGGTTCTGGGCGTTCGCTCTCTACCTGGCGCTCTTGGGCGTGGTCTGGGCGATCGCCCGCATCCCACCCCGCTGGATCGCGACCCGCGCGCTCATCGAGGTCCCGTTCGTCGTCCTCGCCTTCGCCCTCCCGTTCGTCGCGGGCGGGCCGCGAGTGGAGGTGCTGGGCATCGCGGTGTCCGAGCAGGGCGCGTTGGCGGGCTGGAACATCGTGGCCAAGGGCACTCTCGGCGTCCTGGTGTCGCTGACCCTGGCCGCCACCACCTCGCCCCGCGACCTGATCGTCGGCCTCCACCGGCTGCGGGTCCCCACCATGGTGATCACCATCGCCACCCTGATGCTGCGCTACCTGGAGGTCATCGCCGCCGAGGCCAAGCGCATGCGCACCGCCCGAATCTGCCGCGGCCACGACCCCCGGTTCCTCTGGCAGGTCGGCGCCACCGCCCGAGGCATCGGCACCCTGTTCGTCCGCAGCTACGAGCGGGGAGAACGCGTGCACCTGGCCATGGTCTCCCGCGGCTGGGCGGGCGCCATGCCCGACAACGGGCGAACCCCCACGAGCCGAACAACCTGGGCGGCCGGACTCGCCCCCTCGGCCCTGGCCGCCGTCGTGCTGGGGGCGGCCCTGTGGCCATGAGGAACCCCGGACCCTTGGGCTGGTCTTGCCGCGTTGAGTCAGGAGGTTCAGTGGTGCTGGGCAACGGCGCGGTCGTGCGCGCGTTCCGGGTCGGCTGTGTCGCTGTGATGGGGGTGGTCTCGTGGCGCTGACCCAGGAGATCCCGGCGGAACCGGGCGGCGCCGCCGCGCCGCCCGCGCTGCTGGTCGACCGGCTCGCCTACGCCTACCCCGACGGCCACCAGGCCCTGTTCGGCATCGACCTGCGGGTCGAGCCGGGGGAGCGGGTCGCGGTGCTCGGTCCCAACGGGGCGGGCAAGACGACCCTGGTCCTGCACCTCAACGGCGTGCTCAGCGGCGGCCAGGGCCGGGTCGAGGTCGCCGGTCTGCCGCTGACCAAACGCACCCTCCGCGAGATCCGCAGGCGCGTCGGCATCGTCTTCCAGGACCCCGACGACCAGCTGTTCATGCCCACCGTCCGCGACGACGTCGCCTTCGGCCCAGCCAACTTCGGCCTACGCGGCCCAGACCTGGACGCCCGCGTCACCCAGGCGCTCGACGCCGTCGGCATGACCGCCCACGCCGACCGCTCCCCCCTGCACCTCTCCGGCGGCCAACGCCGCCGCGTGGCCCTGGCCACCGTCCTGGCCTGCGACCCGGAAATCCTCGTCCTCGACGAGCCATCGGCCAACCTGGAACCAGTCGCCCGCCGCGAACTGGCCGAAGTCCTCCTCACCCTGAATCGCACCATGCTCATGGTCACCCACGACCTCCCCTACGCCCTACAACTGTGCCCCCGCAGCGTCCTCATAGACGACGGCATGATCGTCGCCGACGCCCCAACCCGCGACCTGCTGGCCGACCCAGCCCTACTCGCAGCTCACCGGCTCGAACTTCCGTTCGGCTTCCGCCTGGACTAGTCTCGCCCCACAACCAAACATCGGGCCGTCACGAGCCGGAACGGGAGAGCCTCTGCCCACCGAGGCAGGGCACCGAAGGAGCAAACTCCCCGGAATCTCTCAGGTAAAGCGACCGTTCCACGCCAGGCCACTCTGAAAAGCAGGCGCCCGCCAGCGCCTCACCCACGGTGCAAGCCGCTATCGGCGGCGAAGCTCTCAGGTCCCATGACAGAGGGGGAGTTCCAGCACAGGACAGAGGTACGTCCTGCCACAGCCAAGGAGCTCCCGTGCCCGCCGTTCCACCAGCCCCCGCACGTCCCAAGACCACCTCCGGGACACACAGTCGAGCTTGGCTACCACACCCACCCACGCCCCCACCCGGCCCAGCCAGGTTCTCGGTGTGGCGCTCGATGAGTGGAGCAGCGAACCCGCCCCCAAACCAGGCCGCACCCAAGCTCGCCCAGTGCTCGATGGGGTGGAGTGGTTTCTTTGGGGGTGAAGGAAGATCCCTAAACTCGCCGTGGTCGTGGGGCCGAAGGCTCCCCACCCGTCTTTCCCACGACGGGATCTTCCTTCGTAGGGGCCCCAAAGAAACCACTCCACCCCATCGAGCAGACAGCCCCAGCCAGCCACCCACGGAACCCCACGCAGCGCGCCCAAATATCAGACATCGCGAAAACGCGCAAGCGAGCTATCCACATAGCCTCGATTCATCCACAGCCAGCCAGACCGAGCGGCATTCGCCCGTCCGGCATGTCACGCTGCGAAAAAGACAGATTTCCGGCGCGCCGAAGGAGACCGAACTTCCATGAGCACACTCTCCCCGCTGCACGCGGTGCACGAGGCGTTGGGCGCCTCGTTCACTGACTTCGCAGGCTGGGCGATGCCCCTGCGGTACGGCAGTGAGCTTGCCGAGCACAAGGCGGTGCGCACCGCCGCGGGCATCTTCGATCTCAGCCACATGGGCGAGATCGAGCTCACCGGCCCGGAAGCGGCCTTGGCGCTCGACTTCGCGCTCGTCGGCGATCTTTCCGCCGTCAAACCGGGCCGCGCCCGGTACACGATGATCTGCGACGAGGCGGGCGGCGTGCTCGACGACCTGGTCGTCTATCGGCTCGCCGATGACCGGTTCCTGGTGGTGGCGAACGCCTCGAACGCCGCGACGGTCGCCGACGCGTTGCGGGAGCGGGCCGCCGGGTTCACCGTCGAGGTGGAGGACCAGTCGGCGAGTGTGGCGTTGATCGCCGTGCAGGGGCCTGCCTCGCCCGCCATCGTCGGGCCGGTCACCGGGGCCGACCTGGTGTCGCTGGCCTACTACGCCAGTGTCCCGGCGCGCGTCGCCGGGCATGAGGTGCTGCTCGCCCGCACCGGCTACACCGGCGAGGACGGGTTCGAGCTGTACGTCGACGGCGCGCGGGCGGCGGAGGTCTGGCAGGCGTTGACCGACGCTGGCGCGGAGCACGGCCTGGTCCCGGCGGGTCTGGCCTGCCGCGACACCCTGCGGCTGGAGGCGGGGATGCCGCTGTACGGCAACGAGCTCGGCGTCGAGCTGACCCCGTTCGACGCGGGCCTGGGCCGGGTCGTGAAGTTCGACAAGCCCGGCGATTTCGTCGGCCGCGCCGCCCTGGAGCGCCGTCGTGACGCCGATGTGGACACTCAGGTGCTGGTCGGCCTGGTCGGCAGCGGCAGGCGTGCTCCGCGCCACGGTTACGCGGTTGCCGACAGCGACGGCAACCGGGTCGGTACGGTCACCAGCGGCGCTCTCTCACCGACGCTCGGCCACCCCATCGCGATGGCGTACGTGCCGGTCTCGGTCAGCGAGCCGGGCACCGCGCTGTCGGTCGACATCCGCGGCACGGTCGCCCCGGTCGAGGTCGTCAAGCTGCCCTTCTACAAGCGTCCAGCCTGATCAGGAGAATCACCACAGCATGAGCATTCCGGAGAACCTCGGCTACACCGAGGAGCACGAGTGGGTCGACCTCGCCGACTCGGGTGTGGCCACCGTCGGCATCACCGAGTTCGCGGCGAAGAACCTCGGCGACGTGGTCTTCGTGCAGCTTCCCGAGGTTGGCGCGAAGATCGCCCGGGGCGAGTCGTGCGGCGAGGTCGAGTCCGTCAAGGCGGTGTCCGAGCTGTACTCGCCGGTCGACGGCGAGGTCGTGGAGATCAACGAGGCCGTGATCGACAGCCCCGAGCTGGTCAACACCGACCCCTACGGCGACGGCTGGATGTTCCGCGCCCGGGTGGTGGACGAACCCGACCTGCTCGACGCCGCCGCGTACGAAGCGCTGACCAACGAAAGCTGAGGAACAACCGGATGAGCACCTTCGGACAGCCCCTGGCCGAGGTCGACCCCGAGGTCGCCGCGGCGGTCGATGCCGAACTGCGCCGCCAGCAGTCGACCCTGGAGATGATCGCCTCGGAGAACTTCGCCCCGGTGGGTGTGCTTGAGGCGCAGGGCTCGGTCCTGACCAACAAGTACGCCGAGGGCTACCCGGGCCGTCGTTACTACGGCGGCTGCGAGCACGTCGACGTCATCGAGCAGCTCGCGATCGACCGGGTCAAGGCCCTCTTCGGCGCCGAGCACGCCAACGTGCAGCCGCACTCGGGCGCGCAGGCCAACGCCGCGGCCATGGTGTCGGTCCTGAACCCGGGGGACACGATCCTCGGCCTCGACCTCGCCCACGGCGGGCACCTGACGCACGGCATGCGGATCAACTTCTCCGGCAAGCTCTACAACGTTGTCGCCTACCACGTCGACAAGGACAGCGGCCGGGTCGACATGGCCGAGGTCGAGCGGCTGGCGCGGGAGAGCAAGCCGAAGCTGATCATCGCGGGCTGGTCGGCCTACCCCCGGCAGCTCGACTTCGCCGAGTTCCGCCGGATCGCGGACTCGGTCGGCGCGCTGCTCATGGTCGACATGGCGCACTTCGCCGGGCTCGTCGCCGCCGGGCTGCACCCCAACCCGGTGCCGCACGCGCACCTGGTCACCACGACCACCCACAAGACGCTCGGCGGCCCGCGCGGCGGTGTCGTGCTGTCCACCCAGGAGCTGGCCAAGAAGGTCAACTCGGCGGTGTTCCCCGGGCAGCAGGGCGGCCCGCTGGAGCACGTGATCGCCGCCAAGGCGGTCGCCTTCAAGATCGCCGCCACCGAGGAGTTCGCCGAGCGCCAGCGCCGCGTGCTCGACGGCGCCCGCATCCTGGCCGAGCGCCTGTCCGCCCCAGACTGCGCGGCGGCGGGCGTCAAGGTGCTGACCGGCGGCACCGACGTCCACCTGGTCCTGGTCGACCTGGTCGACTCCCAGCTGGACGGGCAGCAGGCCGAGGACCGCCTGCACTCGGTGGGCATCACGGTCAACCGCAACGCGGTCCCGTTTGACCCCCGGCCGCCCATGGTCACCTCGGGGCTGCGGATCGGCACTCCGGCGCTGGCCACGCGCGGTTTCGACGCCGACGACTTCGCTGAGGTCGCCGACATCATCGCTTCGGCTCTGCGGTCGGACTTCGATGAGGCTTCCAGTCAGCAGTTGCGTGATCGGGTGGATTTGCTGGTCAAGCGTAGGCCGCTTTATCCGGAGGCCTGATCTAGTCGCGTCGGGCGCCGCGTGCTCGTGGCGCGGGCTCGGCGCGGGCTGCTGGCTTCGTGGGGCTTGGTTGGGTGGGGTTGCTCGATGGGGTGGAGCGGGTTCCCGGGGTGGCCGGGTTCCGGGGTCTGCTCGATGGGGTGGAGTGGTTTCTTTGGGGCCCCTACGAAGGAAGATCCCGTCGTGGGAAAGACGGGTGGGGAGCCTTCGG
>NZ_JBVJIN010000057.1:0-35446 GCF_055586285.1 Actinokineospora sp. NPDC051303
CACGACCACGGCGAGTTTAGGGATCTTCCTTCACCCCCAAAGAAACCACTCCACCCCATCGAGCACCTGGCAGGCTCGGGTGCGGCCTGGCAGGGGCTTGTGTGCGGTCTGTTCGGGTGAACGGTGACGTGTACGGGCACTGACACCGCTTGTCGCGCTCGCTCGCGGCTTTGCTGCCTAGGCAATCTTTGAGGATGGTCTGGCCTGCCTAGGCTGGCTCGCGCCTGCTGGCCTGCCTGCCATGGCTTTGGCTGGCAAGCCTGGCACTGTTACGCGAGTTAAGGCCGCTGGTCTGCCGTGGCTGCCCTTGCTCGCCAGGTTGTCTGTCTGCCCTGCGTGCCGATCCGCTGTCCGCTTCTGCCTTACCGAGCCTGTCAGGCCGTCTGCCCTGTCCTGCATGCTCGTTAAGCGGTCTGTGGGCGCAGCATGCCAACCCTCTGCCTACCCGCGCCCCACCGAACTCGTCAGGCCATCTGTTCGCCTGCCACACCACGCCCGCCAAGCGGACTGCCCGCCCAGCGTGCCGGGCGTCTTCTCGCCCTGTCCGGCTAAGTCCGCAGGCGGCTGTCTGCCCCGCTAAGGCCGCAAAGCAGTCTGCCTGTCCGCCTGCGAGCCGTTCGGTCTTCCTTGCCTTCTTCCTGCCTGTCCGGCCTTCCCTGCTTTGTGGCTTCCTTGCCTGCCGCGCAATGACTTCTACCGAGCGTCGTCCTGTTCTTGCCCGGATACGCGAGAGCCCCGCACGGGGGAAGCGTGCGGGGCTCTCGCGAGGTGCTTTTGGTGCCTGGTGGCCACTACTTCTTGCGGGTGGTGGCCTTCTTGGGCGCCGGGGTGGTGCTGGCGGTCGCCTTGGGGGTGGTGCTCTTGGCGGCCGTTGTCTTCTTGGTGGCGGTGGTCTTCGCCGCTGCGGGGGTGGCCTTCTTGGCCGGGGTGGCCTTGGGGGCCGCCGTCTTCGTGGTGGTGGCCTTGGGGGCCGCCGCGGTCTTGGTGGCCGCGGGCTTGGCCGCCGCCGCGCGGGTGCGGGTGGTGGTGGCGGGCTTCGCCGCCGTCGTGGCGGGCTTTGCCGCTGCCGCACGGGTGCGCGTGGTGGTGCTGCGCGTGGTCGCGGCCGCGGGCTTGGGGGCCGCGGTGCGAGTGGACGCCGCGCGGGTGGTGGTGCCCGCCGCGCGAGTGGACGCCGCCGTGCCGCGCGCGGTGGTGCCCGCGGCCGCGCGGGTGGCCGCCACCTTGGGCAGCTTCTTCGCCCCGCTCACGACCTCCTTGAACATGGTCCCGGCGCGGAACGCGGGCACGTTCGTCTTCTTGACCTTCACCGTCTCGCCGGTGCGCGGGTTGCGCGCGGTACGGGCAGCACGGGCGCGCTTCTCGAACACGCCGAAGCCGGTGATGTTGACCTTCTCGCCCTTGTTGACCGTGCGAACGATCACGTCGACGAGACCGTCGACCGCAGCGCCTGCGGCCTTCTTGTCGCCAAGGCGCTCGGACAACGCCTCGATGAGTTGGGCCTTGTTCACCCTTCAGTCCTCCGTAAGAGAGCCACACTGCCGTTAACGGCCGAACTCGGCCGACTTCTCGCCAAGATAGGCCCAAATGCGCGCGATTTCCACGCGACGCGCCCGATTTTTCCTTGCGTCATGCGGTGTCGGCGTCCACTCGGGGGACCGAAACGCTGGTTTTCGGGCGTCGCGCGGGGTGGCGGCGTTGGGTTGTGGCTGACGGAGAGCGGGCCGGATCCCCCTTCGGGAAAGGGGAATCCGGCCCGGGGGTCAGGCGGTCGGAAGCGGGGTCGTCACCGGCTTCCACGAGGGCCTGGCCTGCTCGAACGCGTCGATCTCGGCGACATGGCGCAGGGTCAGGGCGATGTCGTCCAGCCCTTCGAGCAACCGCCAGCGGGTGTAGTCGTCCACGAAGAACGGCGCGGTGAAGTCCTTGGCGCGGACGGTCTTTTCGACCAGGTCGACAGTGATCTGCGTCCCAGGCTCGGCTTCGAGCAACTTCCACAACAGTTCGATGTCGGACTGCTCGCACTGGGCGGCCACGAGGCCCTGCTTGCCCGCGTTGCCGCGGAAGATGTCGGCGAAGCGGGCGGAGATGACCACCCGGAACCCGTAGTCGGACAACGCCCAGACGGCGTGCTCGCGCGACGACCCGGTGCCGAAGTCGGGGCCAGCGACCAGGACGCTGCCCGCCCGGTAGGGCTCCTGGTTCAGCACGAAGTGCTCGTCGTTTCGCCAAGCCGCGAACAACCCGTCCTCGAACCCGGTGCGGCTGACCCGCTTGAGGTAGACGGCGGGGATGATCTGGTCGGTGTCCACGTTGGACCGGCGCAGCGGCACCCCGACCCCGGTGTGCGTGGTGAACGGCTCCATGGTGTCGATACCTCAGTTCCGGTCGTCGGTGCTGGTGGCGGCGGGGGCGAGGTCCTCGGGCGAGGAAAGCGTGCCGCGCACCGCGGTGGCCGCGGCGACCAGCGGCGAGACCAGGTGGGTGCGCCCGCCCTTGCCCTGCCTGCCCTCGAAGTTGCGGTTCGATGTGGACGCGCTGCGCTCGCCGGGGGCGAGCTGGTCGGGGTTCATGCCAAGGCACATCGAGCAGCCAGCCTGCCGCCACTCCGCGCCCGCGGCGAGGAACACCTTGTCCAGCCCCTCGGACTCGGCCTGCGCGCGCACCCGCATCGAGCCGGGCACCACCAGCATCCGCACCCCGTCGGCGACGTGCCTGCCGCGGATGACGTCCGCCGCGGCGCGCAGGTCCTCGATGCGGCCGTTGGTGCACGAGCCCAGGAACACCGTGTCGACGCTGATCTCGCGCAGCGGCGTGCCGGGAGTGAGATCCATGTACGACAGGGCCTTCTCAGCGGCCACGCGCTCGTTCTCGTCAACGATCTGCTCCGGGTCGGGGATCGCCGCGGACAGCGGCAGGCCCTGCCCCGGGTTGGTTCCCCAAGTGACGAACGGAGTCAGCTCCGCGGCGTCGAGCACGACCTCGGCGTCGAACGTCGCGCCCTCGTCGGTGCGCAACTCGCGCCAGTCGGCCACCGCGGCGTCCCAGTCCGCGCCCTGGGGCGCGTGCGGGCGACCCTTGAGATAAGCGAAGGTCGTCTCGTCCGGGGCGATCATCCCGGCCCGCGCGCCCGCCTCGATCGACATGTTGCACACGGTCATCCGCGCTTCCATCGACAGCTTCTCGATGGCCGAGCCGCGGTACTCCAACACGTAGCCCTGGCCGCCGCCGGTGCCGATTTTCGCGATCACCGCGAGGATGACGTCCTTGGCGGTGACGCCGGGGCGCAGTTCGCCCTCGACGGTGATGGCCATGGTCTTGAAGGGGCGCAACGGCAGCGTCTGCGTGGCGAGCACGTGCTCGACCTCGGAGGTGCCGATGCCGAACGCGAGCGCGCCGAACGCGCCGTGCGTGGAGGTGTGGCTGTCGCCGCACACCACGGTCATACCGGGCTGGGTGAGCCCGAGCTGCGGCCCGACCACGTGCACGATGCCCTGCTCGACGTCGCCCATGGGGTGCAGCCGCACGCCGAACTCGGCGCAGTTGCGGCGCAGCGTCTCCACCTGGGTGCGCGAGACCGGGTCGGCGATGGGAAGGTCGATCCCCACCGTCGGCACGTTGTGGTCTTCTGTCGCTATGGTCAGATCCGGCCTGCGCACCGGCCGCCCGGCGAGCCGCAAGCCGTCGAAGGCCTGCGGGCTGGTCACCTCGTGCACGAGATGCAGGTCGATGTAGAGCAGATCAGGTTCGGCGCCGCTGCCGCGACGCACCACGTGCTGGTCCCACACCTTTTCGGCGAGCGTTTTGGCCATCGCCCATCACCATCAGCTTCCCACGGACTGGACTTCCCACATAACGGGAAAGTAGTATCGAGACGTGGGACAGCATAGCGGCATCGGAGTTCTGGACAAGGCAATGGCGGTACTGCAGGCGGTGGCCAAGGAGCCCTGCGGCCTGGCGGAGTTGTGCGCCAAGACCGGCCTGCCCCGGGCCACGGCCCATCGGCTGGCGGTCGGCTTGGAGGTGCACCGCCTCCTGCGCAGAGGGTCCGACGGCAGATGGCGCCCCGGCGCCGCGCTGGCCGAACTGGCGGGCGGCGCGACCGACCCCCTGCTCGACGCGGCGACCTCGGTCCTGCCCAGGCTGCGCGACCGCACCGGCGAAAGCGTCCAGCTCTACCGCCGCGACGGCCTGCACCGAATCTGCGTCTGCTCCGCCGAACCCCCCAGCGGCCTGCGCGACACCGTCCCCGTGGGCACCCGCCTGCCCATGACCGCGGGCTCCGGCGCGAAAGTCCTGGCCGCCTGGGCCGACCCAGCCACCCAACGCAGCCTCCTCACCGACGCCGTCTTCGGCGAACGCGCCCTCCTGGAGGTAAGACGCCGGGGCTGGGCCCAAAGCGTCGCAGAACGCGAACCAGGCGTCGCCAGCGTCTCCGCTCCCGTGCGTGACGCCTCCGGCACAGTGGTCGCCGCCGTCTCCGTCAGCGGTCCCATCGACCGCATGGGCCGCCGCCCCGGCGCCCGCTGGGCCGCTGACCTCCTAGCCGCCGCCGACGCCCTCCAGAACCGGCTCTAATCCCCTTTCCCCACCGCCCTCACCGCTCCGGCTGTGAGGGCGGTTCTATCTGCGGGGGTCGCGTTGGGGGCTTGGGGCTTGGCTGGGGGCTGGGTTGGTGGGTCCGCTCGATGGGGTGGAGTGGTTTCTTTGGGGCCCCTACGAAGGAAGATCCCGTCGTGGGAAAGACGGGTGGGGAGCCTTCGGCCCCACGACCACGGCGAGTTTAGGGATCTTCCTTCACCCCCAAAGAAACCACTCCACCCCATCGAGCACTGGGCGAGCGCTGGCTCGGCCTAACAGATGCTCGGGTGTGCTCCACCCACCGCTTGGCCTGGGCGGACCGCTGTGCCCCACTCCGTCTCGTACGCGCCAGCTTTGGCTTTAAAGCGCGAGAAGGCAGGGCTGGCAGGGCACAGTGATCGAGCCGGGTGGCTGCGTCGACTAGCCCTCAGGCGGACAGCCCCACCCCACCGACCTCTTCTGACACTCCCGAAACACCAACGACACCCGCAGGCAACACCCGCACCCCACACGCTCCAAACAGCACAAGCGACCAATGGAGACACAGCAACCAGCCACACCACACCGGCACCAGTCCCCGCACTAGGCCCCAGCCCCCACTCCCCCAACCCACACTCCCCCAGCGCACGCAATGCGCGCACCCCTACTCCCCTACTCCCCCACCCCTCCCCCCGATGCGCGAAGCGCGAGCCCCGCTGGTTCAGAAGAGAACGCACCGTGGGGGTCTGGGGGGTCGCCCCCCAGCGCGAATAGCGAAAGAGGCCCGAAAGCGCTTTCCGCTTTCAGACCTCTCCCACTCTGTAGCCCCGACGGGATTCGAACCCGCGCTACCGCCTTGAGAGGGCGGCGTCCTAGGCCGCTAGACGACGGGGCCAGGAACTTTGCCTACTTCATTCAGTTGTTTTTCGTTGGAGAGAGCTTAGCAGGTTGCTATCGAACGCTCCAGCTGGGGTACCAGGACTCGAACCTAGACTAACTGAACCAGAATCAGTCGTGCTGCCAATTACACCATACCCCATTGGCATTCAGGTTGGGCGGGTCTGCTTCTGGTGCTGAACCGCTGTCCCTGTCGCCGGAGAAGATGTTAGACCACTACCCCGCTGATCGAGAAATCGGCCCCTGTCCTCGGGGGTCGGGGACGCCGGAGGCGCTGGTCATGCCGGGGGTCCGGTACTCGCTGACGAGCAGTTCTGGCAGGTCGGCGAGGGTTTCCACGACGGGGACCTCTGGGGTGTCGTCGTGGTCGTGTTGGTCGGCTGCGCGGTCTAGCCAGATGCCATGCAGGCCCGCGTCTCGGGCGCCGATGGCGTCGAGGTCGAGGCGGTCGCCGACGTGGGCGGTCTCGTGGGGGGTCACGCCGAGTTCGGCGCAGGCGGTGTGGAATATGGCGGGGTCGGGTTTGGCGGCGCCGAGTTCTCCTGCGCTGATCACGGCGTCGAAGAAGCGGGACAGGCCCAAGCCCGCGAGGCGGGTGCGCTGGTGGGGGCCGGAGGCGTTGGTCACGGCGGCGATCTTGAAACCGGCCGCTCTGAGCCAGTCCAGGCACGGCACTGCGTCGGGGAACAGCCGCCACGCCTGGCTCATCTGGGCCAGTCTGCGGTCTTCGAGGACGGCGACGGTCTCGTCGTCGATGAGGGCCCCCAGATCGGCCAGGAACGCCTTGGTGCGGGCCCGGCGCATGGAGTCGTAGTCGAGCTCCCCCGCGACGACCATGGCGCTGTGCTCGTCGGTGATGCGCTGCCAGGCTGGCCACATGTCGTCCCGGCCGATCAATATCGACAACGCCATTCGGGCCGACCCGGTGAAATCGATCAATGTGTCATCGATATCCAGGCAGATCGCGTGAATGGCTGGCGGCTCGTGCGCCGGGTTCGGCACGCCCTGACGGGACGTGGTCGCGGGCGACGGAAATGGCACGAGCGCGGAAGTCATCCAGCGAGGCTAGATGCCCGGGCGGGCTTCCCGATTCGTCTGCACAGGTGATATTTCGGCTTCTGACACGGTCAAGCAAGAAAGCCCGCGATAGTCTGCTGAAGAACTCTATCGCGGGATCTCCTTGCCGCGTTACGGGTTAGCGCGCCGCAATCGAGTGAGAGTGCGGTCACGTCCGAGCAGTTCCAGTGACTCGTACAACGGCGGCGACACCGTGCGCCCGGTCGCGGCCACCCGAACGGGGGCGAACGCCTTGCGCGGCTTGAGCCCGAGGCCGTCGATAAGGGCCGTCTTGAGCGCTTCCTCAATGGCCGGGGTCGTCCACTCCGGCAGCGCCTCCAGCACCTTGACGCTCGCGTCGAGGACCGGCTTGGCGTCGGGTCCGAGCACTTTGGCCGCCGCGTCCGCCTCGGGGACGAAGTCCTCCTCGGCCACGTAAAGGAAGCGCACCATCGGCGCCGCGTCGGACAACACGATCAGGCGTTCCTGCACCATCGGGGCAATCGCGTCCAATGTGGCCAGCTGCGCCGTCGTCGGCGTCTCGGGCAGCACGCCAGCGGAAACCAGATACGGCACCACCCGCTGGACGAAATCCGCGGCGGGCAGCGCGCGCAGGTGCTCGGCGTTGATGGCCTCGGCCTTCTTGAGGTCGAACCGGGCCGGATTGGAACTGACCTTGCCGATGTCGAACGCGGCGACCATCTCGGCCATGCTGAAGATGTCGCGGTCGTCGGCAATGGACCAGCCGAGCAGCGCGAGATAGTTCAGCATTCCCTCTGGGACGAATCCGCGGTCGCGGTAGGCGAACAGATTCGACTGCGGGTCGCGCTTGGACAGTTTCTTGTTGCCTTCCCCGCGCACGAGGGGCATGTGCCCGAAGTGCGGGGTGAACTCAGCGACGCCCACCCGCTGCAGCGCCTCGTAAAGAGCGATCTGACGGGGCGTCGACGGCAGCAGGTCCTCGCCGCGCAGGACGTGGGTGATCCGCATGAGAGCGTCATCGACCGGGTTGACCAGCGTGTAGAGCGGCTGGCCGTTCGCGCGCACCAGCACCGGGTCGGGCACGCTGCCCGCGGGGAAGCTGATGTCGCCGCGGATCAGGTCGGTGAAGCCGATCGCCCGGTCGGGCATCCGCAGCCGCAGCACCGGCTCGCGGCCCTGCGCGCGCAGTTCGGCGCGCTGTTCTTCGGTGAGGTCGCGGTCGGCGTTGTCGTAGCCCAGCTTCGGGTCCTGCCCGGCGGCCTTGCGGCGCGCCTCGACCTCTTCGTTGGTCGAGAAGGACTCGTACAGCTCCCCCGCCTCGGTCAGCTTGCGCACGACCTCGGCGTAGCGGTCGGCGCGCTCGCTCTGCCGGTAGGGGCCGTACTCGCCGCCGACCTCGGGGCCCTCGTCCCAGTCGATGCCGAGCCAGCGCAGCGCGTCGAGGAGCGCGTGATAGCTCTCCTCGCTGTCGCGCGCGGCGTCGGTGTCCTCGATCCGGAAGACGAGTCGGCCGCCAGCGTGCCGGGCGAAAGCCCAGTTGAACAGGGCGGTGCGGATGAGCCCGACATGCGGGGTGCCCGTCGGGGACGGGCAGAAGCGGGCTCGGATCTGGGTGTCTGCGTGTGGCGTGCTCATGGCCGGATCAGCGTATCCCTGCCGATGGGACTTGACCGAGCCGGAGCCTGGGTGCATCCTCAAGTTATTCAACTGGCGTTGAAAAGAGGAGGGGTCATGGAACGCACAACGGTGTGTGTGGTCGGGGGCGGGCCCGCGGGCATGGTGCTGGGCCTGCTGCTGGCGCGAGCCGGGATCGAGGTCACCGTCCTGGAGAAGCACGACGACTTCCTGCGGGACTTCCGCGGCGACACGGTGCATCCGCCGACCCTCGACCTGCTCGACGACCTAGGCCTGGGCGAGCGGTTCCGCGCCCTGCCGCAGAGCCGCATCGAACGGGTGCAGGTCCCGTTCCGCGGCGGGGCGGCGACGGTGGCCGACCTGACGACGCTGCCGGGGCCCAACAACTTCGTCGCGATGGTTCCGCAGTGGGACTTCCTGGACCTGCTCGCCGACGCGGGAGCGGCGGAGCCGACGTTCCGGCTGCGGATGCGGACCGAGGCGACCGGGCTGCTGCGGGAGAACGGACGCGTTGTCGGGGTCACTTATCGGACCCGCGACGGGGAGACCGGGAGCATCACGGCGGATCTGACTGTCGCCTGTGACGGGCGCGGGTCGCTCTTGCGGGCGGCGGCGGAACTGCGGCCGAAGTCGTATCCGACGCCGATGGACGTGTGGTGGTTTCGGCTGCCGCGGCTGGAGTCGGACCCGGCGGGGATCGTGGGGCTGATCAGCAAGGCGCGGGCGGCTGTCCTCATCGACCGGGGGGACTACTGGCAGGTGGCCACGTTGATCCGGAAGGGGTCGGACGCTGAGGCTCGGCGGACTCCGGTCGAGGGGATGGTGCGGGAGCTGATCGAGGTCGCGCCGTGGCTCGCGGACCGCGCGGACGCGGTGCGCTCGTGGGACGACGTGAAGACGCTCGATGTGAAGCTGGATCGGCTGCGGCGATGGCACCTGGACGGGTTCCTGTGCCTGGGGGATGCCGCGCACGCCATGTCGCCGATTGGTGGGGTGGGGATCAATCTGGCCGTGCAGGATGGGGTGGCGGCCGCGCGGATGCTGGCTGGGCCGATCCGGCGCGGGACGGTGTCCACTTGGGATCTCGCGAAGGTTCGGTGGCGGCGGTTGCTGCCTACTGTGGCGATTCAAACGTTGCAGCGGATGTTGCATGCTCGGGGGCTGCGGCCTGCGTTGGAGGGGAAGGTCGAGGTCGCTGGGGCGGGGCGGCCGCCGTTGCCGTTGCGGGTGTTGACGGGGACGCCGTTGTTGCGGCGGATACCGGCGCAGTTGCTTGGGCGGAGTGTGATTCCTGAGCCTACGCCTGGGTTTGCTCGGCGTGCTGCTGCTGGTTGATGGGGGGTTGCTCGATGGGGTGAGTGGTTTCGGGGCTTTCGTGGGGTTGCTCGATGGGGTGGAGTGGTTTCTTTGGGGCCCCTATGAAGGAAGATCGCCGTGTGAAAGACGGGTGGGATGCCTTCGGCCTCACACGCGCGCAGCCAGCTTAGCGATCTTCCTTCTCCCCCAAAGAAACCACTCCACCCCATCGAGCACCTGGCAGGGTTGGTTCGGCCTGGCAGGGGTGCAGTTGGGTTTGGCCCGGCTGGGGTGCGGGTTGATCTGGTCCGGCCGGGTCAGGTGTGGGTTGGTTCGGGTGTGGCTGTTAGCGCTTGACCACGGGGTTGGTGAGGGTGCCTAGGCCGTCGATGGTTACCGAGACGGATTGGCCTTCGGTGAGGGGGCCTACGCCTGCTGGGGTGCCGGTGAGGATGACGTCGCCGGGGAGGAGGGTCATCACTCGGGAGATCCATTCGACCAAGGCGGCGATGTCGTGCAGGAGGAGGGAGGTGCGGGAGTCTTGTTTTACCTCACCGTCCACTGTGGTCTTGATCGCCAGGTCTGCTGGATCTGCGGTGGTGTTGATCCAGGGGCCTAGGGGGCAGAAGGTGTCGTGGCCCTTGGCCCTGGTCCACTGGCCGTCCGCCTTTTGGTGGTCTCGGGCGGTGACGTCGTTGGCGATGGTGTAGCCGAGGATGACGTCTTTGGCGCGGGAGGCGGGGACGTCTCGGCAGGGCATGCCGATGATGGCGGCCAGTTCGCCCTCGAAGTCGACGTGGGTGGAGTCGGCTGGGAGTTTGATGGGGGCGGCGGGGCCGATGACCGTAGTCGACGGCTTCATGAAGATGACCGGGTTTTCCGGGGGCTCGCCGCCCATCTCGCGGGCGTGGTCTGCGTAGTTCTTGCCTACGCAGATGATTTTCGTGGGCAAGATGGGGGCGAGCAGCCGGGTGTCGGCCAACGGCCACCGGCGGCCGGTGAACGTGGGCTTGCCGAACGGGTGCTCGGCGATCTCGGCGGCGACCTGGTCGGATCCGTCGCCCTCGATGGCGACGAACGCGACCCCTTCTGGGTGGGCAATTCGAGCTAGTAGCACGGCCCTACCCTAGAAGTCGGTCAGCGTTCGATGGGCGTGAGGCTGTCCTTGGCGAGCAGGTAGCCGGGGAGCGCCTTCGCATAGTCCGCCGGGTTCTCCGAGCCGACCTCGACCACGATGGTGCGCAGCGGGGTCGCGACGGCGAAAGCGCGGCCGCGTTGGGCGCCGGGCTTCTCGTAGGTGAGTTCCACCCCGGAGCCCTTGCCGATCTGGGTGTCGCGGAAGTGCGGCTCGGTGATCTCGCCTTCGCCTTGCAGGAAGCGTTCCAGCGCGCCGCGTGGGGAACTGCCCGCGTCCGCGCCGATCCAGACCCGCAGGTAGGCGGGGTCAGCGACCAGGTCGCACGCCGCCGCCAAGCCGTCGCGGGGCTCCGCCGGGGGATTCGGGCGGGGTGTCCAGCCGCCCGAGACGTCGAAGGCGAACGGCATCGGGCACGTCTGCGGGGTGCCGACCCGGGCGGCGGCGGAAGCGGGTCGCACAGCGCTGTCCCACACGTCGCTGGTGGTCGCGGGGGTGCTGGGTGGGGTGGTGGTGGCGTCGCCCGGCTGGGTTCCGCCGCCCGCGCACGCGCTCACCCCCCCGGCTGTCAGCACGATCGCGGCGTAGTGACCGATCCGACCCACTCCACTGCCCTCCTCGCCTCACGGGCGGTCTACGGGCGCAGACCGCCGATGCCGACTTCCGACCGCACGCGCAGGGCTTTGTGGGCCAGCGCGTCGCAGAGGGCAAGCCAGCTCGCCTCCACGATGTTGCCGTGCACCCCGACCGTGGTCCATTCGAGCTCGCGGTCGGTGGACTGCACCAACACCCGGGTGACGGCTTCAGTGCCGTGCGGGGTTGCACGGTGGCCATCACCCGATGTGAGGATTCGGACCTTGTAGTCGCTCAGCTCGACCTCGTCCAGCCACGGCAGGTGCGGCACCAGCGCCCGGCGCAGCGCCGCGTCGAGGGCGTGCACGGGGCCGATGCCCTCCGCCGTGGCGATGACCCGGTGCCCAGCCACGTCGACCTTCACCGTGGCCTCGGACACCACCTCGCCGTCAGCCCGGTGGTCGAGGATCACCCGGTAGGACTCCAGCGCGAACGGGGCGGACGCGTCGCCCGCCTCGGCGTCCGACGGGTCCGCCGTGGCGATCTCGCGGCGCAGCAGCAGCTCCAGGGACGCGTCGGCGGCCTCGAACGACCAGCCGCGCGCCTCCAGCTCCTTGACCTTGCGCAGCGCTCCCGCGACCGCCTCCGGGCGGCCCGCGAGGTCCACGCCCAGCTCATGGCCCTTGAGCTCAAGGCTGGCCCGGCCCGCCATCTCGGTGACCAGCACCCGCATGTCGTTGCCGACGACCGCCGGGTCGATGTGGTTGTACAGCTCCGGGTCGACCTTGATCGCGCTGGCGTGCAGCCCCGCCTTGTGCGCGAAGGCGGACCAGCCCACGTAGGCCTGGTGGGGGTCGGGGGCGATGTTGGCGATCTCGGCCAGGGCGTGCGAGACGCGGCTCAGCTCGGCCAGCCCCGCCTCGGGCAGCACGGGCATCTTGAGCTTGGTCACCAGGTTCCCGACAACGGCGAACAGGTCGGCGTTGCCCGCGCGCTCGCCGTAGCCGTTGGCGGTGCACTGGACGTGGCTCGCGCCCGCCTGCACCGCAGCGACGCTGTTCGCCACCGCGCAGGAGGTGTCGTCCTGGCAGTGGATGCCCACCCGGAACCCGGTGCGGGCGATGACCTCGCCGACGGTGTCGGCCAAGCCCAGGGGGAGCTGCCCGCCGTTGGTGTCGCAGAGCACGGCCACGTCCGCCCCGGCCTCCATGGCCGCGCCGAGCACCCGCAGCGAGCAGTCCGGGTCGAAGGCGTACCCGTCGAAGAAGTGCTCGGCGTCGAGGAACACCCGCCGCCCCTCGCCGACGAGGAAGGAGACGGTGTCGCGGACCATTTCCACCGCCTCGTCCACGTCGGTGCGCAGCGCCAACTCGATGTGCCGACGGTCGGACTTGGCGACCAGGGTCACCACCGGGGCCCGCGCGTCGAGCAGCGCGCGGACCTGCGGGTCGGCCGCCGCGGTCGTCCCGGCGCGGCGGGTCGAGCCGAACGCGACCAGGGCAGCGTGCTTGAGGTCGAGTTCCCCCGCCGCCGCGCGGGCGAAGAACTCGGTGTCCTTGGGCAGCGCGCCCGGCCAGCCGCCCTCGATGTAGCCGACCCCCAGCCCGTCGAGCAGCCGCGCCACGGCGAGCTTGTCGGCCACCGAGTACGAGACGCCCTCCCGCTGGGCCCCGTCGCGCAGCGTCGTGTCGTAGACGTGGAACGAGTCGCCAAGCGGGGTGCCTGCGGGGGTCGTGCGGGTCACGGGATGCTCCTCGGGAACGTTCTGGGAAAACAAAAAGACCCCCCGCTGGGATGCGAGAGGTCTGCGCGCCGGGCTGGTCGCTTGGCTACCCGACGCGCTCGTCGATAATGCTCACGGCGAACACGCCCCGATCCTCACACAGGGGCGTTCCACATACCAAGTCGGTTTCCCACATCCTGAGCAGTCCTGCCCGTGTGTCCCGTCGCACCAAATCGGGGCGACGGGACACACGGGCAGGACGTGCCGGATGCGGATCAGGCGCTCTTGGCGTTCGAGGACACCAGGGCCGCCAGCCGGTCGCCGATGGCGAACGTGCCGCCGGGCGAGGCGTGGTCCCGAGTGGCCAGATCGAAGGCCACCGACGCCTCGATGCGCCGCGCCGCCTCGACCTCGCCGAGGTGGTCGAGCAGCAGGGCCACCGAGAGCACCGCGGCGGTGGGGTCCGCGATGCCCTGGCCCGCGATGTCCGGCGCGCTGCCGTGCACCGGCTCGAACATGCTCGGGTTGCGCCGGGTGATGTCGAGGTTTCCGCTGGCCGCCAGGCCGATGCCGCCGGTGACCGCAGCCGCGAGATCGGTGAGGATGTCGCCGAACAGGTTGTCGGTGACGATCACGTCGAAGCGGGTCGGGTCGGTGACCATGTGGATGGTCGTGGCGTCGACGTGCTGGTAGGCGACCGTGACCTCCGGGTGCTGCAACGACACCTCCTCCACCACGCGCGACCACAGCGAGCCCGCGTGCGTGAGGACGTTCGTCTTGTGGACGAGCGTGAGGTGCTTGCGGGGCCGGGCGGCGGCGCGGGCGAACGCGTCGCGCACGACCCGCTCCACGCCGAAGGAGGTGTTGACGCTGACCTCGGTGGCGATCTCGTGCGGAGTGTCCTTACGCAACAGCCCGCCGTTGCCAGCGTAGAGCCCCTCGGTGCCCTCCCGGACCACGATCATGTCGATCTCGCCCGGATCGGCGATCGGGCTCTTGACACCCGGGTAGAGCCGCGCCGGACGCAGGTTGACGTGGTGGTCGAGCTCGAAGCGCAGCCGCAGCAGCAGCCCGCGCTCCAGGATGCCGCTGGGCACCGACGGGTCGCCGACGGCGCCGAGCAGGATCGCGTCGTGGTCCCGCAACTCCCCGAGCACGGACTCCGGCAGCAGCTCCCCCGTCGCGTGCCACCTCGCCGCGCCGAGGTCGTAGCGGGTGATCTCCGCGGTCGGTATGACCTCACCGAGCACCTTCAGGGCCTCAGCGATCACTTCCGGCCCGATCCCGTCTCCTGGGATCACCGCGAGCCGCATGCACACACCTCCCGGGGTATCGGCCCGAACTATCAGGGCCTCGTAGACGAACGAAGGCTACCGGCAAGTCGTCCGGTGTCCGCACCTCGCCACCCCTCTGGGTGGTGTCGACGTGTTTTCCGGTCGTTCGGGAAACACGAACGGTGCCCGGAACGGTTGCTCGCCAACCGATCCGGGCACCGCGAGCGCCGGGAACGCGTCCCAGTAAATGGACTTTCCGGTCAGCCCGGTCAGCCCGGCCGATCTCAGTCGAGATTCACGGCGCGGACCAGGCTCGCGCCGATCGAGGCGCCGATGGACTCCAAGACCGAGCCGTCCACCGCGCGGTCGACGCGCAGCAGCATGACCGCGTCCGCGTCGCCGGTCTGGCTGATCTGGGCGGCGTCTATGTTGACCCCGGCCTCGCCGAGCAGGGTGCCGACTGTGCCCATCACGCCGGGGCGCTCCGGGTACTCCAGCAGCAGCACGTCGCCCTCGGCGCGCAGGTCGAACGAGCGGCCGTGCACCTCGACCAGCTTCTCGACCTGGGCCAGGCCGGACAGGGTGCCGCTGACGGTGATCACCGAGCCGTCCGCGTAGACCCCGCGCAGGGTGACCAGGCTGCGGTAGATGACGCTCTCGCTCTCCTTGGCGACCTCGACGGTGACGCCCAGCGTCTCGGCCAGCCGCGGCGCGTTCACGAACGTCACCTGGTCCTCGACGATGCCGGAGAACACCCCGCGCAGCGCGGCCAGCGGCAGAATCGCGACATCCTCCGCGGACAGCTCGCCGCGCACCAGCACGGTGATCGAGGTCGGCGCCTTGTTGCCCAGCGCGGAGAGCACGACGCCCAGCTTCTGGGTCAGCGGCAGGTACGGGCGCACCTCTTCGCCGACCACGCCGCCGCCGACGTTGACCGCGTCGGGCACGAACTCGCCGCGCAGCGCCAGCCGCACCGAGTGCGCCACATCGGTGCCCGCGCGGTCCTGCGCCTCGGCGGTGGACGCGCCCAGGTGCGGGGTGACCACGATGCCCGGCACGCCGAACAGCGGGCTCGTGGTGGTGGGCTCGGTCACGAACACGTCGACGCCCGCGCCGCGCACCTGGCCGCTGCGGACCGCGTCGACCAGCGCCTCCTCATCGATCAGGCCGCCGCGCGCGGCGTTGACGATGATGACGCCCTTCTTGGTCTTGGCGAGCGCCTCGGCGTTGAGCAGGCCCTTGGTCTCGGGGGTCTTGGGCAGGTGCACGGAGATCACGTCCGCGCGGCCGAGCAGCTCGTCCAGCTCGACCAGCTCGATGCCCAGCTGCGCGGCGCGCGCGGGCGAGGCGTAGGGGTCGTAGGCGATGAGCGTGGTGCCAAACCCGGCGAGGCGCTGCGCGAACAGCTGGCCGATCTTGCCGAGGCCGACCACGCCCACGGTCTTGCCGTGCAGCTCGACCCCGGAGAACGCGCTGCGCTTCCACTGCCCGTCCTGCAGGGTGGCGTGCGCGTCGGGCACCTGGCGGGCCACCGCGAGCAGCAGCGCGACGGCGTGCTCCGCGGCCGAGACGATGTTCGACGTGGGCGCGTTCACCACGAGCACGCCGCGCTCGGTGGCCGCGGGCACCTCGACGTTGTCGAGGCCGACACCGGCGCGCGCCACGACCTTGAGCGTGTCGGACGCCTTGAGCACCTCCGCGTCGACCTGGGTGGCCGACCGCACCAGCAGCGCGTCGGCCTCGGCGACCGCGGCCAGCAGCGCGGGCCGGTCGGTGCCGTCGACGTGGCGGACCTCGAACTCGTCGCCGAACACGTCCAGCACGGACGGCGCGAGCTTCTCGGCGATGAGGACGACGGGGCGGCTCGTAGTTGTCACGCTGGACTCCTGTGCTGGTAGCGCTAAGAGGAAGCGGTTACCTCTCTGTAACCGCGACGAGTCTATGACGGTCACTGAACCGTTCAACCGATGGGTGAGACAGGTGACAAGTCAGCCGTCTGTCAGCACTGCCCCGGTGCCAAGCGGCACAACGGGTCGCGCGGGCCGGGCAGCCGGGTGATGACCTTCGTCACTCGCCGATGACCGGTGGCGCGGTGAACTCGCCGGTGCCGAACATCTCATCATCATCGCCTTCGACAAGGTAAGCCGGGCGGCGCTTCTCGGGCTCCTTGGGCAGCCCCGGGTCGGGCTCGGCGTCGGCGGGGCGAATGGGGACCGGCGTGCTGCCCGCCGTGTAGCCGCCGGATCCGGTCGGCCCGAACCCCGGCCCGAAGCCCGCCGGGAAAACCGGCGGCGGTGGGACCCGATGGGGCGGCTGCGGGCGGTGGTCGGGGCGCGCGGGCGGCGGCACGGGGGCTCGCGGAGGCGTGGGCAGGGAACGCGGCCCGACCCCCGGCGCCGAGTCGAACTTCGGCGGCCCGCCAGGCGTCTCGGGCCGCAGCGGCGGCCGGGACACCGGTGCCCGCGTGGGCGGCGGGGGCTGGGCGGGCGGCGAGGGCAGGGGCGGCTGGGCGGGCCGCTGGAGCGACGGCGGTGGGGCTTGCGGTCCGGCCGCAGGCGCGGGCCGGGGCTGCCCCGGCGGCGGCGCGACGGGCGCTTGCCGCCGCGGCGGCGTAGTCGGCTGGGACTGCCGGGCTCGCGGTGGATCGGGCGGCGAAGACTGGATTCCCAGCGGCAAGCCGGTTCCCGGTGATTCCGGTCCCAGGGAACCGGCCAGGCCCGCACCCGGCCCCGGCAGACCCGGATGCGGCAGATCCTGGCTCAGAGAACCAGTCCGGCCCGAAGCCAGCCCCGGCGCACCTGGGTACGGCAGATCCTGGCTCAGGGAACCGGAAAGCGGCGCCTCGCCCCCGCGCGGCCCCGGCGCTGGGGAACCAGGTCGCGGCAGATCCGGCCCCACGGAGCCAAGTCGGGGCGCGTCGGGCGCCGGAGGGCGCTGGGGCGCGGGAAGCCTGCCCGCCGAGGGCGGGGGCGGCTGGAAAGCGCCTGGTGGCGGAATGTCGAGGGAACCGGTGTGGCGGCTGGGAACCGGCGGCGCGGGTGGCCGGGAACGGCCCGCCGCCTGGGAATCCGGCTCGTCGTGCGGGAGGGCGAGGGAACCGCTGCTGGCCGCGAACGGCGGCTCACCCACCGCTTCGGGCGGCGTCCACGCCGCGGACGCGGAACCGGGGGCGCCACGTCGCGACGCCGCCTGCTCTGTCCACACCGGATCGCCCGGGGTGGGGAGATCGCCCCGGTGGGGCTCGGTCACCACGGCTCGTCGAACTCGCCCGCCTTGGCGCCCTCGACAAAGGCGTCCCATTCCGACTCGGTGAAGACGAGGACGGTGTCGTCCGGGCCGGTGTACTTGGAGTTCCGCATGGCGATGTAGGTCTTGCCGTCGGTGTGCGGGACGAAGGCGATCTCGACGTACTCGCCGTCGGGGTCGGCGTCGGGCTCCGCCGCGCGCTGCCACTCGGCCTTGGTCAGGTCGAGCCTGCCGCGCACCTCGGCCTTGTCGTCGTAGATGGGGGCGCTCTCCATGGCCTCTCCTCGTTCGCTGAGGTCTCGACTGTCGGTGACCAGGTATACCGCAGGCCATCGGCGCGGCGGCACGCACCGTGTCGTTGTCGCGCCGGTCTGGTCGCGCTGAGTAGCGTGAGCGGGGTGACCTCGTATTTCCTGCGTTACCTGCACGGCGAGCGGGAAGCCGTGTGGACCGAGTTGCGCGCGCTCGGCCCGGTGCCCGACGCCCTCGCCGAGGACGTGGCCGCCGTCGCCGACGAGACCATGGTGCGGGTGTCACAGCACGTGGCGAGGATCGCCGCGGCGCTGCCGGAACTGGACTGGGTGTCCTCCGACCGCCTGGTGAGCCCGCACCAGCCCCCCACCGAGGGCGACCACGCCCTGATAGACGAACTGGTCGACAAGATCGGCGGCCTGCCCTACGCCCTGGAGGCATGCCTGCGCCGCGTCGGCGAGGTGTGGTTCGCGGGCGACTGCGACGCGCTTTACCTGACCTACCACCAGGAGCCCGCGCCGACCACGACCCCGCCAGGCGCGGAATACCCGGACCCGCTGTGCCTGGGCAACGCCTACTCCCTGCACCTGGAATGGGAGGAACGCGACGACCCCACCGCCTTCGCGTTCGCCTTGGCCCCCGACGAATACGTCAAGACCAACGTCGACGGCGGCACCCACGACATCGACCTGCCCTCCCAGGTGGCCGACCCCGTCCTCCGCGGCGTCGCGGGCAGACCGGGCATCACCCTGGTCGACTACCTGCGCGAATCCGTGCGCTGGGGCGGTTTCCCCGGCTACTCGTTCGCCCCGGAACTCGCCCCCGAAGTCCTGATCACCCTGCGCACCGACCCGGATTTCTGACCGGCTGACGAAAGACCCGAGAATGGCGACTTGGGATCAGATCCGCGCCTTGCCCGTGGAACGAGGTCGGCCGAACCGCGAGACGACCACGAAGGCCACCCTCACTCGGTTGAACGAAGTGAGGGTGGCCTTCGGCACTGCGGCTCAGGCGGTCTCGGTGATCGGCCGGTCGACCCAGGACATCAGGTCGCGCAGCTTCTTGCCGGTCTCCTCGATCGGGTGCTGGGCGCCCTGCTCCTGGAGGCGGCGGTAGTTCTCGCGGCCGCTCTCGTCCTCGGCCACCCACTCGCGGGCGAAGGTGCCGTCCTGGATCTCGCCCAGGATCTTCTTCATCTCCTCCTTGACCGCGGGCGTGATGACGCGCGGGCCGCGGGTCAGGTCGCCGTACTCGGCGGTGTCGGACACCGAGTAGCGCTGGCGGGCGATGCCGCCCTCGTACATCAGGTCCACGATCAGCTTCAGCTCGTGCAGCACCTCGAAGTACGCGATCTCCGGGGCGTAGCCCGCCTCGGTCAGCACCTCGAAACCAGCCTGCACCAGCGCCGACGCGCCACCGCAGAGCACCGCCTGCTCACCGAACAGGTCGGTCTCGGTCTCCTCGGTGAACGTGGTCTTGATGACCCCGGCCCGCGCGCCGCCGATGGCCGCGGCGTAGGACAGGGCCAGCGCCTGCGCGCCGCCGGTGGCGTCCTGGTGCACGGCGATAAGCGCCGGGACGCCCTTGCCGTCCACGAACTGGCGGCGGACGAGGTGGCCGGGGCCCTTGGGGGCGACCATGGCCACGTCGATGTTCGCCGGGGGCTTGATCAGGTCGTAGCGGATGTTGAAGCCGTGGCCGAAGAACAGCGCGTCGCCGTCGTTGAGGTTGGGCTCGATGTCCTCGGCGTAGATGAAGCGCTGCTTGGTGTCCGGCGCCAGCACCATGATCAGGTCGGCCTCCCGCGAGGCCTCGGCCGGGGTGAGCACCCGCAGGCCCTGCTCCTCGGCCTTCGCGCGGGATTTCGAGCCCTCGGGGAGCCCGATGCGGACGTCCACACCCGAGTCGCGCAGGCTCAGCGCGTGCGCGTGGCCCTGGCTGCCGTAACCGATGACAGCGACCTTGCGACCCTGGATGATGCTCAGGTCGGCGTCGGCGTCGTAGAAGATCTCGACGGACATGCTGTTTCGTACTTCCTTCCTGGGACCTGCGAAAAACGTGGGGGTTACCGGCCCGCGGTCGCGGTGATGGACCGCGGACCCCGGCCGATGGCGACCATGCCCGACTGCACCATCTCGCGCACCCCGTAGGGCTCCAGCATGCGCAGCAGCGCCTCGATCTTGTCCGCGGTGCCGGTGGCCTCGATGGTCAGCGCCTCCGGGGAGACGTCGACAACCTTGGCACGGAACAGCTGCACGGTCTCCAGCACCTGGCTGCGCACGGTGGCGTCGGCGCGGACCTTGACCAGCAGCAGTTCCCGGCGCACCGCGATCGCGGGTTCCAGCTCCACGATCTTGATGACGTTGACCAGCTTGTTGAGCTGCTTGGTGACCTGCTCAAGCGGCAGTTCCTCGACCGCGACCACGATCGTCATCCTGGACACGTCCGGGTGCTCGGTCGGGCCGACGGCGAGCGACTCGATGTTGAAGCCGCGCCGGGAGAACAGCCCGGCGACGCGGGCCAGGACGCCCGGCTTGTTCTCGACCAGCACGCTCAGCGTGTGTGTGCTCATCTCTGCTCCCTCTGCTCCGCCGCCGGTCACTCTTCGTCAAACAGCGGGCGGATGCCGCGCGCGGCCATGATCTGGTCGTTTCCGGTGCCCGCGGCGACCATCGGCCACACCTGGGCGTCCTTGCCGACCACGAAGTCGATCACCACCGGGCGGTCGTTGATCTCCATCGCGCGGTGGATGACCGCGTCGACCTCTTCCCTGGTCTCACAGCGCAGGCCCGCGCAGCCCAGCGCCTCGGCGAGCAGGGTGAAGTCGGGGATGCGGTGCTTGTGCGTGCCCAGGTCGGTCTGGGAGTAGCGCTCGGCGTAGAACAGGTTCTGCCACTGCCGGACCATGCCGAGGTTGCCGTTGTTGATGACCGCGACCTTGATCGGCGCGCCCTCGATGGCGCAGGTGGCCAGCTCCTGGTTGGTCATCTGGAAGCAGCCGTCGCCGTCGATGGCCCAGACCACGCTGTCGGGCTTGCCGAACTTGGCGCCCATGGCGGCGGGGACCGCGTAGCCCATGGTGCCAAGGCCGCCGGAGTTGAGCCAGCTCATCGGCTTCTCGTAGCGGATGTGCTGCGCGGCCCACATCTGGTGCTGGCCGACGCCCGCGGTGTAGATGGCGTCCGGCCCGGCGATCCGGCCGATGCGCTCGATGACGTACTGCGGGGACAGCGTCCCGTCCTCGGGCCACTCGTAGCCCAGCGGGAACGTCTCGCGCCACGTGTCCAGCGTCGCCCACCACGGCGCCAGGTCCGCGGTGCCCGCTGTCCGCTCGGCGCGCACGGCGGCGATCAGCTCGACAATGATCTCCTTGCAGTCGCCGACGATCGGCACGTCCGCGCGGCGGTTCTTGGAGATCTCGGCCGGGTCGATGTCGGCGTGCACGATCGCGGCGTCCGGCGCGAAGCTGGAGAGCTGGCCGGTGACCCGGTCATCGAACCGCGCGCCGAGGGCGACGAGCAGGTCGGCGCGCTGCATCGCGCCCACGGCGGGCACGGTGCCGTGCATCCCGGGCATGCCGAGGTGCTGCTTGTGCGAGTCGGGGAACGCGCCGCGCGCCATCAGCGTGGTGACCACCGGGATGCCGGTCAGCTCGGCGAGCTCCAGCAGCTCGGGCGACGCCTGCGCCTTGATGACGCCGCCGCCGACGTAGAGCACCGGGCGCTTCGCCGCGCAGATCAGCTTCGCGGCCTCGCGCACCTGCTTGCCATGCGGGCGGGTGGTCGGGCGGTACCCGGGCAGCCGCAGCTCCGGCGGCCAGCTGAACGAGGTGGTCTCCTGCAGGACGTCCTTGGGGATGTCGACCAGGACCGGGCCGGGCCTGCCGGTCTTGGCCAGGTGGAACGCCTCCGCGATGATGCGCGGGATGTCGATCGGGTCGGTGACCAGGAAGTTGTGCTTGGTGATCGGTAGCGTGATGCCGCAGATGTCGGCTTCCTGGAAGGCGTCGGTGCCGATCAGCGCCCGGGTCTGCTGGCCGGTGATGGCGACCAGCGGCACCGAGTCCATGTTGGCGTCGGCGATCGGGGTGACCAGGTTCGTCGCGCCCGGCCCCGAGGTGGCCATGCACACCCCGACCTTGCCGGTGGCCTGGGCGTACCCGGTGGCCGCGTGGCCAGCGCCCTGCTCGTGGCGGACCAGGATGTGCCGGAGCTTGGTGGAGTCCAACAGCGGGTCGTAGGCGGGCAGGATGGTGCCGCCGGGGATTCCGAAGACGATCTCGACGCCTACCGCTTCGAGCGACCGGACGAGCGATTGCGCGCCGGTCACCCGGATGGGGGTGCCGGTGGGCGGCGCAGGCTTGGGGCGGGCAGGCTGCGCGGTGGCAGCCGCAGACGCCGTCCCAGGGGTCGCTGCGGCACTGGGCCGCGATGGTGCGCTGGTCATCGGTTCTGCCTCGTGGTCGATGTGGTGATTCGCTGCTGTCTGTGGCTACTTGTGGCTGTCTGGCTACTGGGGTCTGGGCACGAAAAAACCCCCGTCGACCTCAAAGGTCGCACGAGGGTCGCGCGTTCGATGCGGGCGGCTTCCGTCAGCGTCGAACGCGCGTCGGAAGTACGAGAAGGGTCTGTGCGGGCACCCGGCAGACGCTAGTGCGTTCGGTGTAGAGCGTCAACTGTGCGGGATCGTGATCCCGGATACTGGTCGGACTGCCACTGGGGCGCCCGTCAGCACCCCGGGCGCTGGGGCGACGGCGGGCGGGTGCACCATCTAAGGGTGGCTGAGCAGCAGGTCCCGTCCCGACTCGTGTTCCGGATCCCGACCGTCGCGGTGCTCGCCGCGTTCCTGTTCGCCATCTGCGCCACCCCGGTCGCCTTCGCCGCGCCCGGCCTGGTCGCGGTCTACCTGATCCCGCTCGCGTTCGTGGTGTGGGTGCTGCGCGTGCGCACCACCGCCGACGCCGGGGGCCTGGTCGTGCGGCAAGTCCTCACCAGCCGCGCGCTGCCGTGGACGGCGCTCAAGGGCCTGCGGCTGACCAAGCGCGCGGGCGTGCGCGCGGTCCTCGACGACGGTGTCGAGGTGCCGCTGCCGTCGGTGCGCGTGCGGCACCTGCCCGCGCTCGCCCTGGTCAGCGGCGGCAGGCTGGACGACCCGACGGCCGACAGCGACCCGGCCGACCCGACAGACGAGGCCGACGCGGCTGACCCGACCGACCAGGTTGACCAGGCTGACCCAGCCGGTCCCGCCGACGAGGCCGCCGCGGACAACCCCGCCGCGCGGAGCGAGGCCGCTGACAGCGGCGCGGGCGAGGGCGATCCGGCGCGTGCCGACTCCGCGCCGCGAGCGGAGTAGCCTGGTAGGCACCGCTCCTGAGTCCGTCGGCGCCCACCCCGGCGCCGTGCCCGCCACCCACCGCAGACGAGATCGACTTGGAGGAGCCGTGCCAGCGCTGCGCTCCCGCACCACCACCCACGGCCGCAACGCCGCCGGGGCCCGCTCCCTGTGGCGGGCCACCGGCATGACCGACTCGGACTTCGGCAAGCCCATCGTGGCGATCGCCAACTCCTACACCCAGTTCGTGCCCGGCCACGTCCACCTGCGCGACCTCGGCGACATCGTGGCCGAGGGGGTCCGCGCCGCGGGCGGGGTGCCCCGGGAGTTCCACACGATCGCCGTGGACGACGGCATCGCGATGGGCCACAGCGGCATGCTCTACTCGCTGCCGTCGCGGGAGGTCATCGCCGACGCGGTGGAGTACATGGTCAACGCCCACCAGGCCGACGCGCTGGTGTGCATCTCGAACTGCGACAAGATCACCCCGGGCATGCTCAACGCCGCGCTGCGGCTCAACGTGCCGGTCGTGTTCGTCTCCGGCGGGCCGATGGAGGCGGGCAAGGCGGTCGTCGTCGGCGACGTCGCGCACCCCTCCAGCGACCTGATCACCACGATCTCCGCGTCGGCGAACTCCGCGGTGGACGAGGCCGCGCTCAGCGAGGTCGAGCGGTCGGCGTGCCCGACCTGCGGCTCGTGCTCAGGCATGTTCACCGCGAACTCGATGAACTGCCTCACCGAGGCGCTGGGCCTCGCGCTGCCCGGCAACGGCTCCACGCTGGCCACCCACTCGGCCCGCCGCGCCCTGTTCCAGCGCGCGGGCACAACCGTGGTCGAGCTGTGCAAGCGCTGGTACGGCGAGGACGACGAGACCGCGCTGCCGCGCACCATCGCCAACCGCAAGGCGTTCGAGAACGCGATGGCCTTGGACATGGCGATGGGCGGGTCGACCAACACGGTCCTGCACATCCTCGCCGCCGCGCAGGAAGGCGAGATCGACTTCACCCTCGCCGACATCGACGCGATCTCGCGCAAGGTGCCGTGCCTGTCGAAGGTGTCGCCGAACTCCGACTACCACATGGAGGACGTGCACCGGGCTGGCGGCATCCCGGCCATCCTGGGCGAGCTGTACCGGGGCGGGCTGCTCAACACCGACGTGCACTCGGTGCACAGCCCGTCGCTGGAGCAGTGGCTGTCCGAATGGGACATCCGCGCCGAGAACCCGTCCCCCGAGGCGATCGAGCTGTTCCACGCGGCGCCCGGCGGGGTCCGCACCACTGAGGCGTTCTCCACGTCGAACCGCTGGTCCTCGCTGGACACCGACGCGGTGAACGGCTGCATCCACGACGTCGAGCACGCCTTCACCGCCGACGGCGGCTTGGCGGTGCTCTACGGCAACCTCGCCGAGCGCGGCGCGGTGATCAAGTCGGCGGGCATCGACGAGGACCTGTTCACCTTCCAGGGCCCGGCCCGGGTCGTGGAGAGCCAGGAGCAGGCCGTGTCGGTCATCCTGAGCAAGCAGATCCAGCCCGGGGACGTGCTGGTGGTCCGCTACGAGGGCCCTGCTGGCGGCCCCGGGATGCAGGAGATGCTGCACCCGACCGCGTTCCTCAAGGGATCGGGCCTGGGCAAGAAGTGCGCCCTGATCACCGACGGCCGCTTCTCCGGCGGCTCATCGGGCCTGTCCATCGGCCACGTCTCCCCCGAGGCGGCGGGCGGCGGCACGATCGGCCTGGTGGTCGACGGCGACCAGATCCGCATCGACGTGCACAAGCGCACCCTGGAACTCCTGGTCGAGCCGGAGGTCCTGGCTGAGCGGCGGGCCAAGATGGAAGCCAGCGAACGCCCCTGGCAGCCCGTCGACCGGGTGCGCCCGGTGACCAACGCGCTGCGCGCCTACGCCCGCATGGCCACCGACGCCTCCACCGGCGCCGTCCGCGACCCCAACAAGTAAGCCCGAGACACCGAAGAGGGGCGCGTCCACCACCGGACGCGCCCCTCTTTTCGGTTGTCTACCGCAGAACGACGAGCGTCACCACACTGAGCCCCGCCGCCAACACCAGGAAGACGAACCCGTACGCGGGCGCCCGCCGAAACCAGGGCGTGTTGCGGTCCAACGAGATCTTCCCCGCCCCCGCGAACAACAGCGCGAACGCCGCCGCAGCGTAGAGCGCCTCCACCTCCACCGCCCCCGCGAACTGGTGAATATTGATCTTGGCCCAGATGGCGTTCGCCATCACCCCAAGCACCCCAGCCGCCGCGGCCGGAGTGAACAGCCCCAGCACAAGCAGGACTCCAGCGGCCAACTCGGTGAGCCCCGTGACCCAGGACAACACCGTCGCATGCTGAAACCCCAGCGACGTCAGGTATTGCGCGAAGCCCCCAATCCCCGGCCCCTGCATCAACCCGAACACCTTCTGCAGCCCATGCGCGGCGAACAACGCCCCCACGGTCACCCGCAGCACGAACAACCCAAGATCGGCCCCAAAATGCCAGGCGTGCGGCTCCCGCTCGACCACCTCCTCCCGAGGCTCGTACCCGGTGTCCTCCTCCATCGGCCCAGGCAGAACCGCCGTCGGATCCCCCGGATAAGCGTCCCCTCTGGACGGCGTCACCGGCTGCGATGGCGTGTAGTACCCACTGTCCGCGTATCCGCCGGTCTGCCGAGGCCGGTCGTCGTCACTGCTCACGCCGGCAGACTAAGCGATAGGTCAAGATCACGCCGGTCAGCTAGCCCCACCCCCTGACCCGTCCTGCCAGGCCACACCCCAGCCCAGCCGCTCACCCGCCAACCGCACCCGAAGCTGCCAGGCACCCTTGGGAGCGGGACAGCCAAAGCCAAGCTCCTGCCGACCGGCACCAACGCCCGCCAGGTGCTCGATGGGGTGGAGTGGTTTCTTTGGGGGAGAAGGAAGATCGCTAAGAGTTCCTAACGGAATGATCAAGTTGGGTGTTGGGGTGGTTGTTGGTTGTGGATCATGGTGGTGTGAGGAGGGGTCAGTCGCCGCCGTGGGTGGTGTCGGATGAGTTGTGGGCGCGGGTGGAGCCGTTGTTGCCGGTGGTGGCGCGGCGGTCTCGTTATCCGGGGCGTAAGCGGTTGCCGGACCGGCAGGTGTTGCAGGGGATTCTGTTCGTGTTGCACACCGGCATCCAGTGGGAGTTTCTGCCCCAGGAGTTGGGGTTCGGGTCGGGGATGACCTGTTGGCGGCGCCTGGCGGAGTGGAACGAGGCCGGGGTGTGGGCCCGTCTGCACGAGATCCTGCTGGCCGAACCGCACGCCGCCGGGAAGCTGGACTGGGATCGGGCGGTGATCGACTCGTCCCATGTGCGGGCGGCGCGACGCGGCCCACAAGCGGGCCGAGCCCGGTCGACCTCGGTCGGGCGGGCTCGAAGCACCACGTGATGACCGACGGGCAGGGGGTCCCGTTGGCGGTGGTGTTGACCGGCGGCAACCGCAACGACCTCACCCAGGTGGAACCCCTGCTCGATGCGGTGCCCCCGGTCCGCGGCCGCCCCGGGCGGCCGCGGCGGCGGCCCGGGGCGTTGTTCGGGGACCGGGCCTACGGCTACGACTCCGTCCGCAAGCGTGTGCGGGCCAGGGGCATCACCGACCACCTGGCGCCCCGCAACCACCTGCACGGCTCCGGGCTGGGCACCGTCCGCTGGGTCGTGGAACGCACCATCGCCTGGTACCACGGCATGAAACGCCTCCGCATCCGCTGGGAACGCCGAGACGACATCCACGAGGCCTTCCTCGCCCTCGCCACCTGCATCATCACCTGGCGACACGTAACACGACTCTGTTAGGAACTCTAAGCTGGCTACGCGCGTGTGAGGCCGAAGGCATCCCACCCGTCTTTCACACGGCGATCTTCCTTCGTAGGGGCCCCAGAGAAACCACTCCACCCCATCGAGCAACCCCCACGAAACCCAACCTCAGTAATCCCCACGCACAAGATTCCCCGGCTCAAGCCCCGCAACAAACTGAGCAATCTGCTCAACCACAACCCGATAAGCCCGCCGATGATGCCCCGCGCAACTCCCAGCGACATGCGGCGTGAGCACCACCCCCGGCACCGTCCACAACGGATGCCCCGCAGGCAACGGCTCCGGATCCGTAACGTCAAGAGCCGCACGCAACCGCCCACTCCGCAACTCGGCAAGAAGCGCCCCGGTATTCACCACCGCACCACGAGCGGCATTCACCAAGACAGCGCCATCCCGCATCCGCCCCAGAAACCTCGCATCAACCATGCCGGTAGTAGCAGGCGTCAGCGGAACCATCAGCACAACCGCATCCTGCTCAGGCAGCAGATCGGGCAATTCGTCAACCCCACGCACCCCTTCCCGCGCGGTAGTGCCCACCAGAGTCGGCCGGGCATCAAACGCCACGAGCCTGCGACGCATCTGCGTCCCAAGATCACCCGCACCGAGAACAAGGACCCGCTTGTCCTGAAGAGTGTCGGTGACATGCGGATTCCACACCCCCGCGCGGCGAGCGGCGTCGAACTCGCTCAGCTCCCGGTAGATGTTCAGCAGCACGCCCATGACCCACTCGGCCGTGCTGCCGCCGTGCGCTCCCCGCGAGGTGGACAGCATGACGTGGTCGGGCAGCTTCCCGACCCAGCTTTCCGCCCCCGTGGTGAGCAACTGCACCAGCCGCAACGCGGGCAGCCGCCGAACGGCGTCGTGCAGGTCCTCGGCCAGGAAGTCGGGGACGAGCACCTGCGCGTGGTCGGCTTCGGGTGGGAGGTCGGCGAGTGAGGCGTAGCGGACCGCGTGGACGCCCTCGACCCCGGAGAGCGCCGCGATGCCGTGTTCGTCGGGAACCAGAACGGTGATTGTCACGCGAACACAGTAGGTCGCCGCCATCTGCGGCACACTGATTCCCGATGCGCGAGTACCAGGTCCGCGCCGCCGACGGCACCCGAATCGTGGGCTGGCAGACCGAGTCCGAGGGGCCGGTCGTGCTGCTCTGCCCTGGGCTGGGGACCTTCCCCGACGCGTGGCCCGCGTTGCTGCTGCCGTCCGCTGGCGTCCGGGTGCTGAGCTGGCACCAGCGGGGCACCATGGGCTCGGACCGGCCCGCCGACGAGAGCCGGATCACCCTGGCCGACCATGTGGCCGACGCGCTGGCGGTGCTGGACGACGCCGGTGTGCGGCGGTGTGTGGTGATGGGCTGGTCGACCGGGGTCATGGTCGCGGCCGAACTCGCCCTGCGGCGCCCCGACCGGGTCTGCGGGCTGCTGCTGGCGGGCGGGGTCCCCGGCGACCTGTTCGGCGGGGTCCTGGGGGTGCTGCCGCTGCCCGTCCCGGTCCGCGGGCGGCTGGTCGTCGGCAGTGCGCTGGTGGTCCGTGCGGCGGGGCCGCTGGTGGACCCGCTGCTGCGCCTGCTGCCGGTGAACCGGCTCACCGCGACCGCGCTGCAGCACAGCGGGTTCATGCTGCCCGGCGCGGACGCGGGCGACGTCGCCCGCGCCGTCCGCCGCTTCCTCAGCCAGGACTGGCGCTGGTGCGTGACGCTGGCGCTCGCCCTGGCCGAGGTCCCCGAACGCGACCTGACCGGCATCGGCTGCCCGGTGACCGTGCTGGCGGCCCGCTACGACGCCGTCGCCGACCCGAGGCGGGCGACCCGGTCGGTGGCCAGCCTGCCGCAGGCGCGCGTCCGCGTGGTGCCGACCAGCCACTTCATGCCGCTGGAGGCGCCGCGCGCGATAGCCGAGGAGCTGACGGCGCTGGTCGCGCGGGCCGCCGCGGTCGAGCAGGCCCGCGGGGACCTGCTCACCGAAGATTCACGGCCGCGCGCCTAGCCTTGGGCACCATGTCAGGTTCGCCGCGCCGGTCCCGGGTGCTCGCCGCCGCGGTGGGCGCCCTCCTGGTGACCTCGTGCGCGTCGTTCGCCGAGCAGCCGCCCCCGGAGAGCTGGCAACCCAAGGTCCAGCTGAGCCCGCAGGCCGCGCCGGAGCCGGACGCGGGCGGCGGCATCGGCGGCGGTGGCGGCGCAGGGGGCCCGCAGGCGCCCGCGTCGGAGATCCCGCCGCCGGACGGCTGCAAGGACTTCAACCCGGCCGTGCTGGGCACCTGCCTGGACACCCTCGTCGCGGTCGCCGCCCTGCCCGGCGACGGCTCGAACCCGACCGCCCTGGTCGGCGAACGCAAAACCGGCCGCATCCTGCTGGTCCGCAGAAACAGCGAGCCGACCGTGTTCGCCACCGTCGCGGTGGACGCGACGACCGACGGCGGCCTGACCGGGCTCGCGCTGTCCCCGAACTACGCGGAAGACCAACTGGTCTTCGCCTACATCACCACCCCCACCGACAACCGCCTGATCCGCATCGCCCCCGGCGACACCCCGAAACCGGTCCTCGTCGGCATCCCCCGCGGCCCCAGCGGCAACCGCGGCGCCCTCACCCAGGACCGCCAGGGCGCCCTGCTCCTGGCCACCGGCGACGCGGGCCTCCCCGCCGACCCGAACTCCCTCGCGGGCAAGGTCCTCCGCCTCACCGCGGCGGGCCAACCCGCCGACGGCAACCCCAACCCCGGCAGCCCCATCCTCACCACCGGCCTCCACTCCCCCGGCGGCCTGTGCACCGCGCTGGACGGCTCGCAGATCTGGGTCACCGACCGCACCCCCACCGCCGACCACGTCTACCGCGTCACCCCCGGCAGGCCCCTGGAGGCCCCCGCGTGGTCGTGGCCGGACCGCCCCGGCGCCTCCGGCTGCGCGGCGACCACGCAGATGCTGTGGGTGGCCATGTCGACGGCCGGGCACCTGCAGAGCCTCCCCCAGGCCCCCGACGGCACCTTCACCGGAAAGCCGCAGATCACCATGGCCGACGACGAGGGTTTCGGCAAAGTCGACGGCCTAGACCTGATGACCAACCAACTAGCGGTCGGCGGCACGGTCAACAAACAATCCGGCACCCCCCTCTCCAGCGACGACCGCGCCGTAGTGATCATCGTCGCCCCACGCGGCGGCGGCGGAACAGCGGACTGACCCCCGCCGCGCCCCAAAGCAGGCGGCGCACCGGCTCGGCTCTTTTGGGGAGTTTCCCCAAGTCGCGGGGAACTAGGCGCAAACGGAGAGCAGGGCGCGGCCCAGGGCAAGTTCGTGCAGGTGATCGAGTCGCCGGGCGTGGTCCACTGCGTGGTAGCCGACTACTAGGGCGCGCAGGCAGGTGGGGCTGGCGCGCAGGGGCTCGATGTCGCGGAGTTGGCGCAGGATCTGCTCGGTGATCCGGTCCAGCCGGGGACGCACCTCGGTTTCCAAGTCGGGCCGCTCGGTGGGGGCTTCCTCGGGGTGCGCGGTCCACCGGGCGTGCAGGGCGCGCTGGACCAGTTTGCTTGCCTCGATCTGGTCCCGGAACACCCGCACGGCCAGGTCGGGGTCGACGCCCAACTCCGCCGCGCGGCGGGCCGCGGTGTCGAGGACGACCTGCTCTCTGGCCGGGTCGTCAATGGGCGTGGCGGTGCCGAATTTCGCCGCCGCCACCAGGTTCGCGATCTGCACTCGCTCAGCCGACACGTCAGCCAGGGCCACGAACGTCACCTCGCCAGCGTGGGCCTGCCGCCCGCCAGCCAGCAACCCGCATAACACCAACGCGGACGCGATCCACCCGCGTGCCCCACCGACCCGGCGAACGGGCGGGCGGGGCACGCGGGGAAGACTCACGCGCCGCAGCGTTCCAGCACCAGCTCGCGGACGCGCTTGGCGTCGGCCTGGCCCTTGGTGGCCTTCATGACCGCGCCGACGATCGCGCCCGCCGCGGCCACCTTGCCGTCGCGGATCTTGTCCGCCACGTCCGGCTGCGCGGCCAGGGCCTCATCGACAGCCGCGTAGAGCGCCGAGTCGTCGGAGACGACCTTCAGGCCGCGCTGGTCGACCACCTGCTCCGGCTCGCCCTCACCCGCCAGGACGCCGTCGACGACCTCGCGGGCGAGCTTGTTGGTGAGCGTGCCGTCGGCGACCAGGGCGATCACCTTGGCCACCTGGGCCGGGGTGATCGGCAGGTCGCCCAGCTCGACGCCCCGCGAGTTGGCCGACTGGCTCAGGTACGACACCCACCACGACCGCGCCTCCGCGGGCGTGGCTCCGGCGTCGACAGTTGCCGCGACCAGGTCGATCGCGCCCGCGTTCACCAGGTCGCGCAGCTCCAGGTCGGTCAACGACCACTCGGACTGAATGCGCTTGCGCCGCTGCGCGGGCATCTCCGGCAGCGTCTGGCGCAGCTCCTCGACCCACTCGCGGGTCGGGGCGATCGGCACCAGGTCGGGCTCGGGGAAGTACCGGTAGTCCTCCGAGGTCTCCTTGCGGCGCCCGGCCCGGGTCGTGCCGGTGGCCTCCTCGAAGTGCCTGGTCTCCTGCAGGATCGTCCCGCCACCGGCCAGGATCGCCGCCTGCCGGGTCATCTCGTGCCGGACGGCGCGCTCGACGCTGCGCAGCGAGTTGACATTCTTGGTCTCGGTGCGGGTGCCGAACTCGGCGGCGCCCTTGGCCATCAGCGAGACGTTCGCGTCGCACCGCAGCGAGCCCTGGTCCATCCGCACGTCGGACACGTCGAGCGCCTTGAGCAGATCGCGCAGGGTGGCCACATACGCGCGGGCCACCTCCGGCGCGCGCGACCCGGCGCCCTCGATGGTCTTGGTGACGATCTCGATCAGCGGCACGCCCGCGCGGTTGTAGTCGAGCAGCGAGTGCTCCGCGCCGTGAATGCGCCCGGTGGCGCCGCCGACGTGCAGCGACTTGCCGGTGTCCTCTTCCATGTGCGCGCGCTCGATCTCCACGCGCACGATCTCGCCGTCGTCCAGGGTGACGTCGAGCCAGCCGTTGAACGCGATCGGCTCGTCGTACTGCGAGGTCTGGAAGTTCTTCGGCATGTCCGGGTAGAAGTAGTTCTTCCGCGCGAACCGGCACCACTGCGCGATCTCGCAGTTGAGCGCGAGCCCGATGCGGATCGCGGACTCGACCGCGGCCGCGTTGACCACCGGCAGCGAACCCGGCAGGCCAAGGCAGGTCGGGCAGACCTGGGTGTTGGGCTCCGCGCCGAACCCGGTCGGGCAGCCGCAGAACATCTTGGTGTTCGTGGAAAGCTCGACGTGCACTTCGAGTCCGAGGACCGGGTCGAACCGGTCCACGACCTCGTCGTAGTCCATCAGCTCGGCGGTGACGGTCACTTGCCCCTCCGGAACGCGCGCGCGGCGATCAGCAGGCCGGTGACCGCGACGAGGATGCTGCCGAGCGCGTTCACCAGCGCCAGCTTGTCGTCGTCCCGCCGGGCGGTGCGCAGCCCGTTGGCCGCGCTGCTGGCGGCCGCGACCGAGCTGACGATCCCGAAGGCGCCCTTGAACTTCTTCGTGTCTGCCATCAGTGTGCGACCTCCAGCTCGGGAACGCGGGTGATGAGCGGACCGCCCTGCGCGGCGTCGCGGGCGGTCTCATAGGCGGCGGCGACGCGGTAGCCGCGGTGATCCTGCAACGCCGGGGACATGATCTGCAGCCCGACCGGAAGACCGTCGTCGGCGGACAGTCCACAGGGGACACTGAGGGCGGCGTTGCCCGCCATGTTCGACGGGATCGTGCACAGGTCCGCCCGGTACATGGCGATCGGGTCCTCGGTGCGCTCGCCGATGCCGAACGCCGTGGTGGGCGTCGTCGGGGAGACCAGCACGTCGACCTTGCCGAACGCGGCGTCGAAGTCGCGCTTGATGAGCGTGCGCACCTTCTGCGCCGAGCCGTAGTAGGCGTCGTAGTAGCCCGAGGACAGCGCGTAAGTGCCGAGCATGATGCGCCGCTTGACCTCGGGGCCGAAACCCGCCTCGCGAGTCAGCGACATCACCTCTTCCGCGCTGCGCGTGGCGTCGTCGCCTACCCGCAGGCCGTAGCGCATCGCGTCGAACCGGGCGAGGTTGGACGAGCACTCGCTGGGCGCGATCAGGTAGTAGGCGGGCAGCGCCAGGTCGAAGCTGGGGCAGGAGACCTCGACAATCTCCGCGCCCAGCTCGCGGAGCTGCGCGACGGCGGCCTCGAACGCGGCCAGCACGCCCGGCTGGTAGCCCTCGCCCGCGAGTTCGGTGACCACGCCGACGCGCACGCCCTTGAGGTCGCCGCCCGCGCCTTCCCGCGCCGCGGCCACCACCGGCGGCACGGGCGCGTCGATGGAGGTCGAGTCGAGCGGGTCGTGGCCCGCGATGACCTCGTGCAGCAGCGCGGCGTCGAGCACCGTGCGCGCGCACGGGCCCGCCTGGTCCAGCGACGACGAGAACGCGACCAGGCCGTAGCGCGACACAGTCCCGTAGGTCGGCTTCACGCCGACGGTGCCGGTGACCGAGCCCGGCTGGCGGATCGAGCCGCCGGTGTCGGTGCCGATCGCCAGCGGCGCCTCGAACGCGGCCAGCGCCGCGGCCGAGCCGCCGCCGGAGCCGCCCGGGATGCGGTCGAGGTTCCACGGGTTGCGGGTCGGGCCGTAGGCGGAGTTCTCGGTGGACGAGCCCATGGCGAACTCGTCCATGTTGGTCTTGCCGAGGATGACCAAGCCCGCTTCGAGCAGCCGCAGCGTCACCGTCGCGTCATACGGCGGCTCCCAGCCCTCCAGCATCTTCGACCCGCAGGTGGTCGGCGCGCCCCGCATGGTGAGCACGTCCTTGAGCGCCAACGGCACCCCGGCCAGCGGCGACGCCGCGGGCCGACCGGCGGCGACGTCCTCATCGACGGCCTTGGCCGCCTGCAGCGCGCGGTCGCCGTCGATGTGCAGGAACGCGTGCACCGCGGGCTCGACCGCGTCGATGCGGTCCAGGTGCGCCTGGGCGACCTCGACCGCGGACACCTCCTTGGCCTGGATCTTCGCGGCGATCTCGGCCGCGGTCAGGCGGATGAGGTCGGTCATGCTTCCTCCCCGAGAATCCTCGGCACGCGGAACCGGCCGTCCTCCGCCGCGGGCGCCGCGGCGAGCGCCTGCTGCTGGGTCAGCCCGGGGCGGACGAGGTCGCGACGGAAGACGTTGGTCAGCGGCACCGCGTGCGAAGTCGGCGGAATGTCCTGGTCGGCGACCTGCCCGACCTGGGCGACGGCCTGCACGATGTGGTCGAGCTGGCCTGCGAACAGGTCCAGCTCCGCTTCGGTGACGGACAACCTGGCCAGTCGGGCGAGGTGGGCAACCTCGTCGCGGGAGATGCTGGGCACTCGACGAACCCCCGGGGTTCTCTGCGATGGGACCCACGGAGTCTATTTCGCGCGTAATCGAAACCCCGAACGGGTTGTTCCAAGCGCGGGGCGGGTGTAGACCGGTGCGCGATCCCGCGATTGCGATCCGGCGGACGCCTGCCACAACCCGTGACCTGGTCTGCGACAATCAGCGGTCGGCGTAGGGTGCGGACGACAAGGTTCCGCGCACCGAAGTAGGTAGTGCGGGAGGCGTTCGCCTTGTCGTTCCTGATCCGGGTCCAGCTCCCGGACAGCCCAGGCACCCTGGGCGCGGTCGCGACCGCGCTGGGGGCCATCGGGGCCGACATCCTCAGCGTTGACGTGGTCGAACGCGTCGGCGGAGTCGCGATCGACGACCTGGTGGTCGAACTGCCCAACGGCAGGCTCCCCGACGTCCTCATCACCGCGGCCGAGTCCATCGAGGGCGTCGAAGTCGACGCCGTCCGCCCCTACGCGGGCGTCTTGGACACCCACCGCGAACTCGAACTGGTGGAGGAGGTCGCCGCCGAGCCGAAAACCGGCCTGGCCATCTTCACCGAAGGCGTGCCCAAGATCATTCGCGCGGGCTGGGCCATGGTCGTCGGCGCGGGCGGCGAAGGCTCCCACCGCCTCGCGGCCAGCACCGCGGCCCCGGACATGCAGACCCTGGACCTGCCCTGGATGCCCCTGGCCCGCGCCACAGTGCTCGACGGCGAAGACCCCTGGGTCCCCGCCACCTGGCGCGAACTGGGCACCGAACTGGCCGCCACCCCCCTGGGCAAACCAGACCGCGTCCTGCTGGTGGCCCGCCCCGGCGGCCCCATGTTCCGCGCCGCCGAAGTGGCGCGGCTCGCGCACTTGGCCGGGATTGTCGCGGTCGTCCTCCCGGACTAACTCGCGGCCCGCGTGCCCCCGGCGCCCCTTGGCCCACCACACCGCAGGGTCAACCCGGTTCACGCCCCGGTGCCATGCCCAGCCGCCCAGCACGAGCAGGGAAACGACGACGGCACCCGGCTTTCCGCGCGCGCAACAACGGTTCTCACCCGACCGCGGCCAGCCTCGCCCGCAGATCAGTGACGGTCGCCGTCGAAGCGGCACGGCACGCTGGCGAGCGAGGTTCTCGCCCAATGAGCTAGCCGCCAGTCCCGTTCACGGCCCACGGACCGCTCCAGCGCACCACCGGACAGTGCCCAACTCGAAGGCACCGTCGCCCGGCACCGTCGCCCGGCACCGTCGCCCGGCACCGTCGCCCGGCACCGTCGCCCGGCACCGTCGCCCGGCACCGTCGCCCGGCACCGTCGCCCGGCA
>NZ_JBVJIN010000058.1:0-33831 GCF_055586285.1 Actinokineospora sp. NPDC051303
GTCGTGGGGCCGAAGGCACCCCACCCGTCTTTCCCACGACGGGATCTTCCTTCATAGGGGCCCCAAAGAAACCACTCCACCCCATCGAGCAACCCACGAAACCCAGCCACCCCGGCAAGCAGACCCCACACCTAAGTTAGGCACGTGTCGACAGAACACCGCCTGCTCCCCAACCACCTGACGCGCCCAGCAGCACTCACCACCACAGTGTGCTTCGCCACAGTCACAGCCATGGCCGTAGCGGTAACCGGAGACACCACAGCAGGTCCCATCGACCAGGCCGGATTCACCGCCGTAGACACGATCTTCACCGCCCTCCCCGGCGTAGCCGACCCCCTGACGCTGGCCTCCCGCCCCATCCCCCTGATCTGCGTCCTAGCAGCCATCGCAGCCATAGCCCTGCGCACAGGCAACCCAAGAATCGCCCTGCTAGCCGCCCTAGCCCCCACAGCCACCGTCGCCCTCAACACCTGGGTCCTCAAGCCGCTCATCGACCGCACCCACGACGGCAAACTGGCCTTCCCCAGCGGCCACACCGCCACCCTCGTCTCAGTCCTGACCGTGCTCACCCTCGCCATCGCGGCCCACGCCCCACCCGGCAAGCGCCTCGCCACCACAGCCGCAGCAGCAGCGACCGCCCTCGTTCTAACCGCGGCAGCGGTAAGCGCGATCATCCGCCTGAGATACCACTACCTGACCGACACGATCGGCGCTGTCTTCTGGGCGGTAGGCGCGGTTCTGACGGTCGCGGCGCTCATCGACTGGGGGGTCGGGCGCGCAGCCTGTGGGCGACGCGCGTCAGTGGCCAAGACAGCGGTAAACGCCGTAGAGTAGCCAGTTCACCCGGCCGGTTCACCTGAAGTAGCGACTAGACCACCGTGTGGCGCTACTGAACCGCAGGCGTACCGTGCGAGACCTGGCAGAGCCCTCGCGAACGGAAAGGATGGCGGTGACCGACACACCCATCTACGACCAGATACGCAAGGAACTGCGCGACAAACCGGACACCGGGGACCCCAAGCCCCGAACCCGGCAGCGGAGCCAGCCGGAGTCGCGCGAGGCGTCCTCGGGCGTGGGCGTCTCGGTCTGGGCGCTGATCGATGAGCACCGCTCCCAACGGCCCGGCGACGCGCCGAGCAGGCGCCGCCCGTGACCTACCCCGCCCGGGGCGTCCGCAACGGCGCGGCGTCGCGGGAGAGGGCGACGAGCCTGCTGACCGCGCGGAGGTACTTCTTGCGGTAGCCGCCGCGCAGCATCTCGTCGGTGAACAGCGCGGAGACGGGCTCGCCGGACACCACGACGGGGATCGCGCGGTCGTAGAGGCGGTCGGCGAAGGCGACCACGCGCAGGGCGACGTCCTGGCCCGCGAGGGCGTGCACGCCGCGCAGGTGCACCGCCGTCACCCCGTCGACCAGCCTGCCGTATCGCGAGGGATGCAGGGTGGCGAGGTGGCGGCACAGCGCGTCGAACTCGTCCACGGTCGAGCCGGGGATGGCCGCCGCGCTGGCCTCGATCTCGGTGTCGGCCAGGGGCGGCGGGGCGTCGGGCAGGCCGCGGTGGCGGTAGTCGGGCCCGTCTACCCGCACCACGGAGAACCGCGCGGACAGCGCCTGGATCTCGCGGAGGAAGTCGTCCGCGGCGAACCGGCCCTCGCCGAGCTTGTCGGGCAGGGTGTTGGAGGTCGCGGCGACGTGCACGCCCGCGTCGGTCAGCTCGGACAGCAGCCGGGTGACCAGCATCGTGTCACCCGGGTCGTCCAGCTCGAACTCGTCGATGGCCAGTAGCCGGTGCCCGCTCAGCCGGGTGACGGCCTCGCGGAACCCCAGCGCGCCGACCAGGTTCGTCAGCTCCACGAAGGTGCCGTAGGCGGCCGGGCCGGGCACCGCGTGCCACATCGAGGCGAGCAGGTGCGTCTTGCCGACGCCGAACCCGCCGTCGAGGTAGAGGCCCGGCTTGTCGCCAGCGGGTTTGCCGCCGAAGATCCGCTTGAACAGCGACTTCTCACCGCCCTCAGCCACCCGCGCGGCGAAACGTGAGCACGCCGCGACCGCGGCGGCCTGGCTGGGCTCGTCCGGGTTGGGCACGTAGGTGTCGAACCGGACGTCGCCGAACCGGGGCGGCGGGGCCATCGCGGCGACGAGTTCCTCGGCGCCGATCACCGGGTCGCGGTCGACCAGTCGGGCTGCGGACATGCCGGGAGCGTAACGGCGTGCTGGGATGGGACCGTGCACAGGCTGTGGCCCCTTTCCCCCCTTTCCCCAGGTCAGACTCAACCCGGTGTGGTGGACGACACCGAACTGGAACTCCTCTACGGCTATCCGGCCGATCTTGACCGGCCGTGGGTGCAGGTCAACTTCGTCAGCAGCGCCGACGGCGCGGCCGAGGTGGAGGGCCGGTCGGCAGGCCTGTCCAGCCCGGCTGACAAGCGGATCTTCGCCCTCGGCCGCGACCTCGCCGACGTGGTGCTGGTCGGCAGGCGCACCGCGGCCGCCGAGCGCTATCGCGGCGTCAAACCCACCGAGGTCCGCGCGGAGCGGCGCTCCCGGCTCGGGCTGAGCCCGGTGCCGCCGATCGCCGTGGTCACCGCGCGGGGCTCGCTTGAGCCGGACTCGCCGCTGCTGACCGACACCCTGGTTCCCCCGATCGTGTTGACCACGGCGGCGGCGCCGACCGCGCGGCTGGCCGCCCTGTCCGACGCGGGCGCGGATGTGGTCGTCGCCGGTGACGGCGAGGTCGACCCGCACCTGGCGCTGGCCGCGCTGGCCGAGCGGAAACTGCTGCGGGTGTGCTGCGAGGGCGGGCCGACCCTGTTCGGCAGCATGATCGCCGCGGACGCCGTCGACCAGCTCTGCCTGACCGTCGCACCGCTGCTGGCGGGCGCGGGCCCGGACCGGATCGCCCCCGCGGGCCTGCCCACCGGCGGCGCCGCCGGGCTGCCCGCGCTCGATCCCGCCGGGACGCCAACCGCGCCGCGCGCGCTTACGCTGGCCTCAGTCCTCACCGAGGACGGATTTCTCATGCTGCGCTACCGCCGCGCCCCGTGATCGACCCGATCGAACTACCACCCGATCGGGTGGTTTTAGGAGAGTTTTCCGCGTAATTGGGCATCTGGCTGACACAGCCCTTCGCACGTGAGCAGCACTGGAAGGAGGGGCCAGCGATGGCACCCACCAGCTCAACCACCCCCGACAAGGCGAACACCGCCCCCGCGCCGCGCACCGGCGCGACCCCGGCCCGGCTCGCCGACGAGCAGTCGCAGGGCAAGACCACGATCGCCTCGAACGTGGTGCAGAAGATCGCGGGCATGGCGGCCCGCGAGGTCTCCGGCGTCTACGCCATGGGCGGCGGCGTGTCCCGGGCGTTCGGCGCGATCCGCGAGCGCATTCCGGGCGCGGGCACAGTGTCCACCTCCGGGGTGTCGGTGGAGGTCGGCGAGAAGCAGGCCGCGGTCGACCTCGACGTGGTGGTCGAGTACGGCGCCGGGATCGTGGAACTCGCCCGCGCCGTCCGCCGCAACGTGATCACCGCCGTCGAGCGGATGACCGGCCTTGAGGTCATCGAGGTCAACATCGCGGTCAACGACATCCACCTGCCCGACGACAACGAGGACACCGAGACGCCGCCCACCTCGCGGGTGGAGTGACCGTGGCGCAGGCACCCCGCCCGACCGACCCCGCCGACCCCGCCGACCCCGCCGACGCCGTGGGCGCGGCGGTGCTCGGCCACCCGGCCGTGGTCCGCCTCGACGGCGGCGCCTTCGGCACGGTCGCCACGCACCTGCCCGGTCGGCGGGTGGTCGGGGTCCAGTTGGGCGCCCCGGGCGACACGGTCACGGTCAGCGTGGTGCTCGCCCTGGGCGCGCCCATCCCGGCGGTCACCGGCGAACTCCGCGAGCGCGTCCGCGCCGTGGCGGGCCCGGTCCCGGTGGACGTCCACGTCAGCGACGTGGAGCCGCTGCCCGCGGTCTCGCCGCCCACGCAACCGGTGCCCGTGCGCGCGGCTCCCGCCGCCGCGCCGCCCCGGGAGCCGCCATGACCTCGCCGCGGGAACGGGCCGAGTTCCGGGAGTTCGTCCGGCGGGCGCACCCCGACCGCGGCGGGGACCCCGCCGCCTTCGTCGCCGGGCTGGCCGAGTTGCGCGAGCGGCAGGCCAGGGCGCGGGAGCGCCCAACCGACCCCCGGTTCGACGCGCCGGTCGTCGGCGGCGACCCGCCGCGCGGGCTGCGCGCCCGCCTGGAGCGCCTGCGGTACCGCAAAGCCCGCAGGCGTCGCCTCCAGTGACCCCAGCGTCCACTTAAGACTGTCCATTGAGGAGCCACCACGATGAACGCAACCCAGACCGGCATCATCGCCGGTCTCGTGCTCGGTTTGGCCGTCACCCAGGGTTTCCTCGCCTTCGTCATCACCCTCGCGATCGGCTTCGTCGGTCTGGTCGTCGGCCGGGTGATCGACGGTGAACTCGACCTATCCGACGTGTTCAGCGGCGGCCGGGGCAAGGACCGGTGACCGCGACCACCGTCACCGCCCGGACTTCCGAAGCCCCGGCGCGGGCGCTCCCCGACCCAGAGGACCGGGGGACGCTGCGCATCGACGCCGCGGTCGTGCGCAAACTCGCCGAGCACGCCGCGAACCACGCGGCCGGGATCGTCGTGACGCGCCGGTCCCTCGCGGGCGTCGACCTCGGCTCCCGCGGCGCGAGCGTCGCCGTGTCCGGCGACGGCGACCAGGTGGACCTGCGCGTCGAGGTGGCGCTGCGCTACCCGGCCTCGGTTCGCGACGTCGTGGCGGGACTGCGCGCCCGGGTCGCCGAGGAGGTCGAGCGGATCACCTCCTACCGGGTCCGCGGCGTCGACGTCACCGTGTCCGCGCTGCTGCCGGAGAGCCGCCCCAGAGTGGAGTGACCATGCGCGTGCTGGTTCGGATCCTGACCCTGCTGCTCGGCCTCGCCCTGGCCGGGGCCGGGGCGCTGCTCGCCGTCGAGGTGGCCTGGGCCTGGGCGCGCCCGGCCCAGAGCCCGCTGCTGGTCCCGTGGCCGAGGTGGCGCGACCAACTCGCCGAGCTGACCTGGCAGAGCGGGACGGTTCGGCTGGTCGCCGCCGCCGTCGCCGCGGTCGGGCTGCTTTTGCTGCTGTTCGCCGCGACCGCGCGCCGCAAGGACGTCGCGCTGCTCGACCCTGGGCCGGGGATCACCGTGCGCACCTCGCCGCGGTCGCTGGCCCGGATCGTCGGGGCGCGCGTGCGGGCGGTGGAGAACGTGGCCGCCGCGTCGGTGACCGCCACTCCCCGACGGGTGCGGGTGCGCGCGATCAGCGGGCTCGAAACCGAGGCCGAACTCCGCCCCCGGCTGCTCGACGTCGTCGGCGCCACCCTCGCCGACCTGCCGCTGGCCAGAAAACCCAAGGTCAGCGTGGTCGTGGACTCCCCGAAGGACCGCTCATGAAGCCCCCGTCCCGCGCCGCCCTCGCCCGGTCCTACCGCGTCGAGCGGGTGTTCACCGTCCTGGTCGGCCTCGCCGCGCTGCTGCTGGGCGCCGCGGCGCTGGTGGTCGGCGCGGGCTGGCTGGGCACGTTCCGCGCCGCCCGCCCGGTGCTCGACCCGATCGCGGTGGACCGGCTGAACGCCTGGCAGCTGCCCGCCCGGATCGCCGCGATCGCCCTCGGCCTGCTGGCGCTGGTGGCGGGCGTCCTGCTGGCCGTGCGCACCCTGCGCCGGGAGCCGCACCCCGATTTCGCGCTCGACCGGTCCGCGGGCAAGCGGCTGCTGGTGACCGGCGGCGCGGTCGCCGACGCCGTCACCGCCGACGCCGAGCGGGTCGAGGGCGTGAGCCGGGCCAAGGCGACCGTGGTCGGCGACGCGGCAACGCCCGCGCTGCGGCTGAGCCTGTGGCTGCGCTACGGCGCCCGGGTCAAGGACGTCTGGCAGGAGGTCGACACCGCGGTGCTGCGCCGGGCCCGGGAGTCCCTCGGCGTCGAGACGATGCCGACCGCGGTCCGGATCGAGCTGGGCGCCCAGGAGAAGCGACGGGTGCGCTGACCGGCCACTAGCAGGCAGTATGTGCTGGTGGCCCTTCCGCTGACCCCGCCCGTCCAACCGATGCTGGCCAAGCCCGCGAAGTCCATTCCGGACGGCGAGGGCCTGGTGTTCGAGCCCAAATGGGACGGTTTCCGCTGCCTGGTGTTCCGCGACGGGCCCGAGGTGACGTTGCAATCGCGCTCAGGCAAACCACTCAACCGGTACTTCCCCGAGGCCGAGGCCGCGCTGCGCGCCGCCCTCCCCGACCGGGTGGTCATCGACGGCGAGCTGATCGTCGCCGTCGACGGCAGACTCGACTTCAACGCGCTGTCCGAACGCATCCACCCCGCCGCGAGCCGGGTCCGGCTGCTCGCCGAGCAGACCCCGGCCCGATTCGTCGCGTTCGACCTCCTCGCCCTCGGCGACGACGACCTGCTGGAGACCCCCGGCGTCGACCGGCGGCGGCGCTTGGAAGACGTGTTCACCGGCACCGTCCTCCCCCAGATCGGCGACCCGCTAGAAGGAACCGTGCACCTGACACCCGCGACCACGGACGCGGACCTGGCACGCCAGTGGTTCACGATCTTCGAGGGCGCGGGCCTGGACGGAGTGATGGGCAAGCCAGCAGCCGGGCCGTACACCCCGAACAAGCGCACCATGCTCAAGTTCAAGCACTCCCGCACCGCCGACTGCGTGGTGGCTGGCCTGCGCTGGCACAAGGACTCAGTCCCCGGCGAAGCGGTCGGTTCACTGATGCTGGGCCTCTACGACAACTCAGGCGCGCTGAACCACGTAGGCGTGGTCGGCTCATTCACCGTCGCCCGCCGCCGCGAGCTAGCAACCGAACTAGCCAACCTAATCCCCGGCGGCGCCGAGGGACACCCCTGGGCGGGCGGCGGCGAGGGTGGCAACGACGCGACCCGAATGCCCGGCGCCATCAGCCGCTGGCGCACCACCGAACAACCCTGGGTGCCACTACGCCGCGAACGCGTAGTCGAGGTCGCCTACGAACACACCGAAGGCACCTACCCCAGCCGCTTCCGACACACCGCCCAATTCCACCGCTGGCGCCCCGACCGCGACCCATCCTCATGCACCTACGACCAGTTGGACGAACCAGCCCGCTACGACCTAGACGCCGTCCTACGCGGCGAAGTCAAGGCCCGCTAGCCCTCATCGCCAACTTTCCAGGGACAGATGGCAAGTCCCCGCCAGGCTGAACCAACGCCCACCAAGCCCCCGACTGCGCGGAACGAGCAGCGCCCCACCACCACCACCACGAAGCCGCACCCGAACTGCCAGGCGCTCGATGGTGCGAAACGAGCCGCATACCCCAAGCACCTGCCAAGCGGAACCTACGCCCGCCCAGTGCTCGATGGGGTGGAGTGGTTTCTTTGGGGGTGAAGGAAGATCCCTAAACTTGCCGTGGTCGTGGGGCCGAAGGCTCCCCACCCGTCTTTCCCACGACGGGATCTTCCTTCGTAGGGGCCCCAAAGAAACCACTCCACCCCATCGAGCAACCCCCACAACCCAGCCCCCCAGGAACCCAGAGAGCAACCCCACCCAAGCAAGCCCCACGAGAGCCAGACTCAGACGTCCGGCCGCGCATAGCGGGTAGCGCCAGCGGACGCGGCGACGACACAGCAGACCGCGACCCACTGAGCAGGCCGCAGCGCCTCATGCAGAACGAGCAAACCCGCGAGAGCGGCCACAGCAGGTTCGAGGCTCATCAGGACGCCGAAGACGCGAGGCGGGATGTGCCGGAGCGCTTCCAGTTCCAGCGAGTACGGGATGACCGACGACATCAGCGCCACGCCTAGCCCCACAACCAGCACCGAGGGCGACAGCAGCGCGCTACCGGCGTCGGCAACGCCGAAGGGCAGCACGGCCGCGCACGCGACGACCATCGCCAGCGCGAGGCCGGAGCCGTCCTCGGTGCGGTTGCCCAGGGCGGCGCCGAGCAGAATGTAGGCCGCCCAGCACGCGCCCGCGGCGAGGGCGAGCAGCAGGCCGGTGAGCGACACGTCGCCGCCGCCGCGGGCCAGCAGCACGACGCCTGCCGCGGCGAGCAGCGCCCACAGGCCGTCGAGCCAGCGCCGGGAGCCGAGCAGGGCCACCGCCAGCGGGCCAAGGAACTCGACGGTGACCGCGATGCCCAGTGGGATGCGGTCGAGCGCGAGGTAGAAGAAGGTGTTCATGGCCGCGAGGACCACGCCGTAGCCGAGGATCACCGGCAGCGCGCGCCGGTCGACACGCGGGGAGGGGCGCCAGATCAGGACGAGGACCGCGGCGGCGAACGCCAGCCGCAGGGCGACCACGCCGCCCGAGCCGACGACCGGGAAAAGCTGTTTGGCCAGGGCCGCGCCGACCTGCACGCTGACGATGCCGACTAGCACCTGCACCGTGGGCGGGACGGCGCCGATCATCCTTGGCGCGCCCGCGGTCACCGCGCTCCACGCCGAGCCCCACCGCGACGACCCCGCCCTGTCCACGTGCGCGACGACCACGCTCTCTCCTTCCGCCCCCGGAATCATCCCATGTCTGACCATGGCCGTTCACCGAGTCCTCACCTGCCTGCCGGCAGGCTGGGCACTGGTGAACGGACCGACGGAAAGAGGGACGAACGGCGTGAGGGTGGGACGCGGGGCCTGGCTGCTGCCGGTCGCACTGCTCGCCGCGTGCACCGCGGGTCCGTCGCCGCGGCCGGGCATCGTCGTCCGGGGCGAGGGCGGCGAGGTCGCCCCGCCGTCCGCGACCGAGGGCCCGGCCCCGGTGCCGCCGCTGGGCGAGCCGGGCCGCTCCCCGATCCGCTGGACCGCCTGCGGCCCCGAGGTGCGCGACCGGCTCGACCGGCTCGCCCCGCCGGACTGGCTCAAGATCGACTGCGGTCGGGTCAACGGCATCCTGGACACCCCCTACGCGCCCGGCCAGGGCACGATGCGGATGCAGGTCCTGCGCGCGGGCACCGGCCCGGTGCCGATCCTGGTGGTCAACGACGTCGACGGCCTCCCCGGCAGCCTCTACGCCGCCCGGCTCGCCGCGACTCTGCCCAGGGAGTTCCTGACCCGCTTCTCCCTCGTCGGCCTCGACCGCAGGGGCACCGGCAACTCCGACGCGGTGCGGTGCGTGCCCGACGAGGTGCGGGCGGCCATGGTCGACGCCGACCCGCGCGCCCTCGACGTCGAGGGCCTGGTCGACCAGGCGCGCACGGCGGGCCAGCAGTGCTCGATCGCCCTGGAGTCGCGCCTGCCCGCGATCGACACCTGGCGCACCGCGGCCGACGCCGAGTCGGTCCGGATCGCGCTGGGCATGGACCGGCTGCACGCCATCGGCCACGGCGAGGGCTCCCGGGTGCTGTCGGTCTACGCCGAACTGCACCCCGACCGGGTGGGCCGGATGGTCCTCGACGGGCTGCCCGACCCGAACCTGGACGCGGTGGTCACCCTGGAGGCGGTCGCCGCTGGCGCCGACGCCACCTTCGGCGCGTTCGCCGAGGACTGCGCCAAGCGCGCCTGCGAGCTCGGCTCGGGCGCGCGTCAGGCGCTGACCGAGGTCATGGCCCGCGCGGCGACCGAGCCGATGGTGGCCGTGCACCCCCAGCACAGCCCGGACCAGGACGTGCGGCTCAACGCGGGCGTCGTGCTGCGCGCGGTCCTCGCGGGCCTGTCCGACCGCCAGCGGTGGCCGGAGCTGTCCAAGGCGCTGGCCGACGCGCGCGGCGGCGTGCCGGACGGCCTCGCCGCGCTGGTCGCCCCGATCGTGGTCGAGTCCGACGACCTCCCGGCGACGTTCGACGCGACCCTGGTCACCAAGTGCAACGACACCAAGTCGCGGCTGTCCACCGAACAGCTCACCGGCGCGGCGAAAGACTGGAACACCCGCTTCCCGGTCTTCGGCGCGCTCGTCGCGGAGTGGCTGGCGGTGTGCAGCCCGTGGCCGGTGCCGTCGCGGCCGCTGCCGCAGCCGAGCGCGCCCACCGCGCCGCCGATCGTCGTGCTCGGCACGGCGACCGACCCGGTGACCCCGCTGTCGGGCACCGAGCACGGCGCGCGGCAGCTCGCCACCGCCGCGCTGGTCTCCTGGCAGGGCGCGGGCCACGGGGCGCTGGGCGCCTCGCCGTGCGCGACCGAGGCGGCGCTGGCGTTCCTCACCGAGGGCAAGGTCCCCAGAGACGGAACCGTCTGCCCGCCCTGATTCGCCGCGATCACAAAACATGCCGATCACACAATATGGCTACGATCACGAATCGCCACACAGGGTGAATGTGCTACACCATTAGAGTGATCAGCTTCATGTGAGCGGAGAGGACCCGATGAGCGCTTCGGACGCCCAGATAGTGGACGCGGGTAGTGACGCTGGTGGTGACACAGTGATTGAGGCCCTGATTGACACCATGGTCGACACCAACCGCTATCCCCTATCGGATCCGAGAAGCGCGGCGTGGCAGGACATCGTTTCCCGCGCCAGAGTTGATCTCCGCGAGCACGGGTGCAGTGTTCTCCCCGATTTCATCCGGCCGTCCTTGCGCGCGGCATTGCGCGCCGAAGGCGCCCACATCGCCCCATCGGCGCATTACGACGTGGAAATCGTCAACGCCTACAACATCTCGGTCGACACCCCGCTGCCCGAGGACCACCCGGGCCGCACCACGATGGAGCGCGGCAACGCGTTCGTGCCGCGGGACCGCATTCCCGAGGACTTCCTCATCCACCGGCTCTACACGAACGGGCTTTTCCAGCGGTTCGTCGCCGACTGCTTCGAGCTGCCCCGCCTGCACGAACTCGCCGATCCGCTGGCCGGGCTGGTCCTCAACGTCGTCTCCCCCGGAATGTCGCACCCGTGGCATTTCGACACCAACGAGTTCACCGTGAGCATGCTCACCCAGGAATCCGAATCGGGCGGCGTCTTTGAATACTGCCCGAACATCCGGTCGGCGCGGGCGGAGAACTTCGCCGATGTCCGAGCCGTTCTCGCAGGTCAGGGCGAGCGGCTGGTCCGGAGTCTCGCGCTGCACCCGGGCGATCTCCAGTTGTTCAAGGGCCGCTATTCACTGCACCGGGTGAGCACGGTCGGCGGCACGACCGCCCGCCATTCCGCCATTTTCGCCTACAGCGAGCGCCCCGGGGTCATGGGCAGCGTAGAGCGTACGAGACAGCTCTTCGGCCGAGTGCTCCCCGAGCACTTGGCCGCGGCAGGGCGCGCCGTGCGCGGCGATCAGCTGCTCGACTAGGAGAGGAACCGCTCGTGCGTTTCGACCCCACCGGAAAAATCTCCTTCGACCACATCTACACCCAGCCCGACCCCCGGCCCTATTTCACCGCCCTGCGCGGGCTGGACTACTGCATTCCCGAGCAGGCCAAGCCCTATTTCACGAAACTCATCGGCGAATACCGGGAGGCGCACGGGGTGGCCGCGCCGACCGTGCTGGACATCGGCTGCTCCTACGGCATCAACGCCGCCCTGATCGCCTGCGACGCGACGATGGACGAGCTCTACGAGCACTACACCGACCCCGCCGTCGCCGACGCCGACCGGGACACGCTGGTGGCCCGCGACCGGGAGCTGGTCCGCTCGCGCAAGCGCCTGGAGGGCCAGCGGTTCATCGGGTTCGACGCCTCGGCGCCCGCCCTGGCCTACGCGCACGCCGCCGGGTTCCTCGACGACGTGGTGAACGCCGACCTGGAGAGCCGCGACCCCACCGAGGACGAGCGCGCCCGGCTCGCCCGCGCGGACGTGGTCATCTCGACCGGCTGCGTCGGTTACGTCACCGAGAAGACGATCGCCCGGGTGGCCAGCGCGCACGGCGAGCGCAAGCCGTGGATGGCGCACTTTGTGCTGCGGATGTTCCCGTTCGACCCGGTCGCCGACGCCCTCGCGGACCTGGGCTACGAGACCATCCACGTCGAGGGCGTGTTCAAGCAGCGCCGGTTCGCCTCGGAAGAGGAGCAGTCGCAGGTGCTGGAGACGCTGGCGGCCACCGGCGCGGACCCCTACGGCTTGGAGGCCGACGGCTGGCTCTACGCCCGCCTGTTCATCTCACGCCCGCGGGAACTGGCGCGCTAGTGGCTCCGACCGCCACGATGTAGCACCTGATCAGCGCTGATCAACCCGGCGCCGGTCAGCACCGACCGAGTCCACCGCACAGAGTTTCGAGGACGATCGTGAACACCAGCCAGGAATGGTCCACCCGCACGTTCGGGAACGAGGACCGACTGCCCCGCGTGCCGCTGCCCACCGTGGAGGAGAGCTGTCAGCGGTTCCTTGAGTGGTGCTCGCCGCTGCTGACCGCGGACCAGCTGGCCGAGACCGAGGCCGCCGTCGCGGACTTTCTTCGCCCGGACAGCCCGGCCCGCGCGCTGCACGCCGAGCTGGAGCGGTTCAACGACGCCGAAGGCACGCAGAGCTGGCTGGACACGTTCTGGCCGTCGCGCTACCTGGGCCGCCGGGACCGGATCGCGCTGAACGCGAACTTCTTCTTCCTCTTCAAGGACGCCGATCAGGGCCAGGTGGAGCGCGCGGCCGGGATCATCGCCTCGGCGGTGGACTTCAAGCTGCTGCTCGACGCCGAGGAGATCCCGCCGGTCATCCAGCGCGGGCAGGCGCTGTCGATGGCGCAGAACAAGTACCTGTTCTCCACCACCCGCATCCCCGGCGCCGTGCAGGACACCGTCCGCACCCCCTACACCCCGGAGTGGCCCGGCCCGTCCGACGCGCGCCACATCGTGGTGTTCTTCGGGGGCTCCATGTTCCGCATGGACGTGCTCGGCCCCGACGGCGTGCCGCACTCGCTTGACGACCTCGCCACCGGCCTGCGCGCGATCATGAAGACCGACACCGCGGACGCCACCTCGGAGACCTCGGTCGGGCACCTGACCACCAAGGCCCGCGCGGAGTGGGCCGCCACCCGCGAGACCCTGGCGAGCCTGCCCGGCAACGCCGCCGCGCTCGACACCATCGAGACCGCGCTGTTCTGCCTGTGCCTGGAGGACTTCACCCCCGCCGACACCCAGGAGACCTGCGACCACCTCCTGCACGGCGACAGCGGCAACCGCTGGTTCGACAAGGCGCTGTCGTTCATCGTGTTCGGCAACGGCCGGGCCGGGATCAACATCGAGCACTGCGGCCTCGACGGCACCACGATCCTGGCGTTCATCGACACCCTGCTCAACACCCCGGCCGAGGAGCACTCGCGCCGATCGGGCGCCCAGCCGCAGGGCCTGCCCGCGGTCGAGCCGATCGAGTTCACCCTCGATGACGACCTGCGCGCCGAGGTGCGCGAGGCGGCCGAGTCCTTCGCCGCCTACGCCGCCGCGACCGCGACCAAGGCGCTGACCTTCGAGGACGCGGGCGCGAACCGGGCCAAGCAGCTCGGCATGTCGCCGGACGCGTTCGTGCAGATGGCTTTCCAGCTCGCGCACAAGCGCACCAAGGGGATCGTGGGCGCCACCTACGAGTCCATCGCCACCCGCCAGTACCAGAACGGGCGCACCGAGGCGATGCGCGTGGTCACCCCCGAGTCGGTGGCGTTCGTGACCGCCATGACCGACCCGGCGGCCGACGCGGACACCCGCCGGGCGGCGTTCCGCGCCGCGGCGGCCAAGCACGTGGCGCGCGCCAAGGAGTGCCAGTCCGGGCAGGCGCCCGAGCAGCACCTGTGGGAGCTCCAGCTCATCCAGAAGCGCGCGGGCGGCGGCGAGCCGCTGGCCCTCTACGACTCCCCCGGCTGGATCGTCATGCGCGACGACTACCTGAGCACCAGCTCCGCGCCGTCGCTGAACATCCAGTACTTCGGGTTCGGCGCGACCAGCAGCCAGTGCATCGGCGTCGCCTACGCCCTGCTCCCGGACCGGCTCAACGTCTACCTGAGCACGCCGATGCCGGTGGCAGCCGAGATGCACGGCTTCGCCGACCACCTGCGCGACGCGCTCGGCGAGCTGCAGGAACTGCTCGCCTCGGAGTAGGTCACCCGAGTTCCCGAAGGGCGCGTTGAGCGGCTTCCAGCTCGGCTTTGAGCTGCTCGACGCGCCTTTCCTGCCGTTCGCGGGCGGCGTCGAGCGCGCTGCCGATCGCCTCGCCGACCGCGGGCGGCAGCGACCGCGCCGCCTTGGCCACATCGCCTGCGGGGACCGGTGTCCAGCGGACGGTGCGCTTCTTCCCGGCCAGCACGTCGACCGTCCACTCCCCCTCGGGCGTGGAGTGCAGGGTCACGGTGATCTCCACGGGCTGCTTGCGCCCGCGCGGCTGGGCCCGGGGAGCCGGTCGCTCCGGTTTCCCGGGCTCGATGCCCACGACCACGTCCGGCGCACTCGTGACCTCGACCGGGGTCTCCGGCTCTGGAACGCTCCTCGGCGCCGCTTTCGGCTTCGGCGGCGGCTTGACCACGGTCAACTCGGTGGGCGAGAACGACAGCACATCCCGCGAACCGGTGGGCCGGACCTGGATGTAGTCGCCCTCGGCTGGCTCGTCGAAGGCCACCACCTTCGCCGACTGCCCGCTGGTCACCCCCACCGCGGCGGGGGTGAACCACACCGGGGTCGGCTTTCCCTCGGCCAGGCTCGCCCGCAGCCGCTCGATATCCTCCGCAGACAGCCCGTTCTTGGCCGACACCGCTGCCACCTTTGCCTCCCCCATCTGTCTCCCCCATCCGACTGACGATCTCCGTGCTGAGTGATCAAGCCCGGTCGTAGTGTGCCGTGCCGGTACGACAAGGGACGACCCCCGTGGGCGACACCCGTTCGGCGGACACCGCGTGCCAGTTCGACAGGGACGATCTACGTTCCGGATGATGAACGTCCGGTACCTGTGGTGGCGTAGCTGTTACGACGGTGTGCTGCACGCGTTCCCGTTGGCCGCGGGGGCCCGGCTGGCCCACCGGCACTACCGCGCGTCCTGCACCCACGCCGCGCCGCCGGACCTCACCCGCGCCCGGGTCGAGGGACCGCGCTGCGCGCTGTGCCTGCTGATCATCGGCGAACCGATGGTTGCCAAATCACCTTGATCTACGGTATCAGGTGAGGTAGCCACTTTCGCCGGGAGGCCCAGCCGTGCGCGAAATCCTGCTCGCCCTGCTGCTGCTCGTGCCCGCCCCGCCGCACCCAGCCCCGGTCCCGGTGCGGGTGGCGACGTTCAACATTCACAGCGGCGTCGGCGCCGACGGCGCCCTCGACCTGGCCCGCACCGCCGCCGCGATCCGCGACACCGGCGCGGGCGTCGTCGGCCTGCAAGAGGTCGACGTGCACTGGTCCGCGCGCAGCGCGTTCGCCGACCAGGCCCGGGAACTGGCCCGGCTGACCGGGATGCGGGTGTTCTTCGCCCCCATCTACGACCTGCCCGGCGCCCCGCGACGGCGGTTCGGCGTCGCGGTGCTGAGCGCGTACCCCATGCCGCGCACCGAGAACCACGAAATCACCCGTCTGTCCACACAGGACCCCAATGCGGCGCCTGCGCCCGCCCCCGGCTTCGCGGAGGCCGAGATCCTGGTGCGCGGCAGGCGAGTGCACGTGTACGCGACGCACCTCGACTACCGCCCCGACCCGGCCGTCCGCGCCGCCCAAGTCGCCGACACCCGGCGGGTGCTGGCTGCCGACGAGCCCGGCGCGGCCCAGATCCTGCTCGGCGACCTCAACGCGGAGCCGGACGCGCCGGAACTGGCGCCACTGTGGACGACCCTGATCCGCGCCGGCACCGGCCCCACGTTCCCCGGCCCCGATTTTCCGCACAGCGCCAAGACTCTCGACCACATCGCGGTCTCCGACGCCATCCAGATCCACGCCGCGACCACCCGCCCCGGCGCGGCGTCGGACCACTGGCCCGCCGTGGCGGATCTGCTGCTGCCGCAAGGCTGACGGCCCGGAAAGTTACTGTCCGGCCGTCGATGTCACAGCGTCAGACCTCACGCAGCCGGTACTCGCAGCCGTACTCCACCGCGTAGTGCAAGTCGTAGTGATGCACGATCTTCGGCCCACCGTGCAAGTGGACATGCGTCACCGTCGACCGGGGCTCAGCGGGCAACACGCTCAGCGTGTCCACCCGCCCGTCGAGAGGACCGCCGACGTAGCGGACGAGGTACGAGTCCGTCATGGTGATCCCCTTTCGCTCTCCTTGCAGTGTAAATCGAAACACCGACAATCCCGCCGGTCCGAACGATGTTCGTCACCCGCGATCAACCGGACGGAGCAACGCGGGCGCGCGCGCCGCCGTTTCCCCGTAACGTTCGGGGGTTCCGGCGGGCGTCCACAATCCACACACCGCCCCGGAAGCAGTCAGTCGCGGGCCTTCGAGGGCTGGACGCGCTTGGGCTCGCCCGGCATCTTCGGGTAGTCGGGGGGATACGGAAGGTCACCCAGGCCGCGGTCGCGTTCGTCCTGGTCGGCCAGATCGATCAAGGGCAGCAAGGAGAAAGCGCGCTCGGCGACCGGCGCGTGCAGGTCGCCGACTTCGGCGAAGCGGGCGGGCATGGTCAGGATGGAGAAGTCCTCCGGGTGGACGTCGGACAGCTCGTCCCAGGTCAGCGGGGCCGAGACCAGGGCGCGCGGGGTGGGGCGGATGGAGTAGGCCGAGGCGATGGTGCGGTCGCGGGCCATCTGGTTGTAGTCGATGAACACCCGGGCGCCGCGTTCCTCCTTCCACCAGCTCATGGTCACCTGCTCGGGCATCCGCCGCTCCATCGCCCGCCCCAGGGCGATCAGAGCGCGCCGGGCCTCGGTGAACGTCCAACGCGGCTCGATCGGGACGTAGAGGTGCACGCCGCGACCGCCGGAAGTCTTGGGGAACGCCTCGATGCCCATCGACGCCAACAGCTCGCGCACCTGAAACGCCACGGTGACCGCATCGGCGAAGTCGGTGCCGGGCTGCGGGTCCAGATCGATGCGCAACTGGTCGGGGTGGTCGACATCGGCGCGGCGGACCGGCCAGGGGTGGAAGGTGAGCGTGCCCAGATTCGCCGCCCAGGCCACGACAGCCAGTTCGGTAGGGCACACCTCGTCGGCGGGGCGACCGCTGGGAAAGGTGATGCGGGCGGTCTCGACGTAGTCGGGCGCGCCCTTGGGGATGCGCTTCTGGTAGAACGCGTCACCACTGTTGTCTTGGCGGGTGGACAGCTTCGCGCCCTCGAAAACGCCGCCAGGCCACCGTTCCAACGTCGTCGGCCGCTCCCGCAGGGCCCCGAGAATACCGTCGCCGACGCTGAGAAAGTACTCCACGATCTGACGTTTCGTGACCCCGATATCGGCGAAGTACGGCTTGTCCGGATTGGACACCCGCACTGCCCGCAGCCCATGCGGGCCCTCGACCTCGATCTCCACCGCTGGCGCCATTGGCCCAGCGTACGGCCGGTGGGAAACGCCCGCGCGCGCTTTGGTGACCTCCCGGTGACGAACTCACTCACTTCCGGCGCGACGGATCAGCGGAAGCAGCGCGTGGGGATCGGTGAACCAGACCGCCCCGGAGATCGAGAGAATGACGTCTTCGCGCCGGGCTCGCCGCCCGCGCGGCACACTCGAAGCCATCCTCACCCTCATCTACTCCGCCCACTGACCCCGACACCCCCCAGGACGAACGTGCGTATCGGCATCACCGGACACAGCAACCTCAGCGACGACACCGTGCCACTGGTCGCGAGCGCCATCCGGATGGCGCTGGCCGGGCGTTCCGGTCCCGATTTGGTGGGGGTGACCTGCCTGGCCCGGGGCGCGGACCAGGTGTTCGCCCACGTCGTGCTCGAACTGGGTGGGGCGATCGAGGTCGTCGTTCCCTCGGCCGACTACCGGGAGCGCAAGGTGAAGCCGGACAACGCCGCCGAGTTCGATGCCCTGATCGGCAAGGCGGGAACCGTTCGCACGATGCCGTTCGCCGAGGCTGGCCGGGACGCGTACATGGCCGCGAGTGAACACGTCCTGGACACCGTGGACGCCTTGGTCGCGGTGTGGGACGGCGGGCCGTCCGGTGGGCACGGCGGGACCGCGGACGTCGTCGCGGCGGCGCGGGGGCGTGGGCTGCCGGTGGCGGTGGTGTGGCCGGACGGGGCGCGCCGCGGGTAGGGGCGGTGGTCCGGCCAGGGCGGATGGCCTGCCGGTAGCGTTGACGCGACCGTTAACCGTCATCTGCGAGGAACCCGACCGGTGAAGATGGACAACAGCCCCGCCCGGGGCACCCGTGACCTGCTGCCCGCGACCGTGGCCGTGCGCGACCACGTGCTGGCCCGGATCACCGAGGTCTACCACCGGTACGGCTACCAGCGCATCGAGACGCCCGCGCTGGAGAACATCGAGCGCCTGCAGGGCGGGCAGGGCGGCGAGAACGAGAAGCTGATCTACCGGGTGCTGCGCCGGGGACTTGACGAGGTCGTCGCCGCCGAGACTCGGCTGGACGATCTGGTGGACCTGGGGCTGCGCTACGACCTGACCGTGCCGCTGACCCGGTTCTACGGCAACAACCAGGCGAGCCTGCCGCAGCCGTTCCGGTCGTTCCAGTTCGGGCCGGTGTGGCGGGCCGAGCGGCCGCAGAAGGGCCGCTACCGGCAGTTCTACCAGTGCGACATCGACATGCTCGGCGAAGAGAGCGTGCTGGCCGAGGTCGAGCTGATCGAGGCGACCACCGAGGCGCTGGCCGCCGCCGGGCTCGACGGCGCCACCGTGCGGGTCTCCGACCGGCGGTTCCTGTCCGCGCTGGCGCAGGCCGCCGGGCTGCCCGAGCAGGCGTGGACCGGGCTGTTCATCACCCTGGACAAGCTCGACAAGATCGGCTGGGAAGGCGTGCGCGCCGAGCTGCCCGGCCGGGGGCTCGACGCGGCCCAGATCGACCGGCTCCAGGAGAAGATCACCGGCCTGCGCGGCGTCGACCCGGCCAAGCTGGGCGACCGGCTCGCCGAGGCGGTGCCGGACCTGCCCGACGAGGTCGTCGCCGACTTGGCCGCCACCGCCGACTCGCTGCGCGCGCTCGACGGGCTGGACTGGGAGTTCGACCCGACCCTGGTGCGCGGCATGGGCTACTACACCGGCCAGATTTTCGAGATCACCCACCCGGCGGCGGCCGGGTCGGTCGCGGGCGGCGGGCGCTACGACCGGCTCATCGGCCGCTCGCTGGGCCGCGACGTGCCCGCGTGCGGGTTCTCCATCGGCTTCGAGCGCATCGTGGACCTGATCGAGGGCGCCGGGAGCCGCGCGGCGGTCGCGGTGCTCTACGAGGCTGACGTGCCGCTTCCCACGGTCGTCGGCAGCGCCCGCGAGCTGCGCCGGGACGGCCGGGCCGTCTCGCCGATCCGCAGGCGCGGCAAGCTGGGCGCGCAGCTGGGCAGGCTGGCGGAGTGGGGTTTCACCTCGGTCGTGCACCTGCGCGCGGACGGCCCCGCCGAGGAGCGTCCGCTGGAATCTCGCTGATTCCTCTTCCCCTGCCCGGCAAGCTACCGTGGAGGCATGGTCGGGACAGGCTTCCGCGGGGCGTCCGACGATGACCCGCGCCCGGACGAGCGCCCCAGGCCGAAGGACCGTTTCTCCGACGACCTGATCGGCCTCGATCCGGCCGACCCCGAGGCCAGGGAGTTCGCCGAGCACCTCGACCGGGTGGAACGGGTGCGGCCGAGCTACACCGTCGAGGGCTACCTCGGCCAGGTCAGCGACTTCGCCGAGTCGGCGAACCGGCTCGGCGGCCACTACCGGCTCACCGCGGGCATAGTCGCGGCCCTGATCTTGTTGGGTGTGGTGGTGGCCGCGTGGGACGCCCTGGTGTTCATCGTGAGCGTCCTGCTCGGGTAGGCGCCCGGCGGCGGAGCACGCGGAAACGAAACCCTGGGGAGAAGAGAGACTTCCGAATGAAGCAGGCGGGAATGAAGCCGGTGGTGGGCGCGACGCCGCGCGTGGTCAAGTCCGAGCAGGAGTGGCGCGCCGAGCTCGATCCGCGCGAGTACGCCGTGCTGCGCGAAGCGGGCACCGAGCCAGCGTGGACCGGCGAGTACACCGAGACCAAGACCGCCGGGGTGTACCGGTGCCGCGCGTGCGGGGCCGAGCTGTTCCGCAGCGACACCAAGTTCGAGTCGCACTGCGGGTGGCCGTCGTTCTTCTCGCCGCTGGCTGGCGAGAGCGTCGTGCTGCGCGAGGACCGCACGCACGGGATGGTCCGCACGGAGGTGCTGTGCGCGAGCTGCCACAGCCACCTCGGGCACGTCTTCGAGGGCGAGGGCTACCCGACGCCGACCGACCAGCGGTACTGCATCAACAGCATCTCGCTCACCCTCGTCCCCGACAGTGACACCCACACCGACGGGGCCTGAGGGCTCCTTACCTCAAATTCACCTCAAGCAGCCCTAAGTCCAGCCCACGGGTTCCCTAAATCTTGCTCAAGCTCTCTTGTGCGCGCGCTCACACCGGATCGAGCATGGTCGCACTCACAAGGGGGACGACATGAACGAACCGTGGGGAATCAGCGGGCCGGAGTTCCTCCGGCTGTATCTGGTGGCGGCGGCGTTCGCGGTGCTCATCGCGCTCGCGGTCCGGATCATGGCTCGCACGGCGTCCGCGGCGGAGCGGGCGCCCGGTCAGCTCACTCTGGACGAGCTGGCGTACCTGGCGGGCGGCGCCCGACGCGTCGTGGAGACCGCGATCGCCAGGTTGCTGGACGAGGGGAAGCTGCGCACGAGCCGCACGGGGGCGGTTCAGGTGGTCGAGGGCGCGCACGGGGGTGGCGCCGTCGACCAAGCCGTGATCGCGGACGCCAAGCGGTACGGGCACCGCACGCTCAGCCTGCTTGTCGACAAGGTCGGTCAGGACCCCGCCGTCACCAGGATCGGCGCGGACCTGACCCGCAAGGGGTTGCTGGTCGACAAGGGGCGGTCGCGGGCGCGGCTGTCCGCTGCTCCGCTCGCCGTGCTCTTCGCGGTGGGCGCGGCGCGGTGGGTCAACGGACTGGCCGAAAGCCGCCCGATCGGGTGGCTGACCGTGGCCCTGCTCGCGACAGCGGTGGTCATGGTGGCGCTGTTCCGGCGGCCGGTGCCGTCCCGGACCTACCTGGGCTCCCGAATGCTGGCCGAGGCGCGCCGGGGACGGGCCAAGGCGAGCGACCGGACGGTCGGGGCGCACGTCCCTGACTACGCGCTCGGCACCGCGGCCGGGCTGGTGGTGTTCGGCGGGCTGGCCACCTATCCGGACGCCGAGATCGCCGCGGCGCTGGAGACGCAGCGGGCGGCGTCGGGGTCCTGGGCGTCGTCCAGCAGCTCGTCCAGTTCGTCAAGCTGCGGGGGAAGCGGCGGGTCGTCCTGCGGGGGTGGGGGCGGCGGGGGTGGCTGCGGCGGCGGCGGAGGCTGCGGCGGCTGATCGAGGGGGAAAGGGACGGCATGGGTGAGCTCGGGGTGGGCATCGGCTGGCGGTCGGAGATCGATCTGACCGTCGAGCGGCTGCCGGGCGTCGACTTCGTGGAGGTCGTGGCGGAGAACCTGCACCGCGACCACCTGCCGGAGTCGCTGCGGCTCCTACGGGGTCGAGGGGTCCCCGTTCTCCCCCATGCCGTCTCCCTCTCTCTGGGCGGGGCCGACCCGCTCGACCGGGACCGGGTCGAGCACCTGGCCGCGGTCGCGGAGCTGCTGGACGCCCCGGTGGCCAGCGACCACATCTGCTTCGTCCGCGCGGGCGGGCTGGACTCCGGGCACCTGATGCCGGTGCCGCGCACCCGCGACGCGCTCGACGTGCTCACCGCCAACGTGAAGGCGGCGCAGGCGGACCTGGGGAGGCCGCTGGCGCTGGAGAACATCGCCGCGCTGCTGGAGTGGCCGGACGCGGAGCTGACCGAGGCTGCGTTCCTGACCGAGCTGGTCGAGCGCACCGGCTGCCTGCTGCTGATCGACGTGGCCAACCTGTGGGCCAACGCCCGCAACCTGGGCCAGGACCCGGTCGCCCTGCTCGACGGGCTGCCGCTGGAGCGGATCGCGTACGTCCACGTCGCCGGGGGCGTCGAGCGCGACGGGGTGTACCACGACACGCACGCCCACCCGGTGCCCGACGGCGTGCTCGACCTGCTGGGCGAGCTGTGCGCGCGGGTCCGCCCGCCCGGGGTGCTGCTGGAGCGCGACGACCGCTACCCCGCGGACGCCGTCCTGGCCGCCGAGCTGGCCGCGATCCGCGGCGTCCTGGCGGGCACATGACCAGCGACAAGAGCGGCGACAGGGCCAGCGGCGAGCCGACCGGCGGGAACGCCGACCAGCGGGCGCGGCTGGCCGCCCGGCAGGCGGACCTGCTGCGCGCGCTGCTCGCGGGCGGGCCGCCGCCCCCGGGCTTCGACCCGGCCGAGGTGGCGGTGGAGGCGGCGGCCCTGCTGGCGAAACGACGCCGGGTGGTCGCGCGTCTGGCCCCGGACCTGACCGGCGACCTGGGCGAGCGGTTCCCGCCGCTGTTCGACGAGTACGCGCGCGCGAACCCGCGCCGCGTGGGATCACGGGCTCGCGAGGACGCCGCGGCGTTCGAGCGGTGGTTGACCGATCGGGGCAACCTGGCCAAGCCGAGGCGCCCTTGGTGGCGACCGGGGCGGCCAGGGGATCGGGCCCGGGTGGTGTCGCGCCGAGGCGCGGCACCACCCGGATAGACCCACTCCGCCGGACGCGGCAGGCCGAGGAGACCCGGGCGGACCTTCAGCGCTCCCGCTCGACGGGTCCTGCGGCTCGGGCAGGCGTCAGCTCGCGGGCACGCCCATGATCTTGAACTGGGCGCCCTGGTCGTCCGCGACGGTCGCCATGCGGCCGAAGGGGGTGTCGGTCGCGCCCTCGATGACCGAACCGCCCAGCTCCTTGACCTTCTCCAGCGTCGCGTCGGCGTCGGCGACCTGGAAGTACACGCCCCAGTACGCCCGCGTGCCCGCGTCCAGCCCGCCGCCGATGCCGCCGACCGGCTGCTCGCCGCCGGGCACGTTCAGCGTGGCGTAGCCGCCGGGGGCGCCGTCCATGTCCTGGTAGTCGTAGTCGTAGACCTTGGCGTAGAACTCCTTGCTGGCGGCGAGGTCGGCGCTCATCTGCTCGTTCCAGACCAGCGAGCCCGGCTCGTTGGCCAGGGTGACGCCGGTGTGCGTGCCCGACTCCCAGAGCCCGAACTGCGCGCCCGCGGTGTCGACGGCCACGACCATGCGGCCGAACTCCTGCACCTGCAGCGGCGGCAGGACGATCTGCCCGCCCGCCGCGGTGATCTTGGCCGCGTCCGCCTCGGCGTCGGTGCTGGACAGGTAGGTGGTCCACGCCGAGGTCTGGCCCTCTTGCAGCGGTCCGAGGCCCGCGACGAACTCGTCGCCGAGGAAGCAGTTCGCGTATCCGCCGACCTCTTCGCCACCGATGTCCACCCGCCAGCCGAAGAGTCCTGAGTAGAACTCCGCGGCCCGGGCGACATCCGTGCCGAGATCGACCCAGCAGGGCGTTCCCGCGGGCCATGCGGTGTTCCGGGTGACCATTGATCGACCTCCGTTTTTGTTCCCGTGTGGACCCGCGGTCACGGGTCCGGGTGCACGCTAACGCCGACCGGAGGGTCATGTGCGTCACGATTGAGGCGTCGATCCCACGAAATGTGGGCGACCGCGAGGTGAGTGCCGGGAGGATCACAGGGGCGAATCGGCGGCAAATCGGACATAGCGGCTGGAGATTTCATGCGGTTCGGCGTCAAGGGGACAGCTCTGTCCGCGCTCTGCCTGAGCGCACTGCTCGGATGCGGATCTTCGCCGGGCGCGGGCGATGTGCCGTGCACCACGATCGGCGCGCCGACCGGCATCAGCCTCGACATTCCCGCGGCGGCCGCCACCGCGATCTCCCCAGCGAACGGCCAGCTCACCGCCTGCTGGGCGGGCCAGTGTCACACCGCCCCGCTGGACCTGTTCCCCGCGACCAGCGCGGGCCCCACGACCTGCGTGAACGAGGGCTGTGCCGCCCAGATGACTCCGACCGGCGGGCTCAGCGGGTTCGCCGACCTGCCCGGACTGCCCAAGGACACACCGGTGGCGGTGACGCTCGCCCTCGGGGGCGCCACGCACCAGGTCGAGGTCGTGCCGAAGGCGACGTTCCCCAACGGCCCGGAATGCGGCGAAGCCGGACCGCAGGCGCGGCTGACGCTGAGCCAGGGCGGGCTGGCCGCGGGCTGAGGCAGGCGCATCGGCCGATCGGCCATCTGGATCAACCATTTAGCCCTTGCGCGCTGATCATGGAACCTGGATAGTTTCTGGCGAACTGGGGCTTGATTCTGGGGGGATTCACCCGACACCGGACATCCGGCCTTTTCGGCATGCCCATAAACAGCACACTCGGGGGGTCGAATGCGCCCGCGCGCGCGAAACACGACAACAAGGATCACCGCGGCGGCAATCACACTCGGCTTGGTCTGCGCCGCCGCGGCGCCCGCCACCGCGACCACCGCGGCCGAGCCGCCGCGGGCGGCTTCCGCCCGCACGGTCACGCTCATCACCGGCGACCGCGTCCTGGTCCCCGCGACCGGGGCCGCGGCAGCGGTCCGGCCCGCGGAGGGCCGCGCTGACGTGGTCTTCCACACCAGCACGGTCGAGGGCCACCTGCACGTGGTCCCGGCCGACGCGCTGCCACTGGTCTCCGCAGGCAGGCTCGACCGCCGCCTGTTCGACGTCACCGGCCTGCTCGAAGCGGGCTACGACGACCGCCGCGCCGACCTGCCGCTCATCCAGTCCGGCCCGGCCCCGGCGGGCCTGTTCGCCACCACCGGCGTGCGGGCGGTGCGCGACCTCCCGTCGGTCGGCGCCCGCGCGCTGTCCGCGGACAAGACGGCCCTGGCGGGCTCGTGGCGCTCGCTGGTCGGCGAGGGCACGCTCTGGCTCGACGGCAAGCGGCAGGCCACCCTCGACCGCAGCACCGCGCAGATCGGCGCGCCCGAGGCGTGGCGGGCCGGTCTCGACGGCAGCGGCGTCACCGTCGCGGTCCTGGACACCGGGGTCGACCAGACCCACCCGGACCTGGCGAGCCGCGAAATCGGCGAACGCAACTTCTCCGACGCCTCCGACGCCATCGACCGCGTCGGCCACGGCACGCACGTCGCCTCGACCATCGCCGGGACCGGCGGGAAGTACAAGGGCGTCGCGCACGGGGCGAAACTGCTCGACGGCAAGGTCCTCGACGACTTCGGCTCCGGCCAGGAGTCGTGGATCGTGGCGGGCATGGAGTGGGCGGCCGAGCAGGGCGCCGACATCGTGAACCTGAGCCTGGGCGGCAGCGACGGCCCGGAGGAAGACCCGCTGGAGGCGGCGGTGAACCGCCTGTCCGCCGAGAAGGGCACCCTGTTCGTCATCTCCGCGGGCAACTCCGGGCCGAGGGCGCGGACGGTGTCGTCGCCGGGCAGCGCGGACGCCGCGCTCACCGTGGGCTCGGTTGAGCGTGACGACTCGCTGTCGTTCTTCTCCAGCCGCGGCCCGCGGACCGGCGACGGCGCGATCAAGCCGGACATCACCGGCCCCGGGTCGGGCATTGTGGCGGCCAAGGCGGCGCAGGGCCAGATCGGCGACCCGGCCGAGCCGGGGTATGTGAGCCTGTCCGGCACGTCCATGGCGGCCCCGCACGTGGCGGGCGCCGCGGCGATCCTGGCCCAGCGGCACCCCGAGTGGTCCGGCGCGCGGCTCAAGGCGGCGCTGACCGCGTCCGCGAAGCCGACCCCGGGCCTGAGCGCGTTCGACCAGGGCTCCGGCCGGGTCGACGTGCCCGCGGCGCTCGCGCAGACCCTGACGACCGAGCCGTCCTCGGTGAGCCTGGGCACCCAGCTCTGGCCGCACGACGACGACAAGCCGGTCAGCAAGAAGTTCACCTACCGCAACAGCGGCGATCAGCCGGTGGCCCTTGACCTGCGGACCGAGGTGGTCGGGCCGGACGGCAAGCCCGCGCCGCAGGGCATGATCACGCTGTCCTCGACCAGGGTGGCGGTCCCGGCGGGCGGCACGGCGACGGTCGAGGTCATCGGCGACACCCGGCTCGGCTCGGTCGACGGCGGGTACTCCGGCACGATCGTGGCGACCTCCGGCACGACCGCGGTCCGCACACCGATGGCGATCGAGCGCGAGGTCGAGAGCTACGACCTGCGGGCCACCTTCCTCGGCCCGGACGGCAATCCCACCGCCGAGTTCAGCACGCTGGTCTTCGGCTTGGACAACGACGTCCTCACCTTCGGCTTCGACCCGGACGGCGTGCTGGACCTGCGGCTGCCCAAGGGCCGCTACGTCCTGGACAACTTCTTCACCCAGGAGGCCACGCTCACCGCGCAGCACCTGCCGTACCCGGGGTTCGAGCTGACGAAGAAGACCGACCTCGTGGTAGACGCACGCGCGGCCAAGCCGATCAAGGTGACCCCGCCCGACCCGGCCGCCGAGCCCCTGCTGAGCTTCAGCGGGTACGACATCACCGCGGGGAACCGGAGCGTCGGTTTCGGCGTGCTCATGCGCGACCTGGGCGAGCTCAGCATCGGGCAGGTCGGCCCGGCGCTTCCCGCGGACATGCTCACCTGGACGCTGAACGCGTCGCTGACCACGCCCGCGGCGTACTACGGGCTGTCCTGGTTCCAAGACGGGGCGGTGCCGACCGGCTTCACCCGCGTCGTGCGGCAGCAGGACCTCGCGACCGTGCGCACCACGGTCGGTCCGGTCGTGCCCGGGACGACCGCGAGCCGGTTCCTCGGGGCGGTGTCGGCCTCGGGCCGCGGCGGCGGCCTCACCGTGGGCCGGGACGTGACCGCGGGCGTGCACACCGAACACCTGCTGGCCGAGAACGCGCGGTGGACCAGCGGCCTGTTCCTCTTCGGCGACAACCCGCAGGACACGGCGGTGGGCGGCCAGTTCATCGCCGAGCCGCTGATCGCGCAGGCGGGCAAGACGTACCGGCAGCGGGTCAACGTCGCCGTCTTCGGCCCCGCGCTCCCGCGCGCGGAGGTTCCGTGGCTGCGCCGGTTCGACGCGCCGCCGAACGCGGAGAACCCGAACGCGGACATCCTGGCCGCCGACATCGGCCTGTTCGGCGACGGCGGCGGCAACGCGGGCTTCTCGGCAACGACAGCGGCGAAGACGACCCTGTTCCGCGACGGCGTCAAGATCGGTGAGACGGCCTTCCCCGCGGGCGGCCAGTTCGAGATTCCTCGGTCCGCGGGCCGGTACACGCTCGCCGCCGAGGGCACCCGGGACGCCCGGTACGGGCTGAGCACGCACGTCTCGGCGACGTGGTCGTTCGACTCGAAGCCCGGCCAGGCCGCGGCGCCGATCTCGGTCGTCCGCTTCCACGCCGAGCTGGACGCCGAGAACGCCGCGCCGACCGGCCGCTACCTGCTGCCGGTGACCCTCCAGTTGGAGAACGGGGCGAAGGGCCAGCCGCGCGGGCTGTCGGTGGACGTGTCCTACGACGAAGGCAAGACCTGGCGCCGGGCGACGGTGATCGCGAAGTCCCTGGTGGTCCTCGACCACCCGGCGGGCGCGTCGTCGGTGTCGCTGCGGGCCTCGGCCCAGGACTCGCGGGGCTCGACGGTGGAGCAGACCATCATCCGCGCTTACCAGCTCGGCAAGCGCTGACCTGAGACACCGCTGATCTAAGACATCAAGGCCGCCTTCGGCACGTGTGCCGAAGGCGGCCTTGGTGTTCGCGGCCGTCACCACCAGGCGGGCGGATCACCGCCCGGGGTTCGCGGGCCGTGGTCCCAGCGCGGCGGCGAACCCGGAAGCGTTCCGGGGAACCGGACATGCCGCACCGTCCCAACTGAACTGTCCATTTGGGAGAGATAGGCGTCCACCGGCTTCCCGTGCTCGGCCGACTCGATCCGACCCAGCCGGTCAAGCCAGTGCGCGGTGCGGGCCAGCGAGACCCGCACGTGCCAGGTCCCGCCCTCGACGGCGCGGCGGCGCAGCGCGGTGAGCACGCCGTAGGCGGCCAGCCAACCGGTGCCGTGGTCCAAAGCCTGTGCGGGCAACGGAACCGGCCGGTCCACACCGTCGCGGTGGGCGATCCCGGTCGCGAGCTGCACCAGACTGTCGAAGCCGCGTCGGGTGCGCCACGGTCCACTGTGGCCATACGCGGACAGGCTCACCAGGATCTTCCCCGGCGGCAGGTCACCCAGCCCGAACCCCTTGGCCGCCAAGGAATCCGGCCGGTAAGACTGGACCATGACGTCCGCGTCGGCCAGCAGGCCGCGCAGCGTGGCTCGGCCCTCGGGGGCGCGCAGGTCCAGATGGCAGGACCGCTTGCCGAACCCGGTGTCGACCACCGCCGCGGGCACAGTCGGCAGATGAGCCGCGCCGACGTGCAGCACGTCCGCGCCGTGCGCGGCCAGGGTCCGCCCGCACACCGGGCCCGCGATCACATGGGTCAGCTCCAGCACCCGGACCCCGGCCAGCGGCCGGTCGGCGCGCGGCAGCGGCCGCGCGGGCCCGTCGCCGACCCGCTCGACCGACACCAGCGGCTCCGCGGCGACGGCGGCCCCCTGCGGGTGCGCCCGCCAGTCCTCGGGCGACCGCAGCGCCGCCGCGGCGCCACCGGCGGCGAGCACGGCGGCCACGACCACCGCGGCGGGCAGCGCGGCCACCTCGCCCGCCACGTCCTCGCCCAGCGCGGTCCGCACGGCCGCCTCGTGGTGCGGGTAGTTGCAGTGCAGCCGCACCCAGCCGTCCTCGGCGCGGTAGTCGCCCGACAGCGGCGCCCACAGCTCACCGGGAAACGCGCCGTCCACCAGCAGGTGCCGCTCGCTGCGGAACGCCTCCGCCGCGTGCGGGACGTCGACCGAGACCGGGCCCGGGTCCGTGCCGCGCTCGCGCAGCAACTCCCCCGCCGCCGCGGTCACCCGCCCGACGCACCAGGCCGCGGCGTGCGCCACCCGGTACGGCCCGGCCATGACCCGCTCGTCGCCGACCAGCTCGACCCCCGCCGAGCCCGTCGTCACGGCAGGTTGGCGACCAACTCGGCCGCGGGCACCCGGGTGCCGGTGTAGAACGGGATCTCCTCCCGCACGTGGCGGCGCGCCTCGGTGCCGCGCAGGTGGCGCATCAGGTCGACGATGCGGTGCAGCTCGTCGGCCTCGAAGGCGAGCAGCCACTCGTAGTCGCCCAGGGCGAACGACGCGACCGTGTTGGCGCGCACGTCCGGGTAGTCCCGGGCCTCCTTGCCGTGGTCGGCGAGCATCTTGCGGCGCTCGTCCTCCGGCAGCAGGTACCACTCGTAGGACCGCACGAACGGGTAGACGCAGACGTACTTGCGCGCCTCCTCACCGGCGAGGAACGCCGGGATGTGGCTGCGGTTGAACTCCGCGGGCCGGTGCAGCGCGACCTGGCTCCACACCGGCGTCGAGGCCCGGCCCAGCGCGGTGCGGCGGAACCCGGTGTAGGCGGCCTGCACCTGCTCGATCTCCTCCGCGTGCCACCAGATCATGTAGTCGGCGTCCGCCCGCAGCCCCGCGAGGTCGTACACTCCGCGCACCACGACCCCCTTGCCCGCCAGGGCGTCGAGGTACTCGGCGGTCTCGGTCGCGGCCGGGCCGCGGTCCTCGGGCAGCGCGCCCGGGGTGATCCGGAAGACCGACCACATCGTGTAGCGGATGGTGTCGTTGAGCTCGGCGTAGTTCAGACGGGCCATGACGTCGGCTTCCTCTTCATTCTCATTCGTCGTTTTCTGATCAGCGGCTGACCGGAGCCAGCAGGTGGGCGGCGATCCGGCGGGCGGCGGCCTCGCCGGTGCCGACGCAGGCCGGGATGCCGACGCCGTGCAGGGTCGCCCCCGCGACGGCGAGGCCGGGCTCATCGGCGACCGCGCGCTCGATCTCGGCCACCAGATCGGTGTGGCCGACCGCGTACTGCGGCAGGCCGCCGCCCCAGCGGGTGACCACCGCGTCGATGGGCGGCGCGGTGACCCCGGTCAGCTCCACGAGGTCGGCACGGACCAGCCGCACCAGCTCGTCGTCGTCGGCGCGCAGGGCGCCGGGCTCGCCGTGCCTGCCGACCGAGCCGCGCACCACCACGGCGCCTTGACCGCCCTGGGCACCTTCCCCGAGGTGCGCCCACTTGGTCGCGGAGAATGTGAACGCCTTGACCGCGAACGGCGAGCCGTCCAGTCTGCGCTCCCGGGCGCCGAGCAGCACGCCGGAGGTGCCGGGCAGCTCGGCGCCCGCAGGCAGCGCCAGCGCCACCACGGCCATCGACGCGACCTCGACCCGGCCGTACGCGGCAGCCGCGGCCGGGACCACCCCGTCGAGCAGCTTGCGCGCGGCGGGCGCGGGCACGGCCAGCACCACCGCGTCGGCGGCCACGGCCTCCCCAGTGCCCAGGGTGAGCCGCCAGCCCCGGCCAGTGCGCTCCAGACCGCGCACGAGCGTGTTGAGCCGGATGTCCGCGCCACGGGCGAGCCGGTCGACCAGCGTCCCCAGGCCACCCGCCAGCGTCCCGAATACGGGCTGTCCGGTGGGGGCGGGCACAACGGCCGCAGCCGCCTCGGTGAGGCTCGTGGCGCCCGCGTCAAGCGCGGCGGCCAGGGCGGGCATGGTGGCGCGTAGGCCGAGGCCGTCGACGCCGCCCGCGTAGACGCCGCCGAGCAGCGGGTCGACCAGCCGGTCGGTCAGCTCGTCGCCGAACCGCTCGCGCAACAGCGGGCCGAGAACGGCGTCGCCCGCCAGGCGGATCGGCGGCAAGCCGGACTCCTCGGCGACGCGGCGCGCCCCCGCTGGCGAGAGCAGGTCGGCGACCGCGGCCGGGTCGGCGGGCACGCCCATCATCGTGCGGCCGGGGATGTGCCGGGTCACACCGCCCGCGCGGACCGTGGACCGCGCCCCGGTGGGGTGCGCCACGTCCGCGCCCATGCCCAGCTCATCGAGCAGCGCGGTCACTTCCGGCCTGCGGACCAGGTACGCCTCGGCGCCCACGTCGTAGCGCAGGCCAGCGAGGTCGACGGTGCGGATCTTGCCGCCGACCCGGCCAGTCTGCTCGAAGACGGTGATCGCGGCGTCCGGGCCGAGCAGGACACGCAGCCGGTGCGCCGCGACGAGGCCGGAGATCCCGCCGCCGACGACCGCCACGCGCACCGGGCTCACCGGCCCGGCGTGAGGCCGTGCACGAACTCGACGGTCCGGGTGATCACGTCGGGGTCGGTGTCGGGGAGCACCCCGTGGCCCAGGTTGAAGATGTGCCCGCGCGCGCTGCGGCCCTCCTCGACGATCCGGGCGGCCTCTCGGCGCACCACGTCGTCACCGGCGAACAGCACGGCCGGGTCGAGGTTGCCCTGCACCACCGCGTCCGGGCCGATGCGGCGCACGGCCTCGTCCAGCGGGGTGCGCCAGTCGACGCCCACGACGTCCGCGCCCGCCTCGCGCATCGCGCCGAGCAGCGCCCCGGTGCCCACGCCGAAGTGGATGCGCGGCACACCCGCGTCGGCCAGGCCGCCGAGCACCTTGGCCGAGTGCGGCAGGACGAACTCGCGGTAGTCCTTGAGCGAGAGCGCGCCCGCCCACGAGTCGAACAGCTGCACCGCGTCGACCCCGGCGGCGATCTGCGCGCGCAGGAACGTCAGCGCGGTGTCGGCGAGCCGGTCGAGCAGCGCGTGCCAGGTCTCGGGGTCGGCGTACATCAGCGCCTTGGTGCGCTCGTGGTTGCGACTCGGCCCGCCCTCGACCAGGTAGGACGCCAGGGTGAACGGCGCCCCCGCGAACCCGATCAGCGGCGTCTCGCCGAGCGCGGCGGTCAGCAGCCGCACGGCCTCGGCGACCGGCTCGACCTGCTCGGCGTCGAGCACCGGCAGCGCGGCGACCTCGGCGGCCGAGCGGACCGGGCGCGCGACGACCGGCCCGGTGCCCGCCACGATGTCCAGATCGACCCCGGCGGCGACCAGCGGCACCACGATGTCGCTGAACAGGATCGCGGCGTCCACGTCGTGCCTGCGCACCGGTTGCAGGGTGATCTCGCGGACCATCTCCGGGTCGAAGCAGGCGGCCAGCATCCCGGTGCCCGCCCGCAGCGCGCGGTACTCGGGCAGCGAGCGACCCGCCTGCCGCATGAACCACACGGGCACCCGGGTCGGGGTGTCGCCGCGCGCGGCGGCGAGGAACGGGGCGCTCGGCAGGCTCCTGCGGGGGGCGGCCGAGGTGATGAGCTCAGTCATGGCCCCGCCATCGTCCCACGGGTCGGGAGGCGCGCGTGCGACGATGGTCTTACTCGGACGTGGGTCACACGCCACAGGTCAACCCTGGGTCGCGTATTCCGGCGTGGCGGCCATCGGCGCGCCATACCGCTCACTGACTCGGGTGGTCCTACAGTTACGAGTTGTGACCGGAACAGCGCCTGAACTCTTCACCCAGGCCGTCGAGGCGCTGAAGTCGCTGCGACCTCGACCGGAGCTGCAGCTCGCGGAGGTCCGCCCGCCGCAGCGGCTGGCCCCGTGGGCGTTCGCCCTCACCGCGGAAGCCACCGGTCCCGCCGAGGTCCTGGCCACCGGAAGACTGATCCTGCTGCACGACCCGGAGGGCCAGGAAGCCTGGGACGGCGTCCTGCGCGTCGTGGCCTACGTGCGCGCGGAACTGGACGCGGAACTGGCCGACGACCCCCTGCTGCCCAGCGTCGGCTGGTCCTGGCTCACCGACGCCCTGGAGGCCTCCGGCGCGGCCCACACCGCTTTGGGCGGCACGGTCACCGACACCTCCTCAGCCCGCTTCGGCGACATAGCGGGCCCCGCCCGCACCGACGACCTAGAGCTACGCGCCTCCTGGACCCCCCGAGGCCCCCTGGCCCCCCACGGCGAGGCTTTCTGCGACCTGATGGCCAGCGTCGTCGGCCTCCCCCCACTCGGCGTGGCCATCTTCGGCCAACGCAAAGGCGACTAGCCCCCTTCTCCGACACCAGTCACAGCGGACCCCTGACCAACGCGCCTCTGACGATCAGCCGCGAGCCCCCGGCGCGGCACAACGCAGCCCGTTGAGCAGCCCCGCCTCAGCCATCCGATCGTCATAAGTGATCAGCAGGTCCACATCCAGCAACATCGCCGCCGCGACATGGATGGCGTCCAGCGACCGCAGCCGGTTCGGATTGAGCCGCTGACTGAGACTCACAACCTCATCCCCAACCGGATACTCGGCGACCCCGGACATCGCATCGTCCACGAAGTCCGCAGCCGCAGCGAACCCGAGATCGAACCGCACCCGAACAGCCCGACTGACCTCAATCGCCGCCAACCGCGACGACACCAACAGGGCATCGCCCCCGACGTAGTCACGCAGCACAGCCCGCAACGGCTCGGACTCAGCCTCCTCGATGACCCGTTTGAGCAAGGCGCTGCTATCCAGATAGACGCGCATCAGATCCGGTCAGCACGGTCAAGCAGGTCCAGACTGCGCTCAGCAGGCCCCAGCCGCAGCCGCGGTCGCACATCCCGAAACGGCACCCGCGGCGGCAACACCTTGCCCTTGCTGACCAGCGGATCCCCCCCACCCCCCGGCCCGGGAATCAGCCCAAGATACGTCCCCACGGCCTCCCGCAAAATCTCCTGCTGCGAACGCCCAGAACGCTCGGCCTCAGCCCGCAACGCAGCCTCGGCCTCAGCCCCCAACCGCAAGTTCATAGCCACCACACCACGGTACCAATCCGACCCCACACGCGGTACCACACGCACGCTACGCCCGCCCGGTGCTCGATGGTGCCGAACGAGCAGCAGCGAACCCGCCCCCCACGAAGCCGAACCGAACGCTCGCCCAGTTCTCGATGGGCAGAGCAAAGAGCAGCAACCCGCTCTGCTGCCAGGCCGCACCCGAGCCCGCCAGGTGCTCGATGGGGTGGAGTGGTTTCTTTGGGGGAGAAGGAAGATCCCTAAACTCGCCGTGGTCGTGGGGCCGAAGGCTCCCCACCC